>NZ_PKHA01000009.1:0-106499 GCF_002861525.1 Actinomyces urogenitalis | reverse complement strand
GGGGCTGCTGGCCCGGCGTCGTCGTGACGAGGCCTGATCGCGAGCGGTACTAGACCGACGCTGACCCGGTGGGGCCGGCGGAGAGATCCTCTCTCCGCCGGCCCCACCGGCGTTTGCCGGCTACCCACCGCCGTCGGCCCTCCTGCCACAGCCCGCGGGGAGAGTGCGCGATAGACTCCACCCGGTCGCAACTGGCGAGGGTGGGGTACCACCGGGGAGCGACCACGATCCACCGAAGGGGCGTCGCCCGCCTGGGCGCCCTACCGACCGATCGCACCAGGAGAGCGCATGGCTACGCCGTCGTCCGTCCCCACAGCCCAGGCTGTGCCCACCAAGCCCGTCCCCACCGAGGGACTGATCAACCCCGAGCAGGTCCCCGTACACCGGGCCCTCATCTCCGTCTACGACAAGACGGGCCTGACCGAGCTCGCCAGCGCCCTCGTGGAGGCCGGCGTCGAGATCGTCTCCACCGGCTCCACCGCCGCCACCATCGCCGGAGCCGGCCTGCCCGTCACGCCCGTCGAGCAGGTCACCGGCTTCCCGGAGTGCCTGGAGGGCCGCGTCAAGACCCTCCACCCCCGCGTTCACGCCGGCATCCTCGCCGACCGCCGCAAGCACGAGCACATGGCTCAGCTGAGCGACCTGGAGGTCACCCCCATCGACCTCGTCGTCGTCAACCTCTACCCCTTCACGGACACCGTCGCCTCCGGCGCTCCCTTCGACGCCTGCGTCGAGCAGATCGACATCGGCGGGCCCTCCATGATCCGCGCCGCCGCCAAGAACCACCCGGGCGTCGCTGTGCTCACCGACCCCGCCGAGTACGCCGAGGCCGCCCAGGCCGTCGCCGCCGGCGGCTTCACGCTCGCCCAGCGCCGGCGCCTGGCCGCCGCCGCCTACGCCCACACCGCCGCCTACGACGCGGCGGTGGCCACCTGGTTCGCCCAGCAGACCGAGGAGCCCGGCGACGCCACCACGCCGGCCGCACCCGCCCGCTACGTGGGCGTGGGCTACGAGCGCCTGGACACCCTGCGCTACGGCGAGAACCCCCACCAGGCCGCCGCCGTCTACCGCACCGTCGGCGAGCGCGGGGGAGTGGCCGGTGCCCGCCAGCTCCACGGCAAGGCCATGAGCTACAACAACTACACGGACACCGACGCCGCCGTGCGCGCCGCCTACGACCACGGTGACGCCGTCACCGTCGCCGTCATCAAGCACGCCAACCCCTGCGGCATCGCTGTCTCCGCCTCCGGGGACGTGGCCGAGGCCCACCGCCTGGCCCACGCCTGCGACCCCGTCTCCGCCTATGGCGGCGTCATCGCCACCAACGCCACCGTCACCGCCGAGATGGCACGCCAGGTCAAGCCCATCTTCACCGAGGTCGTCGCCGCCCCCGCCTTCGAGGACGAGGCCGTCGAGATCCTGTCCACCAAGAAGAACCTGCGCCTGCTCGTCGTCGAGCCTCCCACGCGCGAGGGCTACGAGATCAAGCAGGTCTCCGGCGGCGCCGTCATCCAGGAGCGGGACACCTACCAGGCCGGGGACACCGACCCCGCCAGCTGGGAGCTCGTGGCCGGCGAGGCCGCGGACGAGGAGACCCTGGCAGACCTGCGCTTCGCCTGGGAGACCATCCGCTCCGTGCGCTCCAACGCCATCCTGCTCGCCAAGGGCGGGGCCACTGTGGGAGTCGGCATGGGACAGGTCAACCGCGTGGACTCCTGCAAGCTCGCCGTCGAGCGCGCCAACACCCTGGGCCTGCGTGAGACCGGGGACGCCGCCGCGGACAAGCAGGAGAAGGGCGCCGTCGGCGGGGCGGACGCCTCCGAGATCCTGGACGCCGAGGCGCCCGAGCGCGCCCGCGGTGCCGTGGCCGCCTCCGACGCCTTCTTCCCCTTCGCTGACGGCCTCCAGGTGCTCATCGACGCCGGCGTCAAGGCCGTGGTCCAGCCCGGCGGGTCTATCCGCGACGAGGAGGTCATCGCCGCGGCCAAGGCCGCGGGCGTGACTATGTACCTCACCGGCAACCGGCACTTCGCCCACTGATCCGGGGCCCGGGGCGGCGCCGTCGGGCACGGGAAACTGCCCGGCGCGCCGCCGCCGGTCGCCGCGCACGCAGGCCGGATCGTTACCATGGCCTGCGTGAGTGACGGCCAGGGGCGTGAGCGGGCAGGCAAGAAGACCTGCCTGCGCCACAAGCGACCCGGCTGGGCTGAGCGCCACCACGAGCCCTACTCCACGCTCGCCGTGGTCGCCACGGCCCTGGCCACCCTGCTCGTGCCCCTCATCGCCATGCTCGGCTATAACCGCATCGCCGTCATCTGGCTGGGGCTGGAGGTGATCGTCCTCGCCATCGTGCGCATCATGCGGCCCGATGGCACATGGATCGCCGCCCGCTCGCGTGGCTTCGACGTCGCCTTCGGCGTCCTGCTGGGACTAGCGGTCCTGGCGCTGAGCTGGTACGCCACCCTTCCCGCCATCGTCTGAGCGCCTCCTGAGTGCCAGCTGCTGTTCACCGTGTGAGGCGGCGCACGACCTCATAGACTGCTGCTCACCACGCGAAACTCCTCGTCGTGATGAGCAGCCGGTATGCGATGCTGCCCCACAGGGCGCTTGTTTGCCGCCCGTTCCCATCCCCGTGACCGGAAGGCGCTCCATGTCGAGCACGCAGACTCCCGTAGCATCCACGTCTCCCTCCGCCTTGCGACGTTTCCTTGCCAAGGGCGGGATCCTCGTGTGGGTCATCGTCGCCATCATCCTGGCCCTGGTCCTGGGCTCGATCAAGGTGGGCGGTAACCCTCTGGTTCCCGAGGCGATCGGCCGCGTCTTCGCGACCTTCTCCGCCCTGTTCAGCCAGTTCCTCAACTTCGCTATCCCGCTGATCATCATCGGCCTGGTTACTCCCGCTATCGCGGACCTTGGGCGCGGGGCGGGCAAGTGGCTCGGGATCACCACGGCGATCGCCTACGGGTCTACCCTCTTCTCCGGCTTCCTCACCTACCTCATGTGCGCCACGGTCTTCCCCTCCCTGCTGGGAGGGCACTCCCTGGACGACGTTGAGGAGCCGGGAAGCGCGCTGACCACTTACTTCACCGTGGAGATGCCTGCGGCCGTGGGTGTCATGACGGCGCTGCTGCTCAGCTTCGTGATCGGCATCGGGATGTCCATGGTGCCGCGCGGTGTGCTGCGCAAGGGCTTCATCGAGTTCCGTGCCATCATCACCACGCTCATCGAGAAGATCATCATCCCGCTGCTGCCGCTGCACATCTTCGGCATCTTCTTGAACCTCACCTACACCGGTGAGGCCTGGGCGATCATGCGCACCTTGCTGCGCGTGGTGGTTGTGGTGCTCGTGCTGGAGGTCGTCATCCTCAGCGTGCAGTACGGCGTGGCTGGGGCGATCGGGCGCAAGAACCCGGTCAAGGCACTGGTCACCATGCTGCCGGCCTACCTCACGGCTCTGGGGACCTCGTCCTCGGCGGCGACCATTCCGGTCACGCTTGCCCAGACCAGGAAGAACGGCGTGTCTGACGCGGTGGCCTCCTTCACCGTGCCGCTGTGCGCCACGATCCACCTGGCCGGGTCCACCTCGAAGATCTTCGCCTTTGCCTTCGCCATCTGCCTGACCCAGGGGATCGACGTCTCCGTGACGCAGTGGGCCGGCTTCATCTTCATGCTCGGCATCACCATGGTGGCCGCGCCAGGTGTGCCCGGTGGTGCCATCATGGCGGCCACCGGACTGCTGTCCTCGATGCTCGGCTTTGATGACGCGCAGGTGGCGCTCATGATCGCCACCTACATCGCGCTGGACTCCTTCGGTACGGCGACCAACGTCACTGGTGACGGGGCGATCGCGATCGTCATCGACAAGATGGCGGGCGGTCAGATCGGTGCCGAGGGCGACCCGGAGAACACCCGGGAGCTGTCCTTCGACGGGGTTGCCTACCTCAACCGTGTAGCGGTGGAGGGCGTGGTCAGCCCCGAGGCGCTGGCGGCCTCCGCGCAGGCTAACGGCCAGGCCGACAAGTAGGTCAGCTAGGGCTGGCTTGGCCTCGGTTGAGGCTGTCTTTCTCGATACTGTCGCCGTCGACGCGCAGGGTGACCTGAGCGTCGGCGGCGACAGTGCGTCTGGGGTGGCCAGAGGGCCTGGGGCTCGGAGGTTAGGACACCGAGGTTGGGGCGAGGGCTGCAAACAACTGTGGAACACCTACGGAGAACTGGCTGATTTGGTGAGATAGCGGGGAAAGGTTGGCTTCGCCGTCGGGCTAGACGGGTGGGGAGTTGTTGGCGAGTTGTTTGAAAAACTCGTTGGGATGCTGGGAGCGCCCGGGCGGGGGCGTGAGCTCGCGTTGGCGAGGTGCAGGATCGATACTGTGGGCTCAGATCGCGCATGTCATGGGCGAGGACATACTGGAGACGTCAGCTCAGCGCGTCCTGTGTGACGTGGATGACGCCGCGGGCGAACGCTGAACCGCCCATCGTCCCTGACGCGCTCGGCCCCGGGGCCGTAGGCTTTTCCATGGGCAGCGCCCCGCGCGGCCCGCGTGACTGGGTCGTGCGCGCACGGCCTGGTCAGTCCAACCAGTCCTAGAAGGAGTCCTTCATGGCTAACGCCCCCGTCAACGTCACCGTCACCGGTGCCGCCGGCAACATCGGTTACGCGCTGCTGTTCCGCATCGCCTCCGGCGCCCTGCTCGGCCCGGACCAGCGCGTCAACCTGCGCCTGCTTGAGATCCCGCAGGCAGTCAAGGCCGCCGAGGGCACGGCCATGGAGCTGTTCGACTCCGCCTTCCCCACGCTCGGCTCTGTCGACATCTTCGACGACCCGAAGAAGGCCTTCGAGGGCGCCAACATCGCCTTCCTCGTTGGTTCGATGCCGCGTAAGGCCGGCATGGAGCGCTCGGACCTGCTGTCGGCCAACGGCGGCATCTTCGGCCCCCAGGGTGAGGCCATCAACGCCGGCGCCGCTGAGGACATCAAGGTCCTGGTCGTGGGCAACCCGGCCAACACCAACGCCCTCATCGCTGCCTCCCACGCCCCGGACGTGCCGGCCTCGCGCTTCACCGCCATGACCCGCCTGGACCACAACCGCGCCCTGGCCCAGCTGGCCGCCAAGACCGGTGCCCACGTCTCGGACCTGGACAAGGTCACCATCTGGGGTAACCACTCCTCCACGCAGTACCCGGACCTGACCCACGCCACCGTCAAGGGCCAGCCCGTTACCGAGCTGCTCGCGGACCGCGCCTGGGTCGAGGAGGACTTCATCCCCACCGTCGCCAAGCGTGGTGCGGCCATCATCGCCGCTCGCGGCGCCTCCTCGGCTGCCTCGGCTGCCTCGGCCGCGATCGACCACGTCCGTGACTGGTGCCTGGGCGTCAAGGACTACTCCTGGACCTCCGCCTCGGTCATGTCCGACGGCTCCTATGGTGTGCCCGAGGGCATCATCTCCTCCTTCCCGGCCGTCAGCGAGAACGGCGAGTGGAAGATCGTCCAGGGCCTGGAGATTGACGACTTCTCCCGCGCCAAGATCGACGCTTCGGCTGCTGAGCTCCTGGAGGAGAAGCACGCCGTGCAGGAGATGGGCCTCATCTGAGTCCCACTCCATGTGCTGTGAGCACGTGTGAGCCCGGGGTGCTGAGCTGAGCGCCCCTGGGCTGGCAACAGGTCCCGGCAGCTGCTGTATGCGGCTGCCGGGACCTGTGTTTTCGGGGGGGGGGAGGTTGCGTTGGGGGAGTTGGGCTGGGGGAACTGGGCTGGAGGAGTTGGATGGGGCTGGGTGCGGTCGAGCGTGCGTTGCGGGGATCGTGCGGTGGGAGAACCCTCGCGTCGGTTCAGGCCCTGAACAGTCGATCCCCATGCTGCGCGCCGTGTGATCGACGGTCCAGGGCCTGAAGCGACGGGGTGGGGCAGGTGCAGCGGCGCTGAGCAGCGGGCTAGAGTCGGTCTCATGGCCAGGCGAAGCTCTAAGCGTCCCTACAGCGGAGGGCATATCCCGCTGCGGATGGAGCGTTTGTCCTCGATGCCACGTACCCAGACCGGTCCTGGGGGAGCTGACTTCACCGTTCGTCACGTCTCGGGCGGTTCCAAGCCGTACACCTGCCCTGCCTGCAATCGCACCATCATCGTGGGGACGCCGCATGTGGTGGCCTGGTCCAACGAGTCACTCTTTGGGACCGACCGTGGGCTGGAAGAGCGCCGGCACTGGCACACCTCCTGCTGGGAACGCCATCTGTGGTGAGCGCTGCTCGGCCCAGGCGTTGGCGGTGGGCTTCGGCCGGTGGGGTTGTGGTGAGTGGTGCGCGGCTGGGTGATTGTGGCGTGCGTTGAGGGTTTGCGGCGTGCCTGTGGGGCTTGGGTGCTGGTGAATGCGGCGTGCTTTGGGGGATTGGTGTACGGGTTGGTGATTGTGGCGTGCGTGGGCGGTCGTCCTGGGCACGTCTGAATCGGGGAAGCACGTACTCGTGGGTGAAGGCACGCCGCAATCGGCGTTGGGCGGGGTGGCGGTGTGTTGGCGGCGGGCTTCGGGGCGGTCAGGGCAGGGGCTCGGGGGAGCGCTCCTCCCAGCCCGGCAGCAGCCGATCCAAGGCGAAACGCAGCGGCACGATGTCCCCGTCGCGGCCGCCCTCGCCGATCGTCATCGGGGCAGGTTCAGCCACCGGCTTGGCACCCATGAGCTTCTCGCGCAGTGACAGGCGCATCGACAGCACGTAGAAGCGCCCATCGGTATCGATGCCGACCGTCTGGTCAGCACGCAGGTACCAGCCACTGAGCTCGGTGCGCGCGCTGCCACCGCCATAACCCTGCACGCGCAGCGGCTGCGGCGCGAGCCCCTCCGCGCGGGCGACCTGCAGAAAAAGGGCGATGATGCGCCCGGCGCGCTCATGCTCAGCCGCCTGGCGGGCCTGGAGCAGCCGGGCACGCTCTGCTGCAGCCTCACGACGGCGTGCGGCCCAGTCCTCGCTGGAGTCGTCAGGGCTCTGGGGCGTGGGGGAGTCAGCGGTCATGGCCTCAGCGTAGAGGGTGACGGCGCGGTCTCGGCCTCGGCCAGCGCACGACGGCGTCCGGCGTGGCGCACACTGGTGCCATGACGACCTCCCCGGACCTTGCCCTCGCCGTCGACCCGGCCTCCGCCGAGCCGGTTTTCGCCCAGATCTGCCACGATCTACGCCGTCAGGTGGAGGAGGGGAGCCTGGCAGCCGGCACCCGCCTGCCGTCCACGCGCGCCCTGGCCAACCAGCTGGGGCTAGCCGTCAACACGGTGGCCAAGGCCTACCGGACCCTGGAGGCCGAGGGCGTGATCGAGGGACGCGGACGCCTGGGTACCTTTGTCCGCGACCAGTCGGGCTCCCAGGCGCAGCAAGCGGCCTCCGCCTTCGTGACCCAGATGCGTGCTCTGGGAGTCAGCCAGGAAGAGGCCGCTGAACTGCTTCGGCGCGTCTGGACGGCCTGAGGGCCTCAGACCTCGGTTGGCTCAGGCCTCGGTCGCGTCCTGCGAGGTCGCCTCCTTCGAAGCAGGCTCCTCGGCCTGCTCGGTGCGCAGGCTCTCAACGGACACCGGCTCGGTGGTCTGCTCGCCCTCGCCCGGAGCGGCAGCCAGGTCCGCCTCCGTGGGGGCGGGTGCCGGTGTGCGCGCCTCCCCGGCCGAGGCTGCGGAGGCGGCAGAGGCCGACTCGGCAGGGTGCAGGGCCTGGTTGATGACGTCGGAGAAGACCGGCACCTGCGGCACCGCGTTGCCCAGGACCCCGCGCATCTCCTCCAGGTAGCTGGCCACCGAGTCGCGCTGGCGCTCGAGCTCCTCGACCTGACGTTCGGCGGCAGACAGGCGCGCCTCGCCGTCGGCGCGTGCGGACTCCAGCATCTGAGCCGCCTGCGCACGAGCGGCCTGCAGGATCTGCTCTGACTGGCGCTCAGCCTCGGCCTGGCGGTCGCGGGCCTCAGCGTCGGTCCGCACACGCACGGCCTCGGCGCGCTCAATCGCCTCCTGGAGGCGAGCCTCAGCCTCCTCAGCCTGCTGCTGAGCCTGCTCGTTCATGACGCGGATGCGCTCGGCCGCAGCCTTGTGCGCGTCGGAGTCCTCCTGGGCAGCGGCCTCGTGCTGGGCCGCGATCTCCAGGCTGGTCTGCTGGCGCAGCTCGGTGGCCTCCGCACGCGCGGCCTCGGCCTCGGCAGTGGCCGCGCGGCGCAGCGTCGTGGTCTCCTCCTTGGCCTCGCGGCGCAGGGCCTCAGCCTCCGCGCGAGCCTTGTCCAGCAGCGTGGAGGCCTCAGCCGCCGTGGTAGAGCGAAGCTTCTCGGCCTCCTCGGTGCTCGTGGCACGCAGCTCATCGGCCTCAGCCGTGGCGGCGCGGCGGGTCTCAGCGGCCTCGCGCTCGGCGGAGATCTGCAGCTCGGTGGCCTCCTTCTTCGCCTGGGCGACGACGAGCTGGGCCTCACGCTCGGCGCTGTCACGCACGGTGGTGGCCTCAGCCTGCGCCTTGGCGGTGACCTGGTCAGCCTTGCGCTGGGCGGAGGCGACCATCTCCTCGGCCCGGGCCGTGGCGTTGGCCAGCGTCGTGGAGGACTCCGCCTCGGCCTGAGAGCGCAGCTCGGCAGCGTCGCGGCGGGCGTCGGACAGGAGCGTGGCGGACTCGGTGGAAGCCTGCTCGCTCACGCGCTTGGCGTTGGTGCGCGTGCGGGCCAGGAGGGTCTCGGCCTCGGCGTTGGCCTTGGACAGGACCGTGGCCGACTGCTCCTCGGCACTGCGCAGCAGCTGCTCGATCCGCGACCCGAGGCCCGCGTAGGAGGGGGTGTCCGTCTCGCGCAGGCGGCGCTGGGCATCGGCAAGCTCGCCGGCCAACGTCATCGTGCGCTGGTCCAGGCTCTCGACCTCGCGGCGGGCGTCAGCGAGCTGACGCCGCAGGGTCTCGATCCGCTGGTCAACCTGGGCGCGGTCGTAACCGCGCATCGTGATCGTGAAGGCCTCGGTCCCGTCAGTCACGTCTGTGTCCTCTCTCCTGACGGCCGCGCGCCGTCTGCGAGGACAGGGTATCGGGGACGGGCGTCGTTGTGCTGTTTCGGTGCCAACTGGCGTGGCCGGGCTTGCCGGCGGCGCTCTGCCGGAGCCGGCCGACGCCGTCGGGACGAGCGGCCTGGAGGTGAAGGACGGGCCGGAGCGGGACTGTGAGTCGTTCCGCTCAGGGCGCAGGATCCTGTGATCTTGCCCGTCATTGCTGCGCCAAGGTCGCTCGCGTGGGATTCTGGATTGTCCGAAGTGCCCAGGTGGACCCGGGAGCACGCCTCCTGTGCGGCCACCCAGCCTCGCCCCAGCCGCCCTCGCGGCGGGTGCGTCGGGCCCCTGTCCGTTAAAGCAAGGAGACCGCGTCGTGAACCGACGTATCGTGAGTGCGATCGCCGCTGCCGCAGGACTGGTCGTCATCGCCCTGGCCGTGTGCTCCGCCACCGTGTGGCGTCCGAGCTCGACCGCCGAGGCGACCCTGCCAGCCACCACCGACCAGCCCTACGTCCTGGTCGAGCCCGGCGTCCTGGGACTGGTCAACTCTGACGTCACCGTCACCGCGACCTCGCAGGGCCAGGACGTCACCCTGGCCGTGGGCTACTCTGCTGACGCCCACGCCTGGCTCGCTGACGACCCGTACCTCTCAGTGACCGGTCTGAAGGACTGGAAGACCCTGGCCACCACCGAGGTCACCGAGCGCTGCGAGGCAGACCCGACGGCGACGGCGAGCGCCAGCGCCACGGACGCGGCTTCCTCAACCGCCACCGAGGAGGCCAGCGAGGCTGCCTCTGCCGCGCCGAGGGAGGCCGCCACCGCTTCTGCGGGCTGCACGGCGCTGACCAGCTCGGGCGCTGACCCGGCGGGCGCGGATGTGTGGCAGACCTCGGTCACCGAGGCGGACACCGCGACCATGGACCTGGACGCCACGGACTCCGACCTCGTGGTCCTGGCCGCCACGGACGGCAGCGCCGCCGCGCCGACGCTCACCCTGACCTGGTCCCGCTCGGTGTCCACGCCCTGGCTGATCCCGGGCCTGGTCATCGGCGGCATCCTCATCCTGCTGGGCGTCTTCGGCCTGCTGCTGGACATCCAGATGCGTCACGCCGACGAGCAGCGCCGTCAGCGCGCCGCCGAGCGCGCCGCCCGCCTGGCCACGGCAGACTCGACCGCCACCATGGGCATCCCGGCCGTCAACGACCCCAACCGCCCGCTCACCCGCCGCGAGGTGCGGGACAAGGAGCGCGCTGAGGCCGCCGGCGAGGAGTGGATCGACCCGCGCACCGGCATCGTCTACGTCGACGGCGTGGCCGCCCCGGCCGTCCCCCAGGCTGACGAGACTGCGGGCTCCTCGCAGTCGGCTGACGCCCAGGAGCCCGGCCTGGAGGCCGGCTTGGAGGCGAGGACGGAGACTGAGCTGCCTGCCGAGCCCGTGACGGACGAGGAGGCCCTGGAGGCCGCCGGCGCGCCGCGAGGCTCCGCCGTCGTCCCGAGCCTGGACGAGGAGACGGTGCGCGCCCTGCGCGCCGGCCGCGAGCTGGAGACTACCGAGGCACTGAGCCTGGCTGACGAGGCCCCGGCTGAGTCCCTCCAGGACACCGAGGCGAGCGAGTCTGCTGAGCCTGAGGCCACGCCGGAGGGTGAGGAGGCTGAGGAAGCCGACGACGCCGAGGCGCCGCAGTCCGCCGCGCACGAGGGCGCCGGCCAGGACACCGCCGTTATCGACCCTGTGGACCCGGCCGCAGAGGGTGAGGAGAACGCCTGATGACTACCCGCCGCCACTTCCTTCTCGGCGCCGCGGCCACCGCCGCTGCCGCCACGCTTGCCGCCTGCTCGCAGGACGTGCCTGCGACGCCGTCGGTCATCACGAGTGCCACCCCGCGCCCGGTCCTGGACGCCGATCGCCTCACGGCGATCCTGGAGCGCATTGATCAGGGGCTGTCCTCGGCGGACTCCGCCAAGAACCGCGAGGCCCTGGCCGGCTATCTCACCGGACCGGCCGCCCGTGTCCGCGCGGCCGAGTACGCCGTCGCCCAGGCCGCGGGGGACGACTCCCTCATCCACGCCTTCTCCACCACCAGCCAGGCCGGCGCGGTGGGGCTGACCGCTGGCTTCCCGCGGGCGGCCCTGACCATCACTGAGCCCGTCTCAGACACCGAGCCGCCCTACCTGCTCGTCCTGTCTCAGGACACGGCCCGTGACAGCTTCGAGCTGTGGTCCTGGGCGCGTCTGTTCGCCGGCGTCGAGGTGCCGGCCACCTCCACCGCCTCGGTGGGCTCGGAGCAGGTCGACGCCGACTCCACGGGGCTCGTGGCGACCCCGCAGGAGGTCCTGGCCGCCTATATCGAGCTCCTCAACAACCCGGAGGGGGACAACTCCCTGGGCTTTGCTGACGACTCCCTGCGCCAGCGCGTGGCTTCCGAGCGCGGCGTCGACCTGTCCGGCATGGGCACGGTCTCCGTGACCGCCACCGCCGGCCAGGACGGTTTCAAGGGGCTGCGCACCACCGAGGGCGGGGCGCTGGTGGCCACGACCCTGTCCTTCGCCACCACCTACACCAAGACCGTGGCTGGCTCAACGCTCAACGTCGGCGGGAACGTCGGCAAGCTTTTGGGCGGTGACACTGAGGTGCGTGGTACCGTGACCGCCTCCTACGACGTCATGATCGCCTTCTCGATCCCCTCGGCTGAGGCTGGGGGATCGGCGGTGGTGCTGGGTGCGGACCTCGTGCTCGCCTCGGCCTCGCGCGACGACGCCGCCGCGCCCCAGGAGTCTGAGTAAGGATGCTCGCCCGGCGGCAGTGCCTGACCGGGATGAGCGTGTGGCCACAGGACCAGGAAGAAAGAAGAACGTCAGATGAGCATGTTCGGAGCCGTTGACCTGTCCTCCCTCGCACCGCGCCAGGGCGCCGGTGCTGGGGGCGGCGCGGCGGGAGGCCCGGGCGGTGCGGCGGGTGCTGCAGGCGCCGGCGGCCCGCAGGCCGGGGCTGCCGGCGGCGAGGGACCGGTTCTGCCGGCCCCGCTCGTGGTCGATATTGACGCCACGAACCTGCGTGACGTTGCTGAGGTCTCCACGCAGGTGCCGGTGGTCGTGGTTCTCCACACCCCGCGCTCGCAGGCCTCCACCGAGTTGGCGTGCCTGCTGGAGAAGCTGGCCACCGAGTACGGCGGCCGCTTCGAGCTGGCGAGGGTCGACGTCGACGCCGCCCCTGAGGTGGCGCAGGCCCTCCAGGCCACGGCCGTGCCCACGGCGATCGCCCTGCTGGCTGGCCAGCCCATGCCGTTGTTCCAGGGCGCCATGCCCGAGGACCAGCTGCGCGGGTTGCTTGACCAGCTCCTGCAGGTGGCTGCGGCCAACGGCGTGACCGGGCGCATCGCCGTCGACGGTGCGCCCGAGGCTGAGCCGGCCGAGCCGGAGGAGACCGAGGTGGAGCGCGAGGCCCGCGAGGCGATTGAGCGGGGTGACTTTGACGCCGCGATCGAGGTTTACGACCACGCCATCGCCCAGAACCCCGGCGACGATCAGCTCAAGGTTGCGCGTGACCAGATCCGGATGCTCGCGCGGATGGACGGCAAGGACCCCAACGCGCTGCTGGCTGCTGCTGACGCCGACGGTGCCGACGTCGAGGCGCAGCTGGCCGGTGCCGACGCCGCGCTGGCGCTGGGGGACGTCAACGGTGCCCTGGGGCGCGCCCTGGATGCCGTGCGTTCCCACAGCGGGCAGGAGCGGGAGACGGCGCGTGTGCGGCTGCTCCAGCTCTTCGACGTCATCGGGCAGCAGACCCCTGAGGTTGCCCGGGCGCGCCGCCAGCTGGCCACGCTGCTGTTCTGAGGCCTGTGCTCTGGCCTGACACCTGAGTTCTAGTCTGACCTGGGATCTGAACCGACCCTTCATGTGAGAGACCGGCACCTACAAGCTCTGTAGGTGCCGGTCTCTCACATGAAGGGTCGGTCTAGAGGCGATCTAGACGCGGCCAGTGGATCAGGCGATCGGCTCCGGGGTCAGCTTCCACACCTCGCGGGCGTAGTCGCTGATCGTGCGGTCGGAGGAGAAGCGGCCCGAGCGGGTGATGTTGATCCAGGCCTTGCGCTGCCAGGCGCGCTGGTCGGCGTAGTCGGCCGCCATACGGTCCTTGGCCTCGCGGTAGGCCGCGAAGTCGCCGAGCACGTAGTAGACGTCGGCCGGCTCGTGGCTGGGCTCGAGCAGGCTGCGGCGCAGGTCGGCGAACCAGCCCGAGCCGTTGTCGTGGAGCGTGCCGTCGGTCAGGGCGTCCAGGACGCGCTTGAGGCCGGGGACCGTCTGGTAGGTGGCTACCGGGTCGTAGCTGGCGCGCAGGGTGGGCAGCTCGTCGTCGGTGGCGCCGAAGATGTAGGCGTTGTCCTCACCCACGGCGTCCAGGATCTCGACGTTCGCCCCGTCCAGCGTGCCCAGCGTCAGCGCCCCGTTCATCATGAACTTCATGTTCGAGGTACCCGAGGCCTCCTTACCGGCCATCGAGATCTGCTCGGAGACGTCGGCGGCCGGGATGATGTGCTCAGCCGGGGAGACGTTGTAGTTGTGGATGAAGACGACCTTGATCGTCTGGGAGACCACGGGGTCGTTGTTGACGAGCTCAGCGATGGCGTTGATGAGCTTGATGATGGCCTTGGCCCGGATGTAGCCGGGGGCGGCCTTGGCGCCGAAGATGAAGACGCGCTTGGGCACCTCCAGCGTCGGGTCCTCCTTCATCCGGAAGTACAGGTCCAGGATGTACAGGGCGTTGAGGAGCTGGCGCTTGTACTCGTGCAGGCGCTTGATCTGGACGTCGAAGACGGCGTCAGGGTCGATCTCCACGCCCTCGCGAGCGGCCACCCAGGCAGCGAAGTCCACCTTGTTGGCGTGCTTGACCTGCGCCAAGCGGTCCAGGACGGTCTCGTCTGCGGCGTCGGTGTACTGAGCCAGGATGGACAGGTCCCGCACCCACTCGTCCGAGCCGGTGACCTCGTCCAGCAGGGCGGACAGACGCGGGTTGCACTGGCGCAGCCAGCGGCGCGGGGTCACGCCATTGGTCTTGTTGTTGAAGCGCTCGGGCCAGATCGCGTGCCACTGCTTGAGGGTGTCACGCTTGATGATCTCGGTGTGCAGCGCGGCCACGCCGTTGATGGAGTAGGAGGCGTAGCAGGCGATCCAGGCCATGTGGACCATGCCGCCGTGGACCGGGGACATGTAGTCGATGGTGCCCTCGTCCACGCCGCGCTCGGCCAGATCCAGGCGGAAGCGACGGTCGATCTCGTAGATGATCTCCAGCACGCGCGGGAACAGGCGCTCGAAGATGGAGATCTCCCAGGTCTCCAGGGCCTCGGCCAGCACGGTGTGGTTGGTGTAGGCGAAGGTCTTGGTGACCTCGGCCCAGGCGTCGTCCCAGCCCAGGCCGTGCTCGTCCATGAGGATGCGCATGAGCTCGGGGATGGCGAGCACCGGGTGGGTGTCATTGAGCTGGATGGCGTTGTAGTCGGAGAATCCGCGCAGGTCCTCACCGTGGTGGGTCACGTAGTTCTCGACGATCTCCTGCAGGGAGGCGGAGCAGAAGAAGTACTGCTGGCGCACGCGCAGGAGCTTGCCCTCGTAGGTGGTGTCATTGGGGTAGAGGACGCGGGAGATGTCCGCGGTCCGCTCGCGCTCGACGATCGCGTCGGTAAAGCGCTGGGAGTTGAAGGCGTCGTAGTCGAACTCCTCCATGCTCTCGGCCTTCCACAGGCGCAGGGTGCCCACGTTCTTCGTGCCGTAGCCGGTGATCGGCATGTCGTAGGGGATGGCGCGCACGGTCAGGTCGTTGTAACGGACGATGCGCTGAGCCTCCTCACGACGGATGACGAAGGGGTAGCCCTCCTCCATCCAGGCGTCGGGGTGCTCGGTCTGGAAGCCGTCAGAGAAGAGCTGCTTGAACAGGCCGTAGCGGTAGAGGATGCCGTAGCCGGCCACCGGCAGGTCCAGGGTGGCGCAGGAGTCAAGGAAGCAGGCAGCCAGGCGGCCCAGGCCTCCGTTGCCCAGTGCTGCATCAGGCTCCTGCTCCAGGACGTCGCTGAGGTTACGGCCGAAGGAGTCCACGGCCTTGGCGGCCTCGTCAACGAGCCCGAGGTTGGTCAGGTTGTTGAGCAGGGCGCGTCCCATGAGAAACTCGGCGGAGAAGTAGTGCTCCATGCGGCCGGCCCGGTAGCGCTGCTCGGTGGCGTACCAGTTGTCCGCGATGGCATCGACGACGGCGGCCGACAGCCCCTGCCAGACCTCCATCTCCGTGGAGGCGCCAGCGGGGTGCCCGGAAACCGCCCGCACCTGAGAGGGCACGGTGGAGGCCAGGTTCTGCGTCATTGTCTATCCCTTGTCCATACGACGGATGAACGTTGCTGAAACTGCTTGCAGCAACGTGTACAGCCTACCTGCTGTGGCTGAAATCTGCCTGGGCACAAAGCCTGGCCGACGGCGAAACTCCACCGGACGGCGTCGGCGCCAGCTCCTCCTGACGGCGAGTGTGCAGGTGCGTGGGTGAGGGGCCTGACCAACCTGCTAGCTCGCGTAGGAGTAGGACAGCGCGAAGCTGGGCTGGCCCGAGGAATCCATGGTCATCGTGCCGGTGACGGTGAAACGCAGGTTGATCCTGGGTGGGTTGGGGTTGGCGTCTGTCGCGATCTCCTGGACCTCGATCACCGCCTCGTCCGTGGTGAAGCGGGAGCCCGAGGTCGAGACGATCTTGGTGGGGGTCTGCGTGGTCTTGAGCCAGTACAGGCTCGTGCTACGGACCTCGGTGGGGCAGGAGGCGGTGAGGTTCGCGGCGTCCTTGACTGAGCCACAGGTGTTGACGAAGTCGACCGCCGCCGCCAGCGCCTGGGACTCATACCTGCTGACGTCAAGGGTCTGGGAGGATCCGGCGTCCGTGGAGGTCAGGGAATCACCGCTGGTGGAGCCGTTGGAGCCGTCAGACGAGCTGGATCCGCCGGAGCCGGAGTCCAGCCCCAGCTCGTGGTCTGCGTCGATGAGATGGCGTCTGGCTGCGCTGCTGCCTGGACAGGGATCGTGTCCTCGATGCCCGCGTTGCTGAGCGTGAGGGAGTAGAGGGCCGGATAGACGAAGTAGGTCAACGTGCTGTTGGTATCGAGGTAGCTTGAGCCGCCACTGAAGACGTAGTAGTCGATCCCTCCCGTGGCAATACTCATCTGGCTGACCATGGGGGTGCGGATCTCCCAGTGATCGAGGATCCCCAGGGTCTTGCCTGTGCGCACCACCTCGAAGTCGAAGCGGTAGGAGGCCCCGTCCAGGCTGTAGCCGACGCTGACCACGGCCTGCGCGCCGTCGGGGGCCTGCGAGGTCCAGACCCGGTCGATCGTGATGCGGGAGTCGGCGTTGAGAAGGTAGCTGTCGCGCAGGTAGGTCAGGTCTACGTCCCCAGAGTCCATGAGGGGAATCATGTCGGTGGCATCATCTGCCCGGCCATCAGCGATCGCCTCGACGTAGTCACGGACAAGGGCCTCGGCGGTGTGCTGGGACTTGGCCCACCACAGCCCTCCGCCAGCCAGGATGAGGATGAGGAGGAGGGCGCCGAGCGCGATCGCGACGATGGTGCCCGAACTCGGGCGGGAGGACGGGCGAGCCTGACCGGGTTGGCCCGGGTACATGGGTTCGGCGGGCTGTCCGGGTTGGCCCGGCTGCCCTGGTTGACCCGGCTGCCCGGGCTGGAACGGGGCACCTGACTGCGCAGGCTGGCCTGGCATCCCTCCCTGTCCCGGAGCCCCCGGGAAGCTGGACGGTCTTGCGGGACCTGGCGCCTGCGCCGTCGAGCCTGGGGCCGTGGCGGCCGACGGCGTGAAAGCGGGGGGCTGACGAGGCTGAGCTGAGCGGCTGGAGCCGGGCCGGAGCGCCTGCTGGTCCAGGAGCGGTCGGTGCGGTCGCGGCGTTGTGTGAGCTCAGAGGAAACGGTGCCGCCTGAGACGGAGTGGCGCCGGGGGAGGCCTGGCTGCCTGATGCTGCTGATGGCTATGGGGGCTGTGTCATCTCGGCACGATCTTTCGCGTCAGTCGTGACTGTGCAGGTGGTGGGAAGGGATGGAAGCTGGGGAGGAGGCCGAGTGGACGGAGGAGAGGAGGGGGTGGGGGGAGGACGGGGAGAGAACAGGAAGAGGGCGGGGACGGGGGAGAGGAGCGAGAAGACCTGGCGGGGGCGGTGGGTCGGGGCAGACCGGTCGGGGCCGGGAGACGTGCTCCCGGCCCCGAGTATCGGTCTTAGTCCCTGCTAGGACGCAGGAAGATCGCCCCCATCGGGGGAACGCGCAGGCGCACCGAGGCCGGTCGGCCGTTCCACGGCAGCTCCTCAGCCTCGACGTGCCCGAGGTTGCCCACGCCTGAGCCGCCGTAGTCCACGGCGTCGGTGTTGATGACCTCGTCCCAGCCTCCGGCGAAGGGCAGCCCCACGCGGTAACCCTCGTGCGGGGTGCCGGCGAAGTTGACGATCGCCACCACCAGGTCCGCCCGGCCATCCGGGCCGACCCCCTTGCGCAGGTAGGACAGGACGTTGTGGTCCCCGTCCCCGGCCTCGATCCACTCAAAGCCGCGGTGGGAGAAGTCATCCGCCCACAGTGCGGGTGAGTCCTGGTAGAAGGCGTTGAGATCACGCACCAGGTGGAGCAGGCCCTGGTGGCCCGGATCATCCAGGATCCACCAGTCCAGCGAGTTCTCCGCGTTCCACTCCGCACCCTGACCGAACTCCTGGCCCATGAAGAGCAGCTGCTTGCCCGGGTGAGACCACTGGTAGGCGTACAGGGCCCGCAGACCGGCCAGCTCCTGCCAGGGATCACCCGGCATCTTCGACAGCAGCGAGCCCTTGCCATGGACGACCTCGTCGTGGCTGAGCGGCAGGACGAACTGCTCGGAGAAGGCGTAGACCAGGGAGAAGGTCAGCTCTCCGTGGTGGTAGCGCCGGTTGATCGGCTCCTCCGCCAGGTAGCGCAGGGTGTCATTCATCCACCCCATGTTCCACTTCAGCCCGAAGCCCAGGCCCCCGTACTCGGTGGGTGCGGTCACGCCCGGCCATGCGGTGGACTCCTCGGCGATCATGACGATCCCCGGGTTCTTGCGGTAGGCGGTGGCGGTGGCCTCCTGCAGGAAGCTGATGGCCTCCAGGTTCTCCCGGCCACCGAACTGGTTGGGGTGCCACTGGCCTTCCTTGCGGGAGTAGTCCAGGTAGAGCATCGAGGCCACCGCGTCCACGCGTAGGCCGTCAATGTGGAACTCCTGCAGCCAGTACAGCGCGTTGGCCACGAGGAAGTTGCGCACCTCGTTGCGCCCGAAGTTGAAGATGTAGGTGCCCCAGTCCGGGTGCTCCCCGCGCTGGGGGTCCGGGTCTTCGTACAGGGCCGTGCCGTCAAAGCGAGCCAGCGCCCACTCGTCCTTGGGGAAGTGGGCGGGCACCCAGTCCAGGATGACGCCGATGCCGGCTTGGTGGAGCCGGTCCACGAGGTACCGGAAGTCGTCAGGGGTGCCGAATCGCGCCGTCGGAGCGTAGTAACCGGTCACCTGGTAGCCCCAGGAGCCACCGAAGGGGTGCTCAGCCACCGGCATGAACTCCACGTGGGTGAAGCCGGCCTCCTTGACATAGGGCACAAGCTCGTCCGCCAGTCCCCGGTATCCCAGCCCCTGGCGCCAGGAGCCGATGTGCACCTCGTAGATGCTCATCGGGCCGGCGTGGGGATCGGCCTGGCTGCGCTGGTCCATCCACTCCTGGTCCTGCCAGGAGTGGAAGAGGTCCGTGACCACCGAGGCGGTGGCCGGAGGCACCTCGGTGGCTCGCGCCATCGGGTCAGCCTTCTGGTGCCACGAGCCGTCGGCGAAGCACAGCTCGTACTTGTAGCGGGCACCTACCCCCACGCCCGGGATGAACAGCTCCCACACGCCGGAGGAGCCGAGCGAGCGCATCGCGCTGGCCGTGCCGTCCCAGTAGTTGAAGTCGCCGACCACGCGCACGGCCCGGGCATTGGGGGCCCACACCGCGAAGGCGGTTCCCTCCACCTCGCCCATGGGACCGTTGTAGTGCTTGACGTGGGCGCCCAGCACCTCCCACAGCTCCTCGTGACGACCCTCGGAGATGAGATAGGTGTCCATCTCACCCAGCGTCGGCAGGAAGCGGTAGGGGTCATCCACCCGTGTGGTCTCCTCGCCGTAGGTCACGTCGAGGCGGTAGTCCGGGACCGTGTCCCCGGGCAGGACGGCAACCCACACGCCCTCCTGCTCGTGACGGGCCGGGTAGGTGCCGTCCTGGGTGACCACGGCGACGGCGTCGGCCAGGTGGCGCACGGTGCGCACCGTGACGCCGTCCTCGCCCACGTGGGCGCCCAGCACCCCGTGAGGGTTGTGGTAACGGGCGTAGGCCACGTCTGACAGGACCCAGGACTCGACGGGAACAGGCTGCACCCCGGCGGCGTCGGGGCCGGTCGGCAGGTCAGCAGCGTGGGAGGGCGTGACGTCGTTCATACCTCCACTCTCCCACGGGCAGAGTCCTTGGCGGGGGATTTTGTACCGATGATCTGTCTGATCCCAGCTAGCGGGATCGTCAGCCAGTCCGGACGGTTACGAGCCTCGTAGACGGCCTCGTACAGCGCCTTGTCCAGCTCCAGGGCCGCCAGCAGCACGTCGGCCCGGTGGCGGGCCGCGGCCGTGCCCGCCGGGCGCACCTGGCGGTAGCCGGCAGTAAAGGCCTCACGCACCGCCTCCAGCCACCGCGGGTCGCGAGCCTGGCCGACGGCGGCGGCGTAGTCGAAGGAGCGCAGCATCCCGGCCACGTCCCGCAGCGGCTGGTCAGGCCGACGTCGGTCAGCCAACGGACGCAACGGCTCGCCCTCGAAGTCCAGGACGTACCAGCGCCCCGGGTCCTGGTCCTCGTGCAGGGTCTGGCCCAGGTGGTAGTCGCCGTGCACGCGCGTGGCCATCTCCAGGCGGTCCAGTGCTGCGACGGCGTCCAGGACCTGGGCGACGTGGTCGGCTAGGCCCGGCAGCCGCTCCTGGAGGGAGGGAACCTCGGCCAGCGCCCAGTGGGCGCGCTGGGCCAGGCCCCGGCGCAGCTCAGCGGGGCTTGCCGGCTCGCTCACGCCCAAGGAGGCGGCCAGGTACGAGTGCATCTGCGCGGTCGTGGCGCCCAGGTCCCGAGCCAGCCCAGTGGCGAGCAGACGGCGTGACCCGCCTTCACCGTCGTCGCTTCCTGCCAGGGAGCAGAAGAGCTCGAAACCGTCCGTGGCCTGGGGGACGAAGGTGGTGGCCACGGCGCCGTCGGCGGTCGCGGCCTGGCCGTCCTGCCCGGTGCCGGGCAGCTCCAGGACGGACCAGGCCACCGGCGTGCGTACCCGGTCCCAGCCGCTGCGGGCCAGCGCCACCGAGACCTCGACGTCGGGGTTGCGTCCGGGGGCGAGCACGCGGAAGAGCTTGACGATGAGGTCGCCGGTGGCCAGGTCCTCGGGCGGGACAGCGGCCGGATCTCGCCCAGGGCCGGCCGTGGGCGCGGGCAGGATGACGCTCGTGTTCGACTGCTCCCCGGTGGTCACGTGCAGGCGCTCGGCGCGCTGGATGATCGCGGTGGCCGCCTGCTCGCTCAGCGTGGAGCCGGCGGCGATCGCAGCGGCGGCCCAGGCCTGCCAGAAGGCGGGGTGGTGGGGAGCGTCCACGATCGCGCTCGTGCCGTCCGCCAGGACGAAACCTGCCGCCTGGGCGTCCTCCTTGGGACCGGTCAGGCCGGGCAGCGCGTCGGCGTCCTCCGCCACGAGCGGGACGTGAAGGAGGACGTCCTCCACGCCGGTGGCTCCATCGGTTCCGGCGGCTGCGTCGCCTGTGGCACCTGTGGCGGCCTCGCCCTGGGAGGGGCGAGGCAGGGCCAGGACCAGGTCATGGACGCCGGGGGCCAGCTCGGCGTCGACCACCACGCGCGTGGTCGAGGCCTGCGGGGCCGGGCCGGACTTGAGCGGGAACCAGCGGCGCGTGGACGCCCAGGAGAGCAACTCGGGCAGGATCTGGGCGGTTCCCGGCCAGGGGCGCGGGCTCATCGCAAGGGCTCCACGTGCAGCACGTGGGCGGCTCGGCCGGCGTAGGGATCCAGCCGCACGTAGTTGACGGCTCCCCAGGCGAAGACCTCGCCGGTCAGCTCGTCGGTCACTCGCAGGCCACAGTCCGGCGGCAGGCCGAGCTGTGCCATATCGAGGTAGACCTGGCCCTCGCGCGCGTGGTGGGGGTCAAGGTTGACCACCGTGAGGACCACGTCATCGCGCCCGGTGGGTGAGTGAGCGGCCTCCACCCGCTTGGAGTAGGCGATGAGGGCGTCATCGCTGGTGCCGTGGAACCACACGTCCCGCAGCTGGCGCAGGGCCGGGTGGGCGGCGCGGGCGGCGTTGAGCCGGGTGAGCAGGTCCTCGATGCCGTTGGCCCGGGCCGCCGCGAAGTCGCGGGGCTTGAGTTCGTACTTCTCGTTGTCGATCTGCTCCTCGTAGCCCGGGCGCGGGGTGGACTCGGCCAGCTCGTAGCCGGAGTAGATGCCCCAGGTGGGGGACAGCGTGGCGGCGAGTACGGCCCGCAGCTTGAAGGCTGGCACCTTCCCGTTGGTCATGAAGGGAGTGAGGATGTCGTGCGTGGTGGGCCAGAAGGCCGGGCGCAGGACATGGGCGGTGTCCTGGGAGAGCTCGACCATGTACTCGGTCAGCTCCTCCTTGGTGTTGCGCCAGGCGAAGTAGGTGTAGCTCTGGTGGAAGCCGATCTTGCCCAGCGTGCGCATCATCGCCGGGCGGGTGAAGGCCTCGGCCAGGAAGAGCACCTCGGGGTGGGCGGCGTGGACCTCGCGCAGCAGCCGCTGCCAGAAGCTGAGCGGTTTGGTGTGGGGGTTGTCCACACGGAAGATCGTCACTCCGTGCTCGATCCAGGTCTCCACCACCTCGCGGATGGCCTGGTAGATGCCCTCCGGGTCGTTGTCAAAGTTGAGGGGGTAGATGTCCTGGTACTTCTTGGGAGGGTTCTCGGCGTAGGCGATCGAGCCGTCAGCGAGCACCGTGAACCACTCCGGGTGCTCGGTGACCCACGGGTGGTCGGGGGAGCACTGCAGGGCCAGGTCCAGGGCGACCTCCATGCCCAGCTCGTGCGAGCGCGCTACCAGGGCGTCAAAGTCCTCGAAGGTGCCCAGCTCGGGGTGGATGGCGTCGTGGCCGCCATCGGGTGAGCCGATGCCGTAGGGCGACCCCGGGTCACCCTCGCGGGCGGTCAGGGTGTTGTTACGACCCTTGCGGTTGGTCACGCCAATCGGGGAGATGGGCGTGAGGTAGAGGACGTCGAAGCCCATGGCGGCGATACGGTCCAGGCCCTTGATCGCCGTGCGCAAGGTGCCGGACGTCCAGTGCCCGTGCTCGTCCACGCGCGCGCCCAGCGAGCGCGGGAAGATCTCGTACCACGAGCCGGTCAGGGCACGGGGACGGTCCACCTGGAGGGGGTAGGTGGGTGACGGTGAGACGTAGTCACGCAGGGGCAGACGCTCCAGGGCCTCGGTGACCTCCGGGGCGATGCCGGCGCCTAGGCGCTCGTGGGTGGGACGGGCCTGGTCGCGCAGGGTGGCGGCGGCCAAGGTCAGGCGAGCGACGTCGTCGGCGGGGCGGCCGGGGACCTCGGCGGCGCGGGTGAGGACGCGAGCGCCCTCCTCCAGCATGAGGGCAACATCGATACCGGCCGGGACCTTGATCTCGGCATCGTGACGCCAGGTGGCATAGGGGTCAGACCAGCCCTCCACGCGCAGGCCCCAGTCTCCGGGCTCGTCCGCGGCCAGGCGGCCCTCGTAGCGGTCCAGGCCCGGGGCGATGTCCGCCATGCGCACGCTGGGGCCCTCGGTACCGTCGGGACGGATGAGGACCGCGGTGGCTCCGAAGCGGTCGTGGCCCTCGCGGAAGACCGTGGCACGTACAGGGAAGACCTCGCCGACCACTGCCTTGGACGGCCAGCGCCCGTCCTCGACCACGGGGAAGACCTCAGTAACCGGGATGCGCCCGATGAGGGAGAAAGGCGCCGGTTCCGGGGTTGGTACGGCGCAGGCCGGGGCGGTGGGAGCTGCCTGCCCCGCTGCGGCGGACGCGGCCGAGGGGCGCGGGCGAGCGCCGTGGCTGGTGGAAACGGACCGGGGCTTGGAACTGGTGTTGCGCGTCACAGGCACAAGGCTACCCGACGGTGCGCGCCCGCAGGTTCAGTATCACGACCCCGGGCGATCTGTTCGGGCAGGCCGGGGATCACCGCCGAATCAGCGACCCGATGACGTCATTCCAAGGGGGAGCGCTGGGCTGCTGCGGTGGCGTAGGCAAAACGCCCGGGATCGTGACAGCAGTCAGTAGTCCATGTGCATCGCGGTGCGCACGGCGTCCAGGGTCTGGCTCGCCACCGCGCGGGCGCGCTCGTTGCCGGTGTGGAGCACCTGCAGCAGGTAGTCCTCATTCGCCGCCAGCTCGGCCCGACGCGCACGGATAGGAGCGAAGAACTCGTTGACCGCCTCGGTGGTGACCTTCTTCAGGGTGCCGGCGCCGCCGTCACCGATGCGCTCGGCGATCTCCTCGGGCGTGCCCGCGCCGCACAGAGAGGCCAGCGTCAGCAGGTTGGCCACCTCCGGGCGGCCGACCGGGTCGTAGGTGATGACGCGCTCAGAATCCGTCTTGGCCTTCTTCAGCGCCTTGGCGGTCTCGTCCGCGCTCATGCGCAGCTCGATGGTGTTGTGGCGCGACTTGCTCATCTTCTCCCCGTCCAGACCCAGCAGCAGCGGGGCCTCAGACAGCAGGGCCTCGGGGCGGCGGAAGACCGGGTGCTCCTTGACCGCGCGCCCGTAGCGCTTGTCAAAGCGCTGGGCGATCAGACGTGCCTGCTCCAGGTGGGGGAGCTGGTCCTTGCCCACGGGAACGAGGTTGGCCTGGCAGAAGAGGATGTCCGCCGCCTGGTGAACGGGGTAGGTGAGCATGAGGCCGGTCATCGCCCGGCCGTCAGTAGCCTCCAGCTCAGACTTGACGGTGGGGTTGCGGTGCAGCTCGGACTCGGTGACCAGGGAGAGGAAAGGCAGCATGAGCTGGTTCTCCTCGGGCACTGCCGAGTGCGCAAAGATCGTGGAACGCTCGGGGTCTACGCCCACGGCCAGGGAGTCCGCCACCAGGGACAGGACGCGCTCGCGGATAGGACCCACGCCGTCGCGGTCCGTGATGACCTGGTAGTCGGCCACGAGGATCCAGGTATCCACACCGCGGTCCTGGATCTTGGCCCAGGAGTGCATGGTGCCGAAGTAGTGCCCCAGGTGCATGTTGCCGGTGGGGCGCACGCCGGTGAGCATGCGGTAGCGGCCGGGGTTGACGTCCAGGTCCGCCTCGATCTCGGTGCTGCGAGCCATGGAACGGGCGAGGGAGGCGCCAGAGGTGGCGCCGGCAAGCGCCTCCTCGGCCTTGGTGGGGGCGGTGGGCTCCGGAGTCTGCGTCATGGCGCCATCCTAGGCGAGGGCCCACCGGCTTCGAGCCGAGGGTCCCACGCTAGGGCTGATAGCGCACCGGCGCTGTGGGCCGTCAACGTGTCCTTTCCTGAGCCGCGCCATGATGGCGGCGTGGCTGGGTGATGGCTGCGTACCTGGGTGACGTCTGGCGCCCCACCGTCGCGATGGCGGCGTGTTTCGACGACTGCGGCGTGCTTTGGGTGACTGTGGCGTGGCTGCCGGCGGCGTGCCTGGGTGACCCCACCGTCCCGATAATGACGCGCATCGGTCATGGCGGCGTGCATCGGCGACTGCGGCGTGCTTTGGATGACTGTGGCGTGCTTTGGATGACTGTGGCGTGCCTGCCCACGGCCCGTGCGGGCAGCGGATCCTGCTTTGAGACGCACGGTTGTCGATTGCTACGTGCCCTGTTGATTGGTGCGTGCCTGCCAGCGCCTGACAAGTACGCACCAATCAGCAGAACGCCGGTCCAGTCAGCAAAGCACGCCCCAACGAGATGAAAGCACGCCGCTAGGTGGACTATGCGCGGCGCGAGGTCGGTGGTGGTAGGACGGGCAGGCGTCTGGAGGCGGGCTGGCTTCCGTGGGCAGGCGGGTGGCGGCAGGGCGGGCTGGCATCGGCAGGCAGACCAACGGCAGTAGGAAGAACCGGCGCCTGTGGCCGGGTCAGCGTCGGCAGCCTGCCGCAGGCAGACACCCTGCCAGGTCCGCTCCTCCTCGCAGCAGCATTTGCGACCTCCCACGGAAGAGCACTGAGCTGAGCTCCTCTCGATCAGCCCCGTTAGACCAGCCCCTCTAGACGAGCCCTTCTAGGAGAGCCCCTCTAGACGAGCTGCTCGCCGGACAGGTACAGCCGTAGGCTCAGCGCGTCCAGGGTCGTGGTGTCCCCGGGGCGGTCCTGACGGCAGTCTGTCATACCAGTCCGCGCGGCCTGCGCCTCCACCGAGGCCGCCACATGCGCCCGGCCGGCGGGCCCGCGCCCAACCCGGCGCGCCAGCGCGAAGGCTGAGGTGTGCGGGCGTGGTACCGCCCACGAGGAGTCCCAGGTCAGGTGCCAGTCGCGACCGTGCGCGCCAGGCAGCGTCACCTCCACCTGGTCCAGCGAGCCGTTGATGACCACGAGCAGGTCGTCATCGCCTACCGGGGCGCCCGAGCGCAGCATCTGGACCACGCGCGTGTGCGGGTTGTGCCACTGCGCGGTCTCCATCGCCTCACCGTCCCCGCGGTACCAGGCCAGGTCCGCGATCGTGTCCTCGCCCACCGGCTGACCGGTGGCGAAGACGGTCGGGCGCATGACGGGATGCTCACGGCGCAGCCGCAGCAGGTAGCGGGTGGTGGCCAGGATGTCACGCTGCCAGGTGGCCAGGTCCCAGTCGTACCAGGACACCGGCGAGTCCTGGCAGTAGGAATTGTTGTTCCCGCCTTGGCTACGGCCGATCTCGTCCCCGCCCAGCAACATGGGCGTGCCCGCCGAGACCAGCAGCGTGCCCAGCACATTGCGGGTGGAACGGCGCCGCAGCACCTCGATCGGGCCGCCGTCCATGCCCTCAGGCACCGGTCCCTCGAAGCCGTGGTTCCACGAGCGGTTGTCATCGGTGCCGTCGCGGTTGTCCTCCCCGTTGGCCTCGTTGTGCTTGTAGTCGTAGGAGACCAGGTCGCGCAGGGTGAAGCCGTCGTGGGCGGTGACGAAGCTGACGCTGCCCAGCGGTCCGCGGCCACCGGGGTACTCCCCACCGGAGAACAGGTCCGCGCTGCCTGACAGCCGCGTGGCCAGGTCCCGCAGATCCGAACCGGGCAGGCCCTTGGCCAGGGCGGAGACGTCAGAGAGCCAGAAGGAGCGCACGGTACCGCGGTAGCGGTCGTTCCAGTCGTGGAAGGGGTCGGGGAACTCACCGGTGCGCCACCCACCCGGCCCCACGTCCCAGGGCTCGGCAATGAGCTTGGCACGCTGGAGCACCGGGTCCGTGGCCATGCCGATCAGCAGGGCGTGGCGCGGGTTGAACTCCGAGCCCTCACGCCCCAGCGTCGCCGCCAGGTCAAAGCGGAAGCCGTCCATGCCGATCTCGCTGACCCAGTAGCGCAGGGAGTCCAGCGCCAGCTGGACGGCCCGGGTGGAGCGGAAGTCCACGGTGTTGCCGGTGCCTGTGACGTCGGCGTACTGGGCGGGGCGACCGGGGGAGTGGAGGTAGTACTCCAGGTTGTCCAGGCCACGCAGGCTCAGGCTCGGTCCGTCCACGCCCGACTCACAGGTGTGGTTGTAGACCACGTCCATGATGACCTCGAGCCCGGCCTCGTGGAGGATCGAGACCATGCCCCGCAGCTCGTCAAGCACGGCCTGCGGGCCGGCCTCGCGCGCGGCGGCGGTGGCGTAAGAGGCCTCGGGGGCGAAGTAGCTGAGCGTGGAGTAGCCCCAGTAGTTCGTACGCGAGTGCTTGAGGAGAAAGACCTCGGAGAAGGAGGCCTGGATGGGCAGCAGCTCGATCGTGGTCACCCCCAGGGAGGTGAGGTAGCTGATCGTCGCTGGGTGGGCCAGACCGGCGTAGGTACCGCGCAGCTCAGGCGGTACCCCGGGCATGTCATGGGTCAGGCCCTTGACGTGGGTCTCGTAGACCACGGTCTGCTCCGGCGCGGTGCGGGGGCCGGGCACCACCGGGAAGGCGGGTGGGCCGGTGACCACGCCGATGGCCACGTGCCCGGCGGAGTCCAGGGGTGAGGGCGTCATCGGCTGGGATAGCGGGCGCAGCTGCTCGTCGACCTCGTGGGCGAAGATTTCCGGGCCCAGCTGTGGGGCGCCTTCAAGCGCCCGGGCGTAGGGATCGAGCACAAGCTTGTTCGGGTTGGCGAGAACGCCCTCGTGAGGGCTCCACGGTCCGTGGACGCGGTAGCCGTAGCGCTGGCCTGCCCCCACGCCGGGGACGAAGGCGCCCCACGCCCCGCGCCCGGGCCCGTGCATGCCGATCCGCTCCTCAGCCAGGACTCGGCCGGTGCCGTCGGTGCGCAGCAGGCACAGGTCGACGGCGGTGGCGTGAGGGGCGACGACGACGAAGCTGGTCCCGTCGGCCTCGATGGTGGCGCCCAGGCGTGTGCGGTCGCGGGCGTCCTCGGGGCTGAGGGCTGCAGGCAGCACGGTGGGCGAGTCAGACATGCCTGTCATTGTCTCCGTAGTCCGTGGGACGAACAACCTGGAGGCAGTGCTGTGTCACACGTATGGCAGGTTGCGGGCCTTCTCATGGCCGGGCTCGTGGGCCAGGACCGGGCTCGGCCATGAGCGCGTCCGTGGGGTGCGGTGCGTCTCAAGCGGCCTCGGCCCCCTGGTGCTTGGGAGCGGGTATGGCAACCTTGGCTGCATGAAAATCGTCGTCTGCATCAAGCACGTCCCCGACGTCCAGTCCGATCGCCGCATGGAGGACGGGTTCCTCGTGCGAGGCGAGGAGGACGTCCTCAACGAGCTTGACGAGAACGCCGTCGAGGCTGCGGTGTCCCTGGTCGAGGAGCTGGGCGGTGAGGTCGTGGCCCTGACCATGGGTCCCGAGGACGCTGAGGACGGCCTGCGCCGCGCCCTGCAGATGGGGGCGGACTCCGGCGTGCTGGTGAGCGACGAGTCCCTGGCGGGGGCCGACGTCGTGGCGACCGCCCGCACGCTGGCTGCTGCGATTGCACGCATCGGTGGGGTGGACCCGGCCTCGCCGCGCGAGGAGGACCAGGCGGCTACCGGTGACGTCGACCTCGTCATCACAGGCATGGCCTCGCTGGACTCAATGACCTCGATGCTGCCCGGCGCGCTCGCCGCAGCCCTGGGCGTGCCGGCCCTCACCCTTGCCAGCGCCCTGGAGGCGAGCGACGACGGCGAGGTGCTCGTCACGCGTGCCACCGGCACCCTGCGCGAGGTCCTGGCCGCCCCGACCCCGGCGCTGGTCTCGGTGACGGACCAGGCCAACGAGCCGCGCTACCCCAACTTCGCCGCTATGCGCGCGGCCAAGAAGAAGCCCGTGGACACCTGGGACCTGGCCGAGCTGGGTCTGGAGGCGGGAGCCGGGCCGGCGATCGCCGTCGTCGACTCCGAGGCCCGACCGGCTCGCGAGGCCGGCATCATCCGCACCGACGCCGGCGAGGCAGGCCGTGACCTGGCCGCCTGGCTGGTGGACAACAAGCTGGTGTGAGCCGGGCGCGCCCCGCACACCCGCACGCGAGAGACTGAAGAAGCGATGACTGACATGCTCACTGACCCGATCCTCGTCCTGGTCGACCTTGAGGCCCCTGCTGACGCCCCCGGTGGCCTGGGGGCCGCCCAGACCACTGACACCCGTCCCACCGGCCCTGCGCTTGACCTGCTGGCTGGAGCCCGGCACCTGACCAGTGGGGAGGTCGTCGCCCTCGTGCTGGGAACGGTGGGTGCTGACGCCTCCGCCCTGCTGGCAGCAGCCGGCGCCACGCGCCTGCTCGCCGCCGAGCTGGAGGGGGCTCAGGCCCTGGCCGGCGTGGCGGCGGACGCCCTTGTCGCTGCCGTGCGCCGCGTGCGCCCGGCTGCCGCCCTCGTGGTCTCGGACTACCGGGGCAAGGAGCTGGCCGGTCGCGCCGCCGTCGTGCTGGGCTCGGCCGCCACCTGTGACGTGGCCGAGGTTGAGGTGCGCGACGGCGCGCTGCACGCCTCCAGGCTCGTGCTGTCCGGTTCCTGGTCCACGACGATGCGCCTGACCTCTTCCGGCGAGGCTGCCCCGGTCCTGGCCGTGCGGCCTGGCGCCTTCGCCGCGGCGGGCATCGAGGGCGGGGACCTGGACCGCGAGGTGCGGCCGGAGCCGTTGGCCGTGGAGGTGCTTGACCCCGCGATCAGCCCGCAGTCCCTGTCCGTGCGCCTGGTCTCGCGTGAGCAGGCCTCGGTCGCCTCGGGGCCGGACCTGGCTCAGGCGCGCACCGTGGTGGTCGGCGGACGCGGCGTCGACGGCGACTTTGACCTGGTCCACTCGCTGGCGGACCCTCTGGGCGCGGCCGTGGGCGCCACGCGCGTGGCCTGTGACGAGGGGTGGATCGAGAGCAGCGCCCAGATCGGCCAGACCGGGTTGTCGATCGCCCCGCGCCTGTACATCGGCCTGGGCGTGTCCGGCGCCGTGCACCACACCAGCGGTATCCAGGGTGCGGGCACGATCGTGGCTGTGTGCGACGACTCTGAGGCGCCGATCTTCGAGATGGCGGACTACGGCGTCGTCGGTGACGTGCGGGAGGTCGTCCCGCAGCTGGTTGAGGAGCTGGCTCGGCTGCGCGACTGAGCGTGAGCGAGACGGGCCTGGCGCCTTCGGGGGTGTCAGGCTAGCCTTACCTGAGACATCAGCCGTCCCAGGAAGAGGAACCGTGACACCCTCGGCCAAGCCCTCCCCGTCTGACCGTGCCGATCGCCCGGCCGAGCAGCCGCTGGTGAGTCCGCTTGACGTGGCCTCGCGACGCATGGCGCGCAGGCTCCTGTCCGGGGCAGGCTGCGCCACCGTGACCGCATACCGCTTTGCCGAGGCCGAGTCGCTCATCGCCCTGCACGCCCTGGACACGGACGGGCGGATTCTCGTGGCTGCCCACCCTGGAGCCGGGCATGCCCTGGCTCAGGTGGGTTGCGCAACAGCCACCGAGGTCCGGCTCGACGTCACCCTGGAGGCCGCCGAGGCGGGGCTGCGCATCACGACGGCGAGCGCTCACTTGCTGGGCACCCTCACCTGGCTCGGGGAGGCCGAGACTGAGCTCGTGCTCGCCGGGGAGGCGGCCGGCTGCCACTGCCCGATCACGGGTGAGGATCCCCTGTTGGAGCTTGCTTCGCTGGCGCAGGCACCAGGAGGGCGCCTGGGCGTCATCGAGACCGGGCGGGTCATGGTCCATGACGCCCTGGGCGTGTCCGGGCACGCCATGACCGAGGTTCTTGACCCGGACGCCGCGGGCTCCCCGGCGCTGCTGTGGAGCGCCTTCGATGAGGTCAGCGCCCAGGAGGAGATCGGCGAGCTGGGCGACGGCGCGCTCGACGTCCTGTGCTCGGGGGTTGCCGAGGGTACCGTGCCCGGCCTCGTGTGCTCCCACCGACCGGCTCAGGGCCTGTGCTCCTCGCTGTGGGGGCGCGTGCTGTGCGTGGACGTGGCGCCGGACGCGGTCACGCTCATGCGGCTGAGTCGCAGCTGCGTGGACACGATCCTGGTCCAGCTGCCGTCAGGTACCCAGCGGGCCTGTCAGGTGGCGCCGGTCCTGCGGCAGATGGTCCAGGACGCCTTGGTGGCGCAGCTGCTCGGTTCCTGAAGGTCTGCGCTCAGCGGGCCTCGTAGGACAGGCAGGCAGCCTTGTCCTGGCCGATCGAGATCGCCTCGGCGGTGCACATGAGGTCGGCGTTGTGGACGCACTCCAGGCGCTGGCAGGCGCCGACGTGAGCCTCGGCCACGGGCAGTCCGCCGCGAGCGTCGAGGTTGATGAAGGTCGAGCAGGCGGCCTCGCCGTCAACGGTGATGGCGAAGGCGGTGCAGCCGCCGTGGTTGAAGGCGCAGGTGGTGGTGGCGCAGGACTTGATTGCAGTGACGGTCGACATAGTCGGTTCCTCTCCTAGCGGCCGATGGCCGGTGCGGTTGTTGTTAATCGAGGGTGGCGCGGTGTCCAGCGGTGGGCAAGTGACGAAATTCGTCAACTCCCTTGAGTCAAATAAAACGTTGAAATGACAGGCGAAAAATGGCATGCATAACTAAAGTGACGGAGTCTTTTCGTAAAACCGGAGGCCCGTTCTTGCGCATGTGCCGTATTTCTTAATGAGATGAGCCGAGCCTTGCTGAGGAGAACCTGCCCAGACGGCAGGCAAGGTGCTCCGATCCTCAGCCGGAGGATGGTCAGGCGCATCCGCAGGACTCGCCGGTCTCCAGCCTCATGGGGAACAGCGTCAACGTGGCCTTGCGCTGCGGCTCGGTGACGGCATCGACGGCGGCCGCGGCCATGGCCTCGAAGGGCTGGGTCAGGGTGGTCAGCCGCGGGGTACTCATGAGGACCGACTCCGTGCCGTCGGTGGAGACCAGGGCCATGTCCCGGGGCGCGGTCATGCCCCGCTCCCACAGGGCCCGCAGGGCGCCCAGGGCCAGCAGGTCGGATCCGGCGAGCACCGCCGTCGGCGGCGTGGGGGTGTCCAGGAGCTGGAGCATGGCGCGCCGGCCGGCGACCCGGCTCCATTCGGTGGTCTCGATGAGGACCTGGGGGAGGTCGTGCTCGGCCAGCGCGGCCTTCCAGCCCCGGACGCGGCCGTTGAGGTCCCAGGAGTCGAGCGGGGCCATGAGCAGGGCGATGCTGGTGTGCCCGTGGCCGATGAGGTGGGTCACCGCCTGCCGGGCGCCGTCCTCAAGGTCGGCTCCGATCGTGTGGTGGCTGGCTGAGGGGGCGGCGGCGCACAGCAGCGCGGTGGGCAGGTGGCGTGTGAGGTGGTCGTAAGCCTGGGGCGCCTTGGTGGGGGAAATGATGAGCCCGTCCACGCCGCGGTCGATAAGCGCTGTGATGAGCTCGTCCTCGCGACGGGGCGAGGCGTCGGTAGTCATGAGCAGGGTGCCGTAGCCCGCCTGGTCGGCCGCGGTCGCCACGTGCTCGACTAGCTCGGCGTGGTAGGGGTTGCGCGCTCCTGGCGCGCAGACGCCCAGCAACCGGGAGGCTCCTGAGCGCAGGGCCCGCGCCGAGGCGTTGGGGCTGTAGCCAAGCGCCTGGATGGCTGCCTCCACGCGCTCGCGGGCTTCGGGTGAGACCGGGCGGGGGCCGTTGTTGACCACGTAGGAGACGACGGCGGTGCTCACGCCGGCCGCGCGGGCGACGTCAGCCTGGGTCGGTGAGGCAGGGCGGTGGTCCGGGGTCATCTCGTGGTTCTTCGGTGGCGGTGGCTGGTACGGGCAGCCTAGCGGGGAGTGGGGCTGGGGCCGTTGTGCGGAACGAACCTGTGTGGAAAGGGCTTCCACGAAGCATTCTATGCGTATAGAGTTCGAGGTGCGACCGGGATCGGTCGCCGTGGCGGCGTCGAGGCGGACGGCCGCTTGTGGATGAGAGCTCACGAGAACAAGGACCACGCATGAAGCTGACTCGTACCGTGCACCTGCGCCATGACGGCACCTCGCTTGTGCTGGCGACTGACCCCTCGGGCCTGCCCACGGTTCCCTACTGGGGTGCCGATCTCGGCCCGCTGGATGAGGAGGCACTGGCCGCGCTGGAGGACGTGATCGCCCGGATGAAGGTGGACAACGATCCGGACCTCGTCACGGCGCCGAGCATCCTGCCGGCGGCCTGGACCGGCTGGTCGGGGCGGCCGGGGCTGGTCGGGCGCCGCGCGGACGGCACGGCCTGGTCCCCGCGCCTGACGGTGACCAGGGTGGTGGCTCGCAACGCTGAGGGCGGCGAGGAGGAGGTCGTGGAAGGGACTGTCCGGTCCCTGGAGGGCGCCAGCCTCGTCGTCGAGATGGCGGACGCCGGTGCGGGGCTGGACCTGAGCGTGGAGCTCGATGTGGCTGCTGGCGGCGTCGTCCAGGCGCGGGCCACGCTCACCAACGAGGGTGAGGGGGAGTACGCGCTGGAGGAGCTGAGCCTGGCGCTGCCGGTGCCCCTGGAGCACGATGACGTCCTGGACCTGACCGGGCGGTGGGGGCGTGAGCGCAGCCCCCAGCGCCACCGTGCGACCTTCGGCACCTACCTGCGCGAGGGCAGGCACGGCCGCACAGGCTTTGACGCCACCGGCGTCCTGGTGTGCGGCCAGGAGGGCTTCGACTTCCGTGGGGGCGAGCTGCGCGGGCTGCACGTGGCCTGCCCCGCCAACCACCGCACCTACTTGGACCGCCTGCCTGAGGGCTACCAGGTCCTCGGTGGCGGTGAGCTGCTCATGCCCGGCGAGGTCAGCCTGGCACCCGGCGAGTCCTACACCGGCCCGTGGCTGCACTTCGTCCACGGCACCGGCCTGGATGAGGCAGCCCAGCGCCTGCACACCTGGCAGCGCAGCCTGGACACCTCGCCGTCGCCCGAGCGGCCGGTGACGCTCAACGTGTGGGAGGCCGTCTACTTTGACCACTCCCTGCCCACCCTCCTGCGCCTGGCGGACCTGGCCGCAAAGGTGGGCATCGAGCGTTACGTGCTCGACGACGGCTGGTTCGGCTCGCGCCGTGACGACACCTCTGGCCTGGGCGACTGGGTGGTCTCCGACGAGGTGTGGCCGGACGGGCTGGGTCCGCTGGTGGACCACGTGACCGGGCTCGGGATGCAGTTCGGGCTCTGGTTCGAGCCGGAGATGGTCAACCTCGACTCCGACGTCGCCCGGGCTCACCCGGAGTGGATCATGGCGGCGGGCGAGGAGCTGCCGCTGAGCTGGCGCCACCAGTACGTGCTCAACCTGGCGATCCCCGAGGCCTGGGAGCACGTGCACTCGCAGATGGACGCCCTGCTGACCGAGTATCCGATCTCCTACATCAAGTGGGACCACAACCGTGACGTCTTCGACGGCGGGGACCGCACCCGTGGTGGGCGCGCCAGTGTCTCGGCGCAGACCCGGGCGGCGCTGGCCCTCATGGACCGCCTGCGTGCTGACCACCCCGGTCTGGAGATCGAGTCCTGCTCCTCCGGCGGGGCGCGGATCGACCTGGAGATGGTGCGCCACACCCAGCGCTTCTGGGTCTCCGATGACATCGACCCGCACGAGCGCCAGTCGATCGTGCGCTGGACCCAGCAGCTCATCGCCCCCGAGCGCCTGGGGACCCACGTGGCCTCCCACCGCTCGCACACCACCGGCCGCCAGCACGACGTCAGCTTCCGCGCCTGCACCGCCTTGTGGGGACACATGGGGGCTGAGTGGGACCTGACGAGCGTGACCCAGGACGAGCTTGACGCCCTGGCGCTGTGGGTCGACTATTACAAGAAGCACCGCCACACCCTGCTGACCGGGAAGGTCTACCGCGACGAGATCGGGGATGCGACCATGTGGCTGCACGGCGTGGTCGCGCAGGACGGCTCGGAGGGTGTCTTTGAGGTGGCCTGTCTGGAGCGCAGCCCGCTGGCGCACCAGGGGGTGCTCCGCCTACCGGGTCTGGAGAGCCGGTCACGCTACCGCGTGCGTCCGCGTGTGCTGGGGCAGGCGCCGAGCGGCCTGGTGGCCCCGCCGTGGTTCAACGACGGCGAGGGTGTGGTGGTCACCGGTGCCGTCGCGGGCAGCGTCGGCCTGGTGGCTCCGGCACTCAACCCTGACCAGGCGCTGCTCATCGAGATCGAGCGGGTCTGACGCCTTCGCCGCGACCTGGGTCCGCCTGAGCTGCGTGCTGAGGCTGGCCCAGGCTGATCGCGCTGGTTCTCTTTCGTCTCCGGCCCGGCGGTAGTCCGCGACACCATGGCGTCGCGGACTACCACCGGGCCGGAGGTCTGTCTGTCCACGGGAGGGGTTGACGAGCACACCCGATTGTGTCACTGTATTAATGCACCAATACAGATGGGAGGTGGGGAGCCTGATGCAGATTGACGACTCGCGCCCGATCTGGGTCCAGCTCGTCGCCGAGTTCCGCCTGCGGATCGTCTCGGGCCAGTGGGCGCCGGGAAGCAAGATCCCCAGTGTGCGCGAGCTGGCCTCAAGCGCCGGCGTGAACCCCAACACGGTCCAGCGTGCGCTTGCCGCGCTTGACCGCACGGGGCTGACCGCAGCCGAGCGCACCGCCGGACGCTTCGTCACCGCTGACGGTGCTGTCCTGGACGCAGTCCGTGCCGAGCTGGCCACCGAGGCCACCGACGCCTACCTCACCTCCTTGACCGGGCTCGGTATGAGCCTGGAGGAGGTTACCCGCCTGCTCGCGGTGCGCTGGTCCGATCTTCATGCCGAAGGAGAGAACACATGACCCCCGCCGACTCCCAGCCCAGCGGCGCCATCCCGCTGGTTCCCGGATCAAGCGGCCGCAGCGCCGTCGTCGTGCGTCACCTGACCAAGCGATTCGGGACGATGGCGGCGCTTGACGACCTCAGCCTGACCCTGCCGGCAGGCCGCGTCACCGGCCTCATGGGCTCCAACGGCTCAGGCAAGACCACCCTGCTCAAGATCCTGGCCGGTGTGCTGTCCGACTACGACGGCGAGGTGAGCGTGGCCGGCTACGCGCCCGGTCCGGCGTCCAAGGCTCGCGTCGCCTTCCTCCCCGACGCCGCCTTCCTGTCTGAGTCCTTGACCGCGTCAGCAGCCACTGACCAGTTTTCTCGGCTCTTCGCCGACTTCGATCAGGACAAGGCACGTGAGCTGGTCCGTCACTTCAAGCTGCCTCAGGACCGCACGCTCAAGGAGATGAGCAAGGGCATGGGGGAGAAGCTGCGGATCGCGCTGACCATGTCCCGCCGTGCCGAGGTCTATCTCCTGGACGAGCCGATTTCCGGGGTGGACCCTGCCACCCGCGAGGTCATTCTCGACGGCATCCTGGCCGACTTCGATCCCGAGGCCCTCCTGCTCATCTCCACCCACCTCATCGCCGACGTCGAATCCATCGTGGACTCGGCCGTCTTCCTCGATGCCGGCCGGCTGCTGCTGGCTGGCGACGCCGACGACCTGCGCGAGAAGCACGGCATGGGCCTGGACGCCCTGTTTAGGAAGGAGTACCGCTGATGCTTGCCACGCTGCTCAAGGAGGAGGTGATCCTCAAGGGGCGGACCTATGGCCAGGTCTTCGCGATCTTAACGGTCGCAGGCCTGGGAGCCTCAGCAATCGGGGCGGTGCCGGCACACATGGGGGCCGATTCCCTGACCACGTTGACCTTCGGCGCCAGCATGGGCGCGTTCCTGATCGCAATTCCGATCATTGTGGTCAGCGAGCTGATCGACTACTGGCAGTCAATGTACGGCCAGCGTGGTTATCTCACGATGGCTGTTCCGGCTCGGGGACGCGAGGTCTTCGGCGCCAAGGTGCTCTTCAGCCTGGCAGCGAGCCTGGTCTCAGTGGTCTTCGCTACCCTCGGCGTGACGGCAGCGGTCCTGGTCAGTGCCTGGGCTCGCGGGGCGGAGGTCAGTAGCGTCTTCGCTCCGCTGCGTGAGGTCATCGACGGTATCGGGGTTGGGTTCTTCTGGGGCTTCGTGGCCTTCCTCATCCTGCAGATGCTGGCCTGGATCGTCATCATCGAGGCGGTCATGTCCATTGGTGCCAAGGCCAGGTGGAACCGCATGGGGCTTGGTGCGCCGGTGATCGGCGTTCTCGCGGTCTACCTCATCGGCCAGGTGCTCACGGTGGCGGCCATCATCGTCGTGCCAGTCGGCTTGGACCTGCCGAGCCATCAGATCGTGTGGGAGGGGTCGTTGCCCTCCATGGTGGCGACGTGGGGCACGGGTGAGGATCCCTCGGTCCTGGGGCTGGGCTTCCTCCCGGTGCCGCTGGTCCTGGCAGCAGTGCTTGCCTGGCGGGCGGTGCCAGCGATTGAGAAGCACACGAGCCTGCGCTGAGCCGGTGAGGCGTCCTGGCTCAGGCGACGGTTGCCTGGGCCAGGACCTGCTCGCCGTCTGCACCGCCATAGACGACGACGCTCTGCCCAGCCGCGAGGCCCCGCAGCGGCTCGTGCAGCCGGGCGTGCAAGGTGGTCGACGACGGGTCAACAGTGACGTCAGCCGACACCGGCCGGCCGTGGGCGCGCACCTGCACGGCGACGCCGGCCCAGCCCATGCCGGCTTCGGTCACGCCGGGGGCTGCCTCACCCGGACTCTCCGGACCTCCCTGGCCGCCAGGGCTCTGGGTGCGCAGCGTGGCCGGTCCCAGCGCGGTCGGGTCCGCCAGCAGGACCAGGGCGTCAGCCTCGATCTCGTGTCGGGAGAGCAGCTCGCGCGGGCCTACGACGACCTCGTTGGTGGCCGGACGCGTGGCGATGACGTAACGCGGCTGGCCATCGGGTGCTGGGCGGGTCAGGCCCAGTCCCTTGCGCTGGCCGACGGTGAAGCCGAAGTAGCCCTCGTGCGTGCCCAGGACCTCACCGTCCGGGCTGACCAGCGTGCCCTCCTGGGTGCCGAGCGAGCGCTGGAGGAAGCCACGGGTGTCGCCGTCGGCCACAAAGCAGATGTCATAGGAGTCCGGCTTGTCCGCTACCGGCAGCCCGCGCTCGGCGGCCTCCGCGCGCACGGCAGCCTTCGAGGGGGCATCACCCAGGGGAAAGAGCGCTCGGGACAGGCCCTCACGTCCGGAGACAGCCAGCACGTAGGACTGGTCCTTGGCAGCGTCAGCCGCGCGGGACAGGCACAGGTCGTGGGTGTCTCCGGGGCGTCCCGAGCTCGCGCCCCCGGTGAGCCGGGCGTAGTGGCCGGTGGCCACGGCGTCGAAGCCCATCGCCAGGCCGCGCTCCAGCAGGGCGTCAAACTTGACCCGCTCGTTGCAGCGCACGCAGGGGTTGGGTGTGCGTCCTGCGCGGTACTCGGACAGGAAGTCCGCCACGACCCTGTCCTCGAACTCCTCAGACAGGTCCCACACGTAGAAGGGGATGCCGAGGATCTCGGCGGCCCAGCGTGCGTCCGCGGAGTCCTCGATCGAGCAGCACCCGCGTGAGCCCGAGCGGGTCTGGGCACGGTGACGGGTGAGCGCCATATGGACTCCCACCACCTCGTGCCCGGCCTCCACCGCGCGTGCAGCGGCGACGGCGGAGTCAACTCCGCCTGACAGCGCAGCGAGCACGCGCATGGTTCCTCCTGACGTCGGTGGCCTGGCGCGGCGAAGCGACAGACAGGCCGGTAGCCGGGGCGTCGTTCCCGGGCTCACGGGAGCCTAGCCTCCGTGCCTGGCCACTGGCGAGGGGTGGGGCCGTGACCTTTCAGACCTGATGGCAACCGGCCTTGAGCGGGTTGACCTCGATGCCCTGGACACGGCTCGTGCGGGTTCAGCCTGCGCTGCCTCGGCGTAGGGCACTTGCCCGACGCGCCACCTCCAGAGCGTGAGGCAGCGCCGCCAGCAGCCGGTCCACGTCCTGGGCCGTGGTGGCTCGACCCATCGTGGCGCGCAGGGTGGAGCGCGCCGTCGCCTCGTCATGGCCCATGGCGAGCATGACGGCGGAAGGCTGGGTGACCCCGGCGTGGCAGGCTGAGCCGGCCGAGGCGTCGATGCCGGCCAGGTCCAGGTCCATGAGCAGGGCCTCGGAGTCAGCCCCCTGGCAAGTCAGATGCGCTGTGCCGGGCAGGTGAGGGGCCTGCACCGGCAGCGTCGCACGCACGCCGGGCAGCGCTGTTGCGCCAGCCAGCAGGTGGGCGCGCAGCTTCTCTAGGCGCGCGGCCTCCCTCTCACGCTCGGCCACAGCCAGCTCCAGGGCCAGCGCCAGGGCACGGGCACCGACGACGTCCTGGGTTCCTGAGCGGATCCCACGCTCCTGGCGGCCGCCGCCTGCAGCCGGGGTCAGGGCGACCTCACGGCGCAGGACGAGCACGCCGACGCCGACTGGTGCCCCGAGCTTGTGCCCGGACAGGGATAGCGCGTCCAGGTCCCAGGCATTAAAGTCAACGGGCAGGTGAGCGACGGCGGCCACGGCATCCGTGTGGACCGGGACCCATTCAGGGCCGCCACGACGCGCCCCGGGGCTCGCCTGCCGCACGGCGGAGACGATCCCGGCCACGTCCTGGACCACGCCGGTCTCGTTATTCGCCGTCATGACGCTGACCAGGGCCGTGCGTCCGGGATCGAGCGCCGAGGCGGCCCGGGCCGGGTCCACCCGCCCAGCCGCGTCCACACCCAGCACCGTGAGCTCGGCGCCCAGGGACTGCGCCACCCGGGCGGAGTCCGCCACAGCCGGGTGCTCGACGCCGCTGATCACGACCTGCGGACGCTCCACGCCAGCGGCGCGGGCTGCCATGACCCGGCCGATGACAGCCAGGGAGTCCGCCTCCGAGCCGCCTGAGGTGAACAAGACCTCGTGGGGGCCCGCGCCCAGGGCCTGGGCGACTCGTGCACGAGCCTGCGACAGCAGGGCGCTGGCGCGTCGACCTGAGGCGTGCTGCGCCGACGGGCTTGCCCACCCGCCCAGGCCTGAGCCCAGATCCTGCGCGACCTGCTCGGCGACCTGAGGGCGGACGGGGGCTGAGGCGGCGTAATCGAGGTAGACGCGCCCATCTCCACGCGGCGTTGTAGCCGCCTGCCCTAGGGCAGGGGAGGGCCGTGAGGCCGGGGGAGGCGCGGTGTGAGCGGACATGGCACCAGGGTAGGCGGGGCCACTGACGCGAACTGTCGCGCCTAGGCTTCAGGCATGCAGACACTCCCGCCGCCGGATTCAGGAACCTGCCCCCAGACCCCGGCCCCTGAGCTGTCCCTGGCGCGCAGCTGCACCGACCGTGACGCCGCCCGGCGCAGCGAGCCGGGCCTGCTGGAGCGCCTGGCCGCTGACCCCGCTACCCGCCTGGTCCTCGTTGACGCCCGCGGCCGCGTTCACCTCGATGCGCCGGCCGCCCACCCTGACCTGCCTGCCGACGGCCTGACCCCGGCACAGGCCGGCTCACCCGGATTCACCTCCGCCCAGGGCGCACCGAGCCTGGCACCGTTGTCAGCCACGGACCTCGACCTGGCGGGCCTGGTGACCTTCTACCTCGGGCAGGCTGACGGCGTGAGCTGGGTGGCCGCCGTCGTCCCGCCTGAGAACGAGGCCGCTCAGCCCGGCGACGCCGAGGGGGCCGCGCGCTCGCGGCCTGACCTGGCCGCGCTGACACAGCGTTACCCGGCCTCGGCGCTGCGTGCGGTGGGGGCCGCGATGACGGCGCACGACGTCGGGCTGGTGACCCCGGCCGTCGCCCTGGCCACCTGGCACGCCAGCGCCCCGTACTGCGCGGCCTGCGGGCAGTGCACGCAGATCGTCCAGGCCGGCTGGGCACGTCAGTGTCCGGGCTGCGGTGCGCTGTCCTTCCCGCGGACGGACCCCGCCGTCATCATGGCCGTCACCGATGAGCGTGACCGGATCGTCCTGGTCCACGGCGCCGCGTGGCAGCCCGGCCGCTACTCCACGGTGGCCGGCTTCGTTGAGGCCGGTGAGAGCGCGGAGGCGGCGGTGGTGCGCGAGGTGGCTGAGGAGACCGGGCTACGGGTGGCGCGGGTCGAGCACGTGGCCACCCAGCCCTGGCCCTTCCCACGCTCCCTCATGCTCGGCTACCGCGCCTGGCTGGAGCCCGGCCAGGTTACGGCCAGGCCCGACGGCGAGGAAGTCACTGACGTGCGGGTGCTCAGCCGGGACGAGCTCGACCAGGCCGTGAGAAAAGGCACGCTCGTCCTGCCCGGGAGGACGTCGATCGCGCGCATGCTCATCGACCGTTGGTACGACGCGGTGCAGTGACCGCTGTCCCCAGGCGGGGACGGGGCGGGCGTGCGGGAGCGGGCTGTGATTGATGTCGGTGGATCGTGGCAGGCTGTCACCGATGAACCAGCCAGCCAGCGCTCCACGTCTCTCGACGCCGCGACCTCGCAGCCCCGAGGAGCTTCTTGACGCCTTGGACCCGGACCAGCGTGAGGTCGCTGAGCACCTGGAAGGGCCGATGTGCGTGCTGGCAGGAGCCGGCACCGGAAAGACCCGGGCCATCACCTACCGCATCGCCTACGGTGCGGGAGTCGGCGCCTACCAGCCCAGCCAGGTCCTGGCCGTCACCTTCACCCAGCGGGCGGCCGGGGAGATGCGCTCGCGGCTGGCGGACCTGGGGGTGCCCCTAGTCCAGGCACGCACCTTCCACTCCGCGGCGCTGCGTCAGCTGGACTACTTCTATCCCACGGTGATCGGCGGGCGCAGGCCCCGCGTCCAGGAGACGAAGGCCGGTCTGGTCATGACGGCGGCCCGGCGCCTGGGGCTTCCCAGCGACCGCGCTTTCGTGCGAGACCTGGCTGCCGAGGTCGAGTGGGCCAAGGTGACGATGACGCGTCCGCAGACCTACGCCCAGCGAGCTGTGGAGGCCGGCCGCACCGCGCCCGGCGGGCTGGACCTGGACACGGTGGCGCGACTGTATGAAGCCTACGAGGAGGTCAAGACTGAGAGCGAGGTCATCGACTTCGAGGACGTCCTGCTGCTCATGGTGGCGGTGCTGCGCAGCCGGGAGGACGTGGCGGCGCAGATACGTGGCCAGTACAAGCACTTCGTGGTGGACGAGTACCAGGACGTCTCGCCCCTCCAGCACCGTCTGCTCCAGCTGTGGCTGGGGGAGCGGCGCAGCCAGCTGTGCGTGGTGGGGGACGTGTCCCAGACGATCTACTCCTTCACCGGGGCCACTCCCCGTTACCTCACCGGCTTCGCCTCGGAGTATCCCGGTGCCCGCACCGTGCGGCTGACGCGGGACTACCGCTCGACCCCACAGGTGGTCTCGCTGGCCAACCGGGTGCTCTCACGTCCACGGCGCTCGGGCCGGCTGGCGCTGCCGGCCGGAGCGGTTGAGCTGGTGGCTCAGCGTCCCAGCGGTCCGGCCGTGCGTTTCACCGACTACGAGGATGACGTCTGCGAGGCCGAGGGCGTGGTGGCTCAGGTCCGCCGGCTGCACACGGCCGGGGTCCCGCTCAGCGAGATCGCGGTTCTCTACCGTACCGCGGCCCAGGCCCCGGCCATTGAGCAGGCTCTGGCCGAGGCCGGTATCGGGCGGCTGGTGCGGGGAGGAGCACGCTTCTTCGAGCGCGAGGAGGTGCGTACCGCCATGCGACGCCTGCGCGCGGCGGCGACGACCGAGCGCGGTCAGCTCAGCGGGGACGTGGGTGAGGACGCACGCACCGTACTTGCGCGGGTCGGCTGGGCTCCTCAGCCTCCCTCACCCCGCGGTGCTATGCGCGAGAGGTGGGACAGCCTCAACGCCTTGGTTGAGCTGGCGGACGATCTTGCTTCCACGCGCGGGGCGGACCTGGGCGGACTGGTCCGTGAGCTGGAGGAACGGGCTCAGGCCCAGAACGCCCCTGCCGTTGAGGGCGTGACGCTGTCCACGATCCACGCGGCCAAGGGACTGGAGTGGGACGCCGTCATCATCGTCGGGGTCACGGACGGACTGCTGCCGATCAGCCTGGCCGAGGGGCCGGAAGGGATCGAGGAGGAACGGCGCTTGCTCTACGTGGCTGTCACGCGTGCGCGCGAGCACCTGGTCCTCAGCTACGCCCGGGCGCGCGCCACCGGCTCACGTGCCAGCCGCAAGCCCTCACGCTTCCTGACCGGGATCTGGCCGACGGCGGAGCCCACGCCGCCCCGTGCCGCCAAGCTCTCCTCGCCCAGGTCCTCCAGGCGTCAGGCAGCTGCCGAGTTCGAGGCGGAGAATGACGCCTCGACCGTGGCCCTGTTCGAGGAGCTGCGCCGCTGGCGTGGGGAGGTGGCCAGCAGCAAGTCCGTGCCGGCCTACTCCGTCTTCGCAGACTCGACCCTGCGACTCATCGCCATCCTCAAGCCCTCGACCCTGCCGCAGCTGTCCGCCGTCCACGGGGTCGGGCCGGTCAAGCTGGCCGAGTACGGGGACGCCCTCCTGCGGGTGGTGCGCGAGCATCACTCGTCCTGAGCACCCTGGACTGCTGCAGGGGCGGCTGTTGAGAGGCTGTCTGGCTCCTGCTGGACAGCCTGGCGCGTGAGCGAGCACAGGCACTGCGGGTGAGGCTGCCACTGGCGGACCACCCCCAAGGGCTTGAGCGCGCTGATATCCACGCTCAGGCCCCGCCAGGCGCCGGGGTTGTCCACCAGGCACTCCAGCACCGCGCGCGTGGCGACGGCGGCAGCGTGGTGAATCAGCAACCTCTCTAAGGGTGGGGCAGGCAGCAGACGTGCCTGGGTGGCGAGCGCCGGCCAGCACGGGTCCGCCTCGCACTCCCACAGCTCCAAGCAGGTTCGGCACACGGGTGACGAGTCGTCAAAGAGCGGACCAATGCTGACCGTCAGCTCGCTGACGGTCAGGCTCAGGTGCGGTACTCCGGCCTGGGTGAGGGCGCGCTCGCGGATCGGATCGATGACGTAGGGGTCGATGAGGACAGCAAGGTCGGGGCCGGAGGGCTTGTCGGTGAAGCTGCGTAGCAGGGGGAAGGAGGACTCCAGGCTTGCTGCCAGACCGGCGTCCTCGGTGAGAATCGCGCCGACCCCGCTCTCGGCGAGCAGGCCCGCCAGCTCCGCGGTGAGCGGGCCAGCGCCCAGGAGCGCGACGGTGCACTCACGTAGCTGGCGGACACGCTCGGTAGGCGAACGCACCAGGTGCTCCCAGTAGGACTCGTCGCAGTCATGCGGACGGTCCTTGTCCGGTAGGAGGACTCCCTCGCTGCGCAGGAGGCGAACCAGCGCGTGGGCGCGGGCCAAGGGCGTGTGGGTGGCGCGTGAGGCCCGGTAGATGTCCTCAGCGCTGGCTCCGTCCTGGAGGCGGAAGAGCAGATGCTGCTCGCAGTCGGTCAGATCGTCAAGGACGAGTGCCTGGGCGGGATCGACGCCGATCTGGCACTGCCCCGGACCACGCCACAGCACCGGAGACTGACCTCGTACACGCAGCATGACAACCTTCCTGCCTCGCCCACCGCTGAAAGTGGCCGTATCCGGGAGAAGGACTCGGCGTCTTCAGGCGTGAGCTGAGCCTCGCACCCCGGTGCCGTTGTGGCCAGAGGAAGGAGAAGGGTTGTGGATAACCGCCGGTCAGGCGTCTGCCGGCTCAGGTTATCCACAGCTGCGGTCGCAGTGCCGGCTGCTGGGCGTAGCGGGTAGGCGCGCGGTGAGCAGCCGCGCGCCGGCCTAACGGGTCAGGAAGGCCTGGCAGTTGCTCAGCGAGCTCGTGTCCCCCGAGGCGATGGCCTGGACGGCCTGGACCGCCTCGTGCAAGGTAGCGACCGCGTAGACCTGGATCCCCTCCGGCTCGTGGCCAACAACGTCGGAGCAGTTGTCAGCCGGCGCCAGGAAGAAGGCGGATCCGGATTCCTTGGCACCCACCATCTTCTGGGCGATCCCGCCGATGGGGCCGACGCTGCCATCCACCGAGATCGTGCCCGTCCCGGCGATGTCCTTGCCTCCAGTGAGGTCGCCGGGAGTGATGGAGTCGATGATCCCCAGGGCGAACATCATCCCGGCGCTGGGGCCGCCCACGTCCTGCAGGCCGAAGGAGGCGGTGACCGGCGAGTCAGCACTGACCTGGAGCATGAGCCCGAGCAACGAGCCTGAGGAGTCCGGCTCGCCGTCGCCATCCTCGTCACTGGGGGCGATGGTGGTCAGCGTGGTCTGGGTGGCCTCGCCGTCGCGCTGGAGACCGAGGGTGACTGAGGTACCCGGGGCGATGGTGCTCATGCGCTCGCGTAGCTGGCTGAAGGAGTTGATGGTGGTGGTCTGGGCGCCAGCAGGAGTGAGAGAGACCAGGACGTCCCCCGAGCGGACATCAGCCGTCTTCTGCTCCTCGGCGATGGACTGGATGGTCAGGATCGTGCGGGTCGCCTGACCACTCTCCAGGAGCGCGGCAACCACCGCGGCCTGCTCTGAGCTGGTCATCTGGGCCTGGTTGGCCTGCTCAACCTGCTCGGCGCTCATCGACGAGGGGCACACGCTCTCCCGGTCGACCACAGCCTGCTCCGGGCTCAGCCAGGCTGCGATGAGGTCGAAGGTGGTGACGGGGTAACCCGGGCAGCCACGGACCGCGACCGTCGTCATCCGCAGCGCACCGGCGGCCGGGTAGGTTGTTGTGCCTTCAACGGAGATGATGGAGGCGGACTGGCCTGACTCGGTCTCGGAGCCGGCGGCGTCGGCCGAGCCCAGGACGTTCCAGGTCGGTCCGGGGCTCTCAATGACGGCGTTGACCGGGATGGTGGCCCCGGCCACCGCCAGGACGACGGCGAGGACGAGGGCGATGACCCACCCACGCAGGCGAGGACGACGCCGGTGCCGGCGAGGGCTGGGCGCGGGCCACGCGCCGTCGGAGGAGGTGAAGTGGCTGGTCACGGCGATCATCATGGGGCAGGACCCTGGGAACACGCTGCGTGATCTGCGCGACGCCAGGGCGCGGGCCGGTGAGCGCCATGGGCGTACTCGGCTCATATCCGGTTGGCGTCCAGGAAGGCGTGGGAGCATACAGGCGTTGCGGCACGTACCCGACGCGTTCGGGCACCAACCGAGAGGAAGCCATGTCCAGCTCCGCCCATGAGGACCCTTTCCACGAGATCGAGCAGATGCTGTCCTCGCTGTTCGGACCGCAGGTCGCCGGCGACGCCGTCGGAGCGCTGCGGGCCTCCGGCGTGGACCCGGCAGACCTGGCCCGGATGGGGGCGTTGCCGGACCTGTCTGAGATGAGCCCCGGGCAGATGATGGCGATGCAGGCCCAGATGCAGCAGCTGCTGGCCACCGCCTCCTCCGGTGAGGCCGTCAACTGGACCATGGGCAAGGACCTCGCCCTCCAGACCGCCCGTGTGCCAGGTGACCCCACCATCACTGCGGCCGTGGCCGAACAGAGCCGCCAGGCCCTGAGCGTGGCCGACCTGTGGCTGGACACGGTAACGGACTTCATGCCCGCTCCCGGTGCTCGGGAGGCCTGGTCACGCAGCGAGTGGGTCGAGCGCACGCTCCCCACCTGGCAGGAGGTGTGCGCGCCGGTTGCCCAGGCGGCCACCGGTGCCCTGGCCACGGCGCTGGAGCACCAGATGAGCCAGCTGCGTCAGGCCGCCGATGATGAGGAGATCTCCGGGGACACCGCTCGCCAGATCGGTGCGCTGTCCGGGGTCATGCGCTCGATGGCGGGGACGGCCTTCGGGCTGCAGCTGGGGCGGGCTATTGGTGAGCTTGCGGCTGAGACCGTCTCGGCCACCGACGTCGGCCTGCCGCTGAGCCGTCAGCCGGGCACTGCCCTGGTCCCGGCCGGGGTGGCAGCCTTCACCGAGGGCCTGGAGGCCAGCGAGGAGGAGGTAGGCATGTTCCTGGCCGTGCGTGAGGCCGCGACGGCGCGCCTGTACGCGCACGTGCCGTGGCTGCGCGGCCAGGTCCTGGGCGCCCTGGAGTCCTACGCCCGCGAGATCCGCATTGACACCGCTGCCGTGGAGTCCGCCGTCGCCCAGGTTGACCCCTCCGACCCGGAGGCGATCCGCCAGGCCCTGGAGTCTGGCATGTTCGCCCCGCAGGAGACCCAGGGGCAGAAGGACGCTCTGGAGAAGCTGGAGACCCTGCTCGCGCTGGTTGAGGGCTGGGTCGAGGTCGTCACCGCCCGGGCGACGGCTCCTCACCTGCCTCATGCGGTCGCGCTGCAGGAGATGCTGCGTCGTCGTCGCCTGGCCGGCGGGGCCGCCGAGCAGGTCTTTGCCCGGCTCATCGGCCTGGAATTCAGGCCCAGGCGCGTGCGGGAGGCCGCGCGGCTGTGGACCCTGCTGGGCCAGGAAGTCGGCGACGGTGAGCGGGACGCCTTCTGGCAGCACCCCGATGTCATGCCGACGGCGGCCGAGCTCGCCAGCCCCGAGGACCTCCTCACGATGCGTCGCGCCGCCGCGGACCTGGACACCCAGATCGACGCGGACCTCGCCTCCCTGCTGGACGGGACCCTGGGATATGCCGATGGCGCGGACCAGGCTGACGAGAACAACCCCGGTGGCCTCGGGGAGGCGAACCAGGACTGAGAGCCGCTCAGGCGAAGGTGGCGCCCAGGGCCTCAATGAGACCGGGCACCATCGCCTCGCCCTGGACCACGGCGTCAGTGCGGTCGTGGGAGCGGGTGCGTACCGCGCACCACGCCTCCCCGCTGCGCAGCACCCCGACCACGATCCGCACGTCGTCACGTGCGGGGTGGGACTGCAGGAAAGCGAGCCGCTCCTGTGGGTCGGCGATGGAGACAGCCTCCTCCTCCGCCGAGGGAGGCAGGCTCACTCGCTCCACGCTCAGGGCCACCCCGTCCACGGTCTCGGGCCAGGCGAGCTGGGCCAGCAGGTCCTCCAGGTCCGTGGCCTCGGGCAGCTGCTCCTGCTCGATGACGGTCAGCGCGTGCTGGTCCTGCCTGGCCTCAGCCACTGCTTCCTCATCCAGGACCGCAGCCAGGTCCGGGTCCGCCTCCAGGGCGGCGGCCGTGCGCACGAGGGCGAAGACGGCCACCGGGGCGTCCCATCCGCGGTGGGACATGTGCTCCTCGACCTCAGCGACGACGCGGGCCAGGGCGGCCTGCGCGGCGGGCAGAGGGGAGGGGGTGGCGGAAGAGGACGCGTCAGACATGCTCTGAGCCTATCGGCACTCGCAGCGAGGGCGTGTGCCGGGGGCAGCGGCGTCGTCAACGGCGCCGGGTGCCGGGAGGGCGCCTTTGTGGGGCTGGCGTGACCTGTGGGACGATGGGCGGGTCCGGCACCCGAGGCCGGAGCCCGTGCGCATTCGCGCAGCGCCAACCACGACACGGAGTGAACGTGAGTACCAGGCCCGACGACGAGCCCACTGACAAGCCCGGCGACCAGGAGGACCCTGCCTCCAGCCGCGAGGATCGTGTGCGTGGCGGGTTCTTCCAGCCCGACGCCACCCGCACGCCCCACCACGGGCAGGAGGACGGCGCTTCTGAGCCTGCCGCCAGGCGGAGCAGCCCTCCTGATGATGATGACGAGCTGCCTCAGGACGCAGGCTTCCCCTTCGGATTCGACCCGACCGTGCTCTTCGGCGGTGCTCGCTCCGGCGCCGCCGGGCGTGGTGCTGCCGGGCGTGCCGACCGGCCGGGCGAGGCCTCGGGCGACGGCGGTGACGGCGCTGGAGGATCCGGCACGCCGCGTTCGCGTGGACGCGAGGGACGCCGCGGACCAGGGCCGCTGGCGCTGACCATCATGATCCTGGCAGGACTGGCCGTGGTGCTCCTGTTCCTGTCGCGTACCTGGACTGAGGTCCTGTGGTTCAGTCAGCTCGGCTTCTCGCGCGTGGTGTGGACCCAGTGGATCGCGGCGGGCGCCATGTTCATCGTCGGCACGCTCATCATGTTCCTGGCGGTACTGGCGGCTATGACGCGGGCCTACCGGGCGCGCGAGATCACCCTGCCCTATGACGAGGCCTCCCGGAACCTGGAGTCCTACCGCACGGCCTTCGAGCCGATGCGCAAGCCGCTGACCTTCATCGTGCCGGCGCTGCTGGGTGTCTTCGCTGCCGGGCTGGAGCTGGTCCCGCACTGGCGTGAGGTCATGCTGGCGCTCAACTCCCAGTCCTTTGGGACCACTGATCCGCAGTTCGGGCTGGACGTGTCCTTCTACGTCTTCATCCTGCCGGTGCTGACCACGGTGGTGTCCTACCTCAGCAGGGTGGTCATCTTCGCCGGCCTGGCCAGCGTGGTGGTCCACTACCTGTACGGCGGGATCTCCGTGGCCCGCCAGCCGCACTTCACCAAGGCCGCGCGTATCCACCTGTCGGTCTTCCTGGCGCTGTTCGCCCTGCTGCGTGCCGCCGACTACTGGCTGAGCCGCTACCAGGCGCTGTACTCCTCGAACACGAAGTTCGACGGCGCCAGCTACACCGACGTCAACGCCGTCATCCCCGCCAACGCCATCCTGGCGGCGATCGCGGCCGTGATCGCCGTGCTCTTCATCGCCTCGGTGCGAGCACGGTCCTGGAAGCTGCCGGTGACCGGCGTCGTCGTCATGATCGCCTCGGCCCTGCTGATCGGCACGGGGTACCCGCTGGTCATCCAGCGCTTCGTCGTCGACCCCAACGCCCAGCGTGAGGAGGCGCCCTACATCCAGCGCAACATCAACGCCACCCTGACCGCCTACGGCCTGGACGGCATCGAGACGACGAACTACAACGCCGCGACCACCGCCCAGGCGGGCCAGCTCAAGGAGGACGCGGAGTCGACGACGTCGATCCGTCTGCTGGACCCCAACCTGGTCTCGGCGACCTTCAAGCAGCTGCAGCAGAACAAGCAGTACTACTCCTTCGCCTCCAGCCTCAACGTCGACCGCTACAACGTCGAGGGACAGTCGCGAGACACGGTGATCGCCGTGCGTGAGCTCAACCTTGACGGCCTGGACGCGGGCCAGCGCACCTGGATCAACGAGCACACGGTCTACACCCACGGCTACGGCATGGTCACGGCCTACGGCAACACGGTCGCCTCGGGCGGGTACCCCTCGTTCTGGGAGGGCGGGATTCCCTCCTCTGGTGACCTGGGGGAGTACGAGCCGAGGATCTACTTCGGTCAGCAGTCGCCGTCCTACTCGATCGTGGGCGGTGACGACGGCGGCAGCCCGCGCGAGCTGGACTACCCCGACGACAAGTCGGACTCGGGGCAGGTCAACACGACCTTTGCCGGCAACGGCGGACCGGACGTGTCCAACCCGTGGAACCGGCTGCTGTACGCCGTGCGCTTCCAGGAGATGAACATCCTGTTCTCCCAGGAGGTGCGTGACGGCTCACAGATCCTGTACAACCGCAACCCCGCTCAGCGCGTGTCCAAGGTGGCGCCGTGGCTGACGCTGGACGGTAACCCCTACCCGGCTGTGGTTGATGACGACGACGATCCCTCCACCCCCAAGCGCGTGGTGTGGATCCTCGACGGCTACACGACGACCAACAACTACCCCTACGCCCAGCACGAGTCCCTGGAGGACTCGATGTCTGACGCGACGACCGGGCAGGCCTCTCTGCTGGGGGCGCCGGAGAAGTCCAACTACGTGCGCAACTCGGTCAAGGCCGTGGTGGACGCCTACGACGGTGCGGTGACCCTGTACGAGTGGGACGAGCAGGACCCGATCCTGGCGGCCTGGTCCAAGGTCTTCCCCGGGTCCGTGACCCCAATGAGCCAGATGAGTGCCGACCTTATGGCGCATATGCGCTACCCGGAGGACCTGTTCAAGGTCCAGCGCACCGTCATGGCGAAGTACCACGTCACCAACCCTGAGGACTTCTACTCCGGTGGTGACTTCTGGAAGGTCCCGGACGACCCGACCAAGTCCGGTGCGGGAGCCCAGGCGCCCTACTACCTCACGCTCAAGATGCCGGATCAGGACAAGGCCTCCTTCTCGCTGTCCAGCGTCTACATCATTGGTGGTAACACGGACCGCAACGTGCTCACCGGCTTCATGGCGGTGGACTCCGAGACCGCCTCGGGCGAGCCCGGGGTGCGTAACCCTGACTACGGCAAGCTGCGGCTGCTGGAGCTGCCGCGCTCGTCCAACGTCTCCGGCCCGGGACAGGTGCAGAACAACTTCGACTCTGACTCCACCGCCTCCCAGGTCCTCAACCTGCTCAGCCAGCAGGGATCGCAGGTGATTAAGGGCAACTTGCTCACGCTGCCGGTGGGCGGTGGCCTGCTCTACGTCCAGCCCGTCTACGTCCAGTCCTCCTCGGGGACGCAGTACCCGCTGCTGCGCAAGGTGCTGGTCTCCTTCGGTGACAAGGTCGGCTTCGCTGACACGCTGTCCGAGGCCCTTGACCAGGTCTTCGGTGGTGACTCGGGTGCCCAGACCGGTGAGGACGTGGTTGACGGTGACGCGGCTGCGGCCAACAACACCTCCGATGAGCAGGCGGCGGCCGGCGCTGCGGATGGTGACGGCGCCGCGGCGTCCGCCGCCCCGAGTGAGGCAGCTGGGGCCGAGCCGACGCAGGCAGATACTCCGGCGCCTGGTGAGGGAGCGGCCACCGGCGACGCCCAGACGAGGCTGGATACGGCGCTGGTTGATGCGCGCAGCGCGATGACGGCTGCGAACGAGGCCATGAAGAACGGGGACTGGACCGCTTACGGCGAGGCCCAGACCCGGCTCAACGACGCCCTCAACCGGGCGGTGGCTGCTCAGGAGGAGCTGAAGAAGTAGGGGAGAGGTTGCTGGGCGCCTCGCGGGTGCCCAGCAACCTTTTCCGGTGACGACGGCGCAGCGCCCTGGCAGCGGCCAGGTTGTTGCGCCGTCGTTCTGTCCGGACAAGCCGATGAGACCCGGGGGGGGGCTGGCTCACACGCGGGTGAGTAAAGGCACGGGGTACGGGTTTGAAATGGGGGAGTGGGCGCGCCTAGTATTGCTTTCGCCGACGCGGGGTGGAGCAGTTCGGTAGCTCGCCGGGCTCATAACCCGGAGGTCGCAGGTTCGAATCCTGTCCCCGCTACGAGAGAGGGAGCCCCGGCACCAGCAGGTGCCGGGGCTTTCTGCTGCCCGGGCACGAACTGAGCGGGAACCCACGAACCGTCATCCATGCGGACTGGATACAGATCAGTGAGGGCTACACCGAGTGCTGATGCAGTGAGAGCAATGTCTTCGCCGGTCCACTTGATCTTGCCGCGTAGGCGGTTTGAGATGCTTGGCCCTGGTAGGCCAAGGAGCTCTCCCAGGTGTGAGCGAGTCATCCGCCTTGTGAATAGGTACTGCTGCACCGTGAAGCCGACTGCGACATCAAAGTCGTTCTCGGAGCTGCTGCTCTTCTTTGGGCTGGCTTGAGCTGGGCACAGTTGTGGCGTTGGTCTCGTAATGGTCTGATCCAGGCTGTCACGCTGCCTACCGGGCGGAAGCGGTTTCCGCGTGAGGAGATTGAACGACTGCTCACACCGACATCGGCCTCCGCATCATCCGCTGCTTCGGCCGCGTCGCCGGCGTCTGCGGGCGAGCTGGTAGGGCAAGAGGCACGGCTGTGGTGAGTGCGAGGCGAGTACTGCTGCTCGCTCATGAGTCTGCAGGCAGGCTGGGTCGCCGCTGTGCGGTGCTGTCTGCACGGTGTGGTGGCTCAGAGACTGCCGCGCCGGCGGGGAGGCGGGCGCTGGCCGGCCGGAGGCATCAAGGGATGTGCCCTCCCAACCCAGGCACTGTCAGCCTGTGACAACAAGCCACCCATCACCCGCTTAACCAACCTCCGCGATCAGTACACCTAGGACGGTGGAGGCCAGGAGCGTCACGAAGAGGTGGTTCAGCTCCTGGAGCAGTCGGCCGAGGCGGCCTGACCCGAGGGCGACGCGGAAGGAGGGGCTGGTGTGGAGGATCAGCTGTAGTGCCCCATGCAGGCGAGGATGATGATGGTGTCCTGACGGACCTGGTAGACGAGGCGGTTGGCCTTGTCAATGCGCCGGCTCCACAGGCCCGTCAGATTCCCTCGCAGCGGCTCGGGAGCGCCGGTGCCCTCGAAGGGGTGCCGCATGGTGTCGCGAATGAGTGCGTTGATCTTGCGCAGGGTCTTCCTGTCTTGCTGCTGCCAGGCCAGGTAGTCGTCCCAGGCTGCCTGGGCCCATGTCAGGGTCCGGTCCGCCACCGCGTCACTCCTCGATGAGGGCGTGGTCGGACAGGGGCAGGCGTCCAGCGTCCAGCTCGGTCTTCAGGTGCTCCAGGTGGGCGATATTGGCGGGGTGGTAGAACGGGTCGGCGGTGATCTCGAAGGGGATGCGGCGTTCCATAGCGATCTTGCGCATGTACACCGTCAGGGCGGTGGTCATGGTCAGGCCCATCTCTCGCACGACCTCCTCGACCTGGGCCTTCAGGTCAGGGTCGACCTTGAAGTTGACATTGACGGTGTGTGTTGTCATGCGATCACCTCTCCTTCGTTGCGAATCGTAAAGCGTCCGCCCCTCAGTGTAAAGAACATGTCGGCGTGAGGCCTCCGCGGGTCGCGGAGTACGCGGGTGTGGTTCAGACGTCAAACTGAGGTGTGATTGGCGACATATTCGTCTGGGTGCAAATACTGCACATCTGGCACATGTGGACACAGTCAGGCTCCGTACTGGGACGTCCTTGTCCCCAGGCGGTCCGGCGGCGCAACGCGCTGTCGCTACCGCTAGCGGCCTCGGCCTGAGTGTGTGTGCTGGTAGCCCAGGCGATGAGCTCGCCCAGCTCCGCCTGCTCGGCCCTACCTGGTGAGGGTGGACACGGCGCGGTGGTTGAGGACCGGCAGGCGGTGCGCCGGCGCCGCATGGGCGAAGTGGGTAACGTGGGGACGCACCTGCGCAGTCCAGGCGTCGGCCTGTGCTTGGGTCCACGTTGACTGCCGATCGTGGGTGGGCTGATGGCTCGCGGTACCGGCCACGGCTCGCACGGACAGCTCGTAGTCGTCTGCGACCAGGTCGGGCACCACGCCTGCGTTGGCGAGCAGGAGCGCGGTGACCATGCCGGTACGGTCCCGGCCCGCGCTGCAGTGGACCAGGACACCGGGTGTGGCGGCAGCGATGGCCTCGAGCGTGGTGCGCACGAGAGCGGGCAGGATCCGCAGGTTGTGTGTCCAGCACTCCGGGGAATCGAGGATCGGGAAGCACGCGCGACGGAACTCCTCGTCGTCATGGTCCTCGGTCGGTGCGTTGACCACTGTCATGTCGGGAATGTCGACCGGTGCCGGGTCCCCATGGCGCCACCCGATCTCATAGGAGCAGCGCAGATCGACGACCGTCGCCAGCCCCCAGTCCCTCGCCGCGGCCCATCCCTCGGCGTCCAGACGCTCGCGGCGCGGGCCTCTGGCGACGCGCCCGAACCGTGTCACGCCCGCTGACGTGCGGATTCCGTCCAGGTCTCGAAGGTTTGGGATGTCTCATCCTACACAAGCTCTCTCACCCGCCCAACGCTAGGTAATGCCATCCCTCGTTCCAAGTACGAACAAGTCTGCTTCTCGGTGGAAAAGCACTGTCACGCTCATTTAGCGAGCGCAGAGGATCACGCCCGCACCTTGACGAAATCCGACAAGGTGGCTCGCCGTGACCCCAAACGGTCGTTAACGGACACTCCGCGACACGCGACGACAAACTCTGCCCAAAATGCCTGCCCTCCGACGGCCGGGAGCCGGCCTGACATCGCCCTAGCCGCGGCCCGCTGTCGAGGGCTTGCAGGGGCAGATCATGGGTGCTTATAGCTGCCGCATTCTGCCCCGCCATCCTTCGGGATTGGCGGGGTTTTTTCTCTAGTGAGGTCCCATGGATCGGGTCGCTGTCTTCTTCGACTACCAGAATGTCGCAGGCTGGGCGAAGCGCTGCTTCAACACCAACGAGGGCCACATCTGGCCCAAGAAGACCGCTGAGTTCCTCGTCAGTCGGCGCCAGCGTCCTAGTGAGCTTGTCGAGACCCGCGTCTACCGAGGGCGCCCAACCCCACCCGGCAGGCGGTTTCTGCCCGAGCGAACGACCGACAGACCGCCGACTGGGAGGCCACCGGTGTGACCGTCGTGCGCAGCAACCTCCAGTACCCGCCGCAGTGGCCGAGCCAGCCTGCCGCCGAAAAGGGTATCGACGTCGCCCTGGCCGTCAACGTCGTCAAGTACGCGATGCTGGGCAACATCGACGCCGCCATCGTGTTCACCAGCGACAAGGACATCCCGCCTGCTATCGAACTGGTCTACGCCGATACCCCCTGCCACGTCGAGCTGGCCTGCTGGTCCGGTGGTCGACGCCTGCGGTTCGAGGGCACCCAGGCCCCGTGGTGCCACTTCCTCAAGGAGAGTGACTTCCTGAGCATCCGCGACCTCACCGACTACACCGGCCCCAACCCCGTGCGCATGTCACAGCCGAGCTCTGGGGTCTCGCCGTCCGGGGATGCCGGTGCGTCCGAATCGTGTCACGCCTGGTCGGCGGCGGTGCCGGTAGGAGACACGCGGTGTCAGGATCCCGGGTGATTCCTTGGCGTGCGACTCGTGGTCGCGGTGAGCGCCTGGTGGTTTCGCGGGGCGGCAGGGCGAGTGGAGGGGTGCCTGGGCAAGTTGCCCGGGATCGTGACAGGGGTTAGCTGATCAGGGCAGGGATCACCACGCGTGTGAGCGGTGCCAGGTCCTGCGGTAAGGGCGCGGTCAGGTCAGTCCACCGCAGCTCGGCGATCTCATGTGCCGGCTGCGCCCCATCCACGTACGGGTGACTGAAGACGTGGGCGAGGACCACGTAGCCCTCCTCATTGGCGGCGGGCGCGGTGAAGATCCCTAGTGGCTGCAGGTCCTCGGTATCGATGGCGATCCCAAGCTCTTCGCGGGCCTCGCGCGCCGCCGTCTGGGAGGCAGTCTCACCAGGCTCGGGCTTGCCTCCGGGGAACATGAACAGCTGTGTTCCACGCTTGCGCACGGTCAGGAGCCGACCATTGCAGTCACGGATGATGACGGCACTGACGATGATCTCCTGACCCACGGCTCGTGACCCTATCAGCCGCCCCAACAGTCACCTCTGCTCGCGCTCGGGCTCCACAGGAGGGAAGGAGACGAACGCCAGGAATGGGGGTGTGGACGGCTGGACGAGCGGAACGCCGCTGTCACCTATCGTCGGAGGCACGGGCTCATCGAGGAGTGCCGTGAGCGGCACACCGGACTACACACGCCCCGGAACGCGAGCCTTGCTGGCCTAGGAAACCGACGCTCGCGCACCGGGGTCTCTCACCCATCCTCACGAAAGGAAGACGGAGATGGCCAAGACGACCACCACGCGCGTGCCTGGAGCACGCCGCTCACGGCTGGGGACGATGCTACCGGGACCTGACAGGTTGCGGCGTGCCAGTGCTCTCGTCGCGGCGGTCGCGCTCATGGCCAGTGCCATGGCGGGCATGAGCGCCCTGCCGCTCGGCCAGGACCTGGGGCTGCGCTCCCCAGCGCAGGCCGCGGTCACCAAGATCCCGCCAAACACCGGCGAGGGCTACCCCTTCTATGATTCCTCCGGCACCTATCACTGGCTCGGAGCCAACGCGGACCCCGTGACGCCGGGTGTGCTCAACTGGTGCATCGAGTTCGGGCCGGTGCCGATCAAGGCCAACGCACAGATGGCGGACGCCAGAGAGCTGACCGAGCAGGTCCAGCGAGGAGACACCGCGCCCTCGCTCAAGGTCGCTCCCGCCCAGATGTACTGGCTCCTGACCAAGTACGAGCCGGTGGACACTGCCGACTCCCGAGCCGCACTGGCGATCCTGGCTCACGCGAACTATGACGTCGCCCCGCAGGCTGCGGGCATCATCGCCGAGATTCCTGCCAAGTTCCCCTCGGCCTACGCCCTGGCGGAGGCCTACGCCGCCGAGTCGCGGGTGTCGACGCCGCAGAGCTTCGCCACGGGTGGGGCGCAGCGTGAGGACGCGGTGCGGACGGGGCAGGTGGGAGGCATCGCCTCCACCAACACTGACGGCAGCCTGATTCCTGGCGTCCCGGTCACGGTCACCCTGGTGGGGCCAGCCGTCTTTGACACCACCGGCACTGGGACCTGGGCCGGCGTGACCGGCATGGAGCCGATCTCGCTGGCCTGGACGGCGACGGGCAACGGAGAGGTCAGCTACTCGGCGCATTTCAGCGTGCCGCGTCAGGTCCTGCGCTACTACGCCAATGACGGCTCCGTTCAGGACATGATCACCCGCGGTCCGCAGGCCAGCATTGAGATGCTGGACATTGAGCAGCCCGGAACCCCCTTTCGCGTGCACTACGACTTCCAGCCTCTGGGCACCTCGCAGGTGCACACCGTGGAGGTCAATGCCGACGGCGCCATCAATGACACCCTGACCACGGCCACGGATACCTCCTACGTCAATCCGCACTGGATGACCGACGCCGGCCAGCCGGTGCCCGTCGTCTACCGCGCCACCGCCTACTGGTCGCGTACTCGTCCGGCCCAGACGGACCGGGTGCCGCAGGGAGCGGAGAAGATCGGCGAGGTCACGGCGACGGCCACCGGTCCCGATCAGAGCCTTGAGGCCTCGCTGGAGCTGGGCAAGAGGGGCTTTGTCACCTGGGTGTGGGAGGTGCGCAAGGCCGACCAAGGGGCCTACGAGTCCTACGTGGCTGCGGACTGGCTGGACGGCTACGGACTGCCTGAGGAGACCAGCAGCGAGAACTTCGACTTCCGCCCCCTGGGGACCTCGCACGTCTCGAGCTGGAAGGTCAACCAGCCGGAGGAACCACCGTGCGACACCTTCACCCCGGCGGCTGACCCGAGCTACCGGGACGGGGAGTGGACCCGCCTGGTCTCGGCCGACTCCTTTGACGACGGCGTCTACGTCCCGGTGGTCTACACGGCCACTGCCTACCGCCTCGACCCGGAGGTGCTGCCCGTCACCGCCGAGCAGGTGCCGGCCGAGGCGAGGGCTCTCGGCAGCGTCAAGGTGACCGCGTCTGGTCCGGGCCAGGAGGTGCAGGCCTGCCTGGACCAGAGTGTCGCCCCCGGCTTCCTGACCTGGGTGTGGCAGGTCCAGGCTGAGGACCAGGCGGCTCACGGGCGCTGGATCGCCTCTGGATGGGCCGACTCCTACGGCGTGGCCGAGGAGACCACCTCCACCGTGTACCGCACGACGATTGACTCCTCCATCCAGGTCCACGCCACCAAGAGCGGTGAGTACCTCTCTGACGATCTCTTTGTGGAGGGCTTCCCCTCCAACCACGGTGACTTTGAGGGAGGGATGGGTTTCAAAGCCGATGAGAAGGAGATGACGCAGTCCCTGCTCTTCTTCCCTGACGGTCAGGAGGTCACCGAGGCCAACCGGGCTCGGGCCGAGCTCATTGCCTCGGTCAAGGTCCCGGCGCGCAACGGCACCTACTTCCACGTCGGCTCCACCTCCTTCAAGGTCAAGAAGGATGACGACGGCGCAGCCCTGCCCGGTACCTACGTCTTCGTCACGGACTTCGCCGGGGACGATCGCACGGCGGCCTACTCCTCCTCCGTCGAGGACGCTAGCGAGCAGTACGTCGTCGCGCCGCCGCCGGTCCAGCCTGAGATCGAGACGACGGCGAGTGACAAGGCTGACGGGGACAAGGTCCTGCCGGCGACCGGGGACGTGACGATTGCCGACCAGGTGTGCCAGAAGGAGGGCAAGCCCCTGGAGGTGGGTAAGACCTATACCCTCACGGCCCGGGCGATGGACAAGGAGACAGGCCAACCCATCATGGATGATGACGGCCGTCCGTTCACGGGCCAGGCGCAGCTGACGCCGTCGGGTCCGTCTGACTGCGCGGTGGTGGAGGTGAGGATCCCGGCGCGGTTGCTGCACGGCAAGACGATCGTCATGTTCGAGAACGTGACCCTGGACGGGCGCACGGTGGCCGTCCACACCGACATCGAGGACGAGGGCCAGACCGTCACGGGCGCGCTGGTTCCCGAGGTGGGGACGACGCTCACGGACTCCTCCGACGGCGACCACGAGGTCTCGCCCGGCCCTGTGGTGCTGGAGGACAGGGTGTGTCCCAAGAACGTGACGACCTTCGAGCCGGGGCGGACCTATGAGGTCCAGGGACGGCTCATGGACAAGAAGACCGGCAAGCCGCTGACCGGGAAGGAGGGGCAGGAGGTGGTCGCCTCGGCCAGCTTCACGCCCTCTTCGGCCACGGACTGCGCGGTCGTCAGCTTCTCCTTTGACGCCAGGACGCTTGCCGACCATCGGCTGGTCGCTTTCGAGCGGGTCTACGAGCCAGGTAGCCAGGTGATCCTGGCTTCTCACGAGGACCTCGACGACGCCGCGCAGACCGTCCACGTGATCAAGCCCCTGCCGCCCCTGGTCCAGACCGGCGCGACCGTGGCGCTGGTGGCGCTGGCTGCCGCCGGCCTCATTGGCTCGGGCACGGTGCTGAGCCGGACCCGTCGCTGAGACGGGACGGGCCCAGGCCTGCGAGGGACGTCCTCGGCGCAGGCCTGGGCCCAGCCTGGTGGGGAGGAGGCAAGAGCGGCTTCGCAGGCTCTGCCTAGCTCATGCGCCTGCGGCCGGCGCCTCGCAGCCGTGTCAGACCGATGACGCAGAGCTGCAGTGCCAACAGCGTCCAGGCCGTGGCAACGGACCAGCTGCTCCAGAGCCAGCTCACGAGTGCCGCGAGGCCGGCCAGCAGCCCGAGGACAAGGAGCAGGCGACCGGAACGGCGCTCGTGGGAGACGTGAGCCTCCTCGCCCTCGTGCACCAGTCGCCGGGCCCACCAGCCTGGGGCACCGATCTCCTCCCAGGGGTCAGCGGTGCCGACCAGAGCGCGGGTCTCGTCAACCAGACGATCGCGTACGGGGCGGTCCACCATCTGAGAGACGGCCAGGCGCCGGTCCAGCTCGGCGTACCACTGCTCAGAGCTGCCGTGGCGGGCGTGGCGAGAGTGGTCCTCGCGGTCCCAGTCCACGTAGCGCCAGCCGACAGCGACGAGGACCGCGCCGTAGAGGACTCCCAGCCATCCCGACCCTCGCCACCAGCCGCTCGACGTCACGGCACACACAAAGACCGCCAGCCCGAGGACCGCGACGCTGGCCCGCTGCAGGGCGAGGGCTCTTAGGCCGCGCAGGGCCGTGCGTACGGCGGACCCCACTCCGCCCATCATGGCGATGAGCCCGGCGAAGGCGAGTGCGTGCTCTAGCCCGAAGTGGATCTCCTTGCTGGACAGGATGATCTTGAAGGGCCAGATGAGGACGAAGTAGGCGCCAGCGAGGAGCATGGCGGAGCAGACCTGTGCCACGACCCCGGCCTCCTGACGCTCCTGCGCAGCGCGTGCCTCCTTGTCGTCGGTCTCGCCAGCGAGCTGGGCTGCGACATCGGTGGGAGAGCCGAACAGCTCGGTGACGTCGGTGGGTTCGGCGCCCTCGGCGCGCTCCTCGGCCCGCAGGGCGAGGAGGGCCTCGCGCTGCTGCTCGCTCAGGCGCACGGCGGTGGCGGTGCTCAGCTCGTCCCGGCGGACCAGGTCATGGGTGAGGCGGTCGAGCCAGGCATGGTCGGCAGCGCTGAGGTCAGGACGGTCCTTGTCAGTCATCATCGGCTCCCGGGTGTCAGTGAGCATCGTGGTCCGGCGCTTCAGCGTGCAGGACGGGGGAGGGTGAGAGGGATGTCTCGGTTGGGGCGAGCAGGAGCGTGCCGACGGCGCCGGTGAACTGGACCCACTGCCTGGAGTAGGTCTCCAGCTGGCGGCGGCCGGCGGAGGTCAGGGTGAGCATCTTGCGTCCCGGGCCGCCGTCGCCCGCGACCCAGGTGACCTCCACGAGCCCGTCCTTCTCCAAGGTGGTGAGTACGGGGTAGAGCGCTCCGCCCTTGATGTGCCCGAGTCCTGCCGCCTCCAGCGCCTGGGTGATGGCGTAGCCGTAGGTGCGGCCGCGGGCGATGACGGCGAGGACCGCGGCCGGGAGGAAGCCTCGGAGCCACGCGGGAGGGTAGCCCTCGGTGGTGTGGCCCCGGACGATCTCAGGTGACATTACTAGATAGTAAAGATGAGTAGTCAGATTGCCTATATAGCTGCTTGGCGGACGAATGAGCATGACGCGACGCTGATCTCGGGCACCTGGGCTTTTTTCCTAGCCAGATGCCGTCGTCGGTCTGCCTGTGGCGGTCCGAGGCGACGGTGAGCGGCTCATGACGGTGCTAGCTCACGGGGCTGCTACGCCCCTGCTGTCAGGCTGCGCGCGTGCCAGGCAGTCTCGGGCTTCGTCGTCGGCCGGCTGGTGCCGCTCCGGGCAGAACGCTTTACGCAACGGACAGCGTCAGCACCTCGTCAAACCGCACCGCGCCACAGCGCAGCGCCGTGAGTACCAGATGCACGCGGTCCCTGGCGCCGGTCTTGGCCAGCAGGTGCGAGACGTGCGTCTTGACCGTGGGCATGGACAGCCACAGACGGTCGCACAGCTCCTGGTTGCTCAGCCCCAGGGCGATGAGCCGCAGGATCTCCCGCTCCCGGTGCGTCAGTCCAGACAGGTCCGCAGGCGGCGTACCCTCCGCCGTGATCACCTGCCCGGGGTCGCTGTGGAGGGCGGAGGCCGGCGCCGCGTGGAGAGAACTGGCGCCACCGCGCACCGCTGCCAGCAGCCGGCGCGTCGGACCTGGAGAGATGACTGAGTCCCCGGCGTGCACCGTCCGGATCGCTGCCAGCAGCTCCTGCGGCGGGGTGCTCTTGAGCAGGAAACCGGCGGCGCCCACCTCGATAGCGCCCAGCACGTAGCCGTCGGTGTCAAAGGTCGTCAAGATAACGACCTTGCCGCCCCATCCCTGCGACGTCAGGCACCGTGTGGTCTCGATGCCGTCGATCCCGGGCATCTGGACGTCCAGCAGCAGGAGGTCCACCTGCTCATCCTGGACCTGACGCAGGGCTTGGGCGCCGCTGGTGGCCTGCCAGACCACCTCCATGTCGTCCTGGGCGTCCAGAATCATGGCGAGCCCTGCGGTCAGCAGGGGCTCGTCATCGGTCAGGGCCAGACGGATGACGCTCATCGCTCTCCCGCACCGCTCAACGGGATCGTGGCGTCCACCACCCACCCTTCGGCGAGCGGGCCGGCACTCAGTCTCCCGCCCAGGTCGCCCACGCGGGCCGCCATGGTCTCCAGGCCAGCGCCCTGACGCTGCGCGACCTCGTGCCCGGCGTGCGCACGGTGACCTGCCTTGCGGGCCGGTGCGGCGTTGGCGACGCGGACCTCGAGCTGGTCGTTGGCCCCGCGGACGCTCACGCAGATCGCAGCGCCCGGGGCGTGGCGCAGCGCGTTGGTCGTCGCCTCCTGCACGACCCGGTAGACGCACTGAGCGACCGTGGCCGGGCAGGGCGAGGCCAGGGCGTCGTGAAGGTCGACGGACACTGGCAGGCCGGTGCCGCGCAGCGTGGAGACCAGAGGTACCAGCCCTTCCAGGCCTGGAGCGTCCGGCGTCGCAGTGGTCAGGACGCGAGTCTGCGCCGTGGGGACCGGTCTGTCGGCCGGGAGCCGGCGTGGTGGGAGGAGGGGCGAGCCCGGAGCGTCGGCCTGGGCGTTGTCGGCTTGGCTCTGCGCCCTAGGCGCCGCGGCGTCGTCAGCCCGCAGGACGTCCACGAGGGTGTGGACCTCGTCGATCGCACGGCGGCTGGTCTGCGCGATGACCTCCAGGGCCTCGTCGGCCCGCGTGGGGCTGGCAGGCATGACCACGCGGGCGGCCTCAGCCTGTATGCCGATGACGGCCAGGCTGTGGCCGACGACGTCGTGCACCTCGTGCGCGATGCGCTGGCGCTCGCGGGCGATCGCCAGGGCCCGCTCGGCGTCGCGCTGCGCCAGCAGGAGCTCGATCCGCTCGGCGGCCTGCTCGCGGCGCTCGCGGGCCCGACGACGCAGCAGCCCCGTCAGGGCAGCCACCGTCAGGAAGGACCAGGAGGTGGCCAGGAGAACCCCGGCTCGGAAGGACTCCAGGTTCTGCCCGCCGCCCAGGTAGCCCACGCGCAGGATTCCGGTTCCTGCCCCGAGGTAACCGGCTGTCAGCAGCACCCAGGACCAGGGACGCCCAACCCGGCTGGTGGCTGTCTGTGCGGCGAGGAGAGCGGCGAGGACCACCGTCAGCGAGAGCCTGTCCCAGGCCAGGACCTGGACCGTGCACACCAGGCCCAGGGCGCACACGCTCACGCCAGGTACCCGTCGGCGTGCCAGGATCGCCAGGGCGCACACGAGGACGAGGAAGACGAAGAGGCCTTCGGCCGCAGCCAGACCCAGGCGGGCAGCCAGACCGGTGGTCTCGGTGTCAGGACCGTTCCATGCGCTGACGTAGACCACGAGCGTGGCTGCCGCAACCTCGGGCCAGCCGGGCCAGGTGCCTGCCGCGGCTCGTGCCGCGCGGGACACAACGAGCCGGTCCCGGCACCGGCGGACGCGTTGCCTGACCTCATCACTCACCGGCCCACCGTAACGGTCCCCAGGCGGCAGAGTCGTCATACCCAGGTATGACCGCCCGCGCTCGCAGCCCACAAAAATCAGCCCTCAGCCTGACGAGACGGCGGCCGGTGGTGAGAAGAGTTGGGGGTCATGAGATCACGAACCACAACGCCGCCGGTCAGGCAGGGCGCGTGCCCCGACCTGGACGCAGGCCCCGCTGAGCACGCCGTCACGACCCATCAGCTCACCAAGACCTTCGGGTCCGGTGCCAAGGCGCGCACCGTGGTCAGCCAGCTCGACCTGGCCGTCCCACGAGGCGTGGTCTACGGCTTTCTGGGGCCCAACGGGGCCGGCAAGTCCACGACGATGAAGATGCTTCTCGGCATCATGGCGCCCACCAGCGGACGCGTGCGTCTGCTCGGCCAGGACCTGGACCGCCGCCACCGCTCCGACCTCATGGCCCGCACCGGCTCCATGATTGAGCAGCCGCCGGGCTACGCCCATCTCACCGGGGCAGAGAACATGAGGGTGGTCCAGCGGATGCTGGGTCTGACCGACGCCCAGGTCGACCGAGCGCTGACCTTGGTGCGACTGACGGAGCACAAGGACCGCCTGGTGCGCAGCTACTCCATGGGGATGAAGCAGCGTCTGGGCATCGCCATGGCCCTGGCCCGTCAGCCCGAGCTGCTCGTCCTGGACGAGCCCACCAACGGGCTGGACCCTGCCGGCATTGAGGAGGTCCGCACCCTGCTCGTTGAGCTGGCCGCCGAGGGCGTGAGCGTCATGGTCTCCAGCCACCTGCTGGACGAGATCGACAAGATGGCGACGGTCCTGGGGATCCTGTCCCGTGGTCGTCTGGTCTTCCAGGGAACACGGACCGAGCTCATGGCGCGCTCGGTGCCCGATGTACGGGTGGTGACGCCCGCCAGGCACCTGGAGGCTCGGCTGCTGGAGGGCATTGCTCCGGCAGGCGCCGTGAGCCAGGTGCCTGACGGAGTCCGGGTCGCGGGGCTGACGCCGCAGGCTGTGGCAGAGCTCCTGCGACGCCTGGTCGCTGCTGAGGTCCCGGTCTACGAGGTCAGGCGTGAGGCTCAGAGCCTGGAGGAGGTCTTCATGGACCTCACTGGTAGCCAGGAGGCGCTATGACGGTGCGCACGATCACGGCCCTGCGCCTGGAGGTGGCCAAGATCAGGCGTCTGCGGCTCTGGCCGGTCGCGGCCGTGCTGGGCGTAGTGGCCGTCGCCTTCAGCCTGCCGGTCTCGACGGCGCAGCGCGCCGCCCTGGTCAACGTGGCACACGATCCCTGGCCCCGTCTGCTCCTGAGTGTCTCAGTCGCCGCTGCTCTGGTCTCCCCGATCCTGACAGCCGTGCTCGCCAGCCGACTCACCGACGTCGAGCACACCGCAGGAGGCTGGAACCTCGCAGCGGCTGGCGGCCTGACTCCCGGACGGCTCTGCCGGTCCAAGACGGTTGTCCTGATGATCGTCATCGTGCCGGTGGCGGCCTGCCAGGTGGGGATCCCGGTCCTGGTTGCCGGTCGGCTTGGTGCCGTCGGCTCACCGCAGCCGGGCCCGTGGACCGGCTACCTGCTCAGCCTGCTCGCGCTCGACCTGGCCTTCTGCGCCCTGCACGTGCTGCTGGCTGCCTGGGTGGACAACCAGATCATCTGCGTGGGGGCAGGATTCCTCGGCTCCTTCATCTCCTTGTTCTGCCTGCTCGCGCCGCCCTGGCTGGCGCGGGTGCTGCCCTGGGGGTACTGGGCCATGATCACGCCGGTACAGCAGTCAGAGGCCGACGGCGTGATGGTGTATGCCAGCGTGGACTGGCCGTGGGTCGCAGGCTTCCTGGTGCTGGTGGCAACCGTCTTTCTGGCTGCCACCGCTCGACTGGACCGGATCGAGAGGTGAGCGTCATGAGTACACAGGTGGCGCCCTTGCCCGTTCCTAGCGTGGGGTGGTGGGATCTGCTCGCGGCCGAGGCCCTGAAGCTGCGTCGTTCCCTGACCTGGGTCTTTGTCCTGCTCCTGCCGCTGCTCACGGTGATCACCGGCACCGTCAACTACGTGGGCAACCAGGGCGTGCTGTCCGCCGGTTGGCGGTCACTGACCAGCCAGGTCACGATCTTCTACGCCTTGTTCTTCTTCTCCGTGGCAGTGGCGCTCATCGTCAGTGCTGCCTGGAGGCCGGAGCACCGAGGTACCTCGTGGAACGCCATGACCACGATGCCCGCGTCGATGGTACGGGTCGTGGCGGCCAAGACCCTGGTCGTCATGGTGCCGGTCGCCGTGATGCAGGTGGTGCTGGTCGTGCTGACCTGGGGCTCCGGGGCGCTCGTCCTGGGGCTACCGGGCGGTTTCCCAGCCGGTCTGCTGGTCTCCAGCGGCGTGACGGTGATTGCCGCCCTGCCGCTGGTGGCCGTGCAGTCGTTGCTGGCGATGCACCTGCGGTCCTTCGGTGCCTCGGTGGCGCTCGGGCTGGCGGGCACGATGGTGGGTCTGGGGGTGGCGCGTGAGTCGGGCCTGCTGTCGCAGGTATGGCCCTACTCCTTGGTCACGCGCGCTCAGATCCTGGGGTCTGATGCCATGGCCAACGCCGGGGGCTTGGACTGGGCCGGTCTGGAGCCTGTGCTGGCCGCAAGCCTGGTCAGCGGGCTCGTGTGCTGGGGGTTGCTGCTCCTGGCTGCGCGGCGCCGCTGACGCTGTTCTCCCGGGAGGATGAGAGACGACGGCGACCGCAGGCCCAGGCGGAAGAGCCTTGGGATCCTGCGGTCGCCGTCGTCAGTCGGTCGCGGTGTGAGGCCTCATACGCTCCCGCGCAGACAGCCTAGGGACGGCGTTACTCGGCCGAGGTCATCAGCGGGCGCTTACCGGTCTCGGGCGCCACGGCGACCGTGATCAGGGTGATGAGGGCGGCGGCACCGATGAAGTAGGCCGGGGAGTAGGTGTTGCCCGTCCACGTGATGAGGGCGGCTGCTACGTACGGGGTCACTCCGCCGAAGATCGACACGGCGATGTTGTAGGAGATGGACATCGAGCCGTAGCGGATGTTGGTCGGGAAGAGCTCGGGCATCGCGGCGTTGATGGCGCCGTCGATGGCGGCCATGAAGGTGCCCAGGATCGCCATCGCGCCCACGGCTGCCCAGAAGTGGCCTGAGCCCATGAGCATGAGCGTGGGGTAGCTGGCCACGATGAAGCCGATGCAGCCGACAGCCATGAGTGGGCGGCGCCCGACCTTGTCGCTCAGCCAGCCGAAGAAGGGCACCAGGACCACGATGACGCTGAAGCCGATCACCGTGACGGCGAAGCTCTGGGTGCGGCTGTAGTGCAAGTTGTTCGACAGGTAGGAGGTCATGAAGGTCTGCAGGAGCCAGTGGCCCACGGACTTGACCACCACGAAGCCCACGCAGAACAGCAGGGCCTTCCAGGCCGTGCTCAGGGAGTCGCGCAGCGGGGAGGAGGAGATCTCGCCCTTCTTCTGGGCGGCGATGAACTCGGGAGTGTCCTCCAGCTTGTTACGCAGGTACAGCCCGATCATGCCCAGGGGCAGGGCGATCCAGAAGGGGACGCGCCAGGCCCAGGCCAGCAGGGTCTCCTCGCCGAGCACGGTGGTCAGGAACAGGCCGAGCGCGGCCCCGGCCAGGAAGGCCATGAAGCCGAAGACGTCGATGAAGCTGGTGACCAGGCCGCGGCGGTTGGAGGGGGAGTACTCCAGGAGCAGGGCGGTGGACCCTGAGCTCTCGCCGCCGGCGGCGAACCCCTGGAGCAGGCGCACCGCGACCAGGAGGACCGAGGCCCACACGCCGATCTGGTTGTAGGTCGGCAGTACGCCGATGAGGAAGGTGGACACCGAGGTCAGGATGATGACGGCTGGCCAGCAGGTTCACCAGTCCATTGGGCGGGCGGCGGCGGTGCTGGATGCGCTCGCTGCGGGCAATGGTTCCAGCCTGCGTGCTTCGGAGATCGCCGAGGCGGCCGATCTGGGGCTGTCCACCACCACCCGGCTGCTGGGCACGCTCATGGAGCTCGGCTACGTGGCCAAGACCAGCGACCGGGACTTCGTCCTGGGGTCGCGGCTGCTGGCCCTGGCGGCTGCCGAGCTCAACCACAACACGGTCTTCCGTGAGTCGCGGATGCTGTGCCAGGAGCTGGCTAGGATCACCCGCCTGAGCGCGAACGTCGCGGTGCGTGAGGGCGTCCGTTGTCTGTACCTGTGCCACTTCGAGGGGGACCTCGCCCCGAAGAACCAGTCGATGGTGGGGGCGACCATCCCCCTGCACGCCTCGGGGCTGGGCAAGTGCCTGCTGCTGGGGACCACCCAGGCGCAGCGCGTGGAGCTTCTGGGTGCGCAGCTGCGCCGCTTCACCCGTTTCACCGTTACCGATCACGAGGAGCTCACGCGTGTGCTCGGTGAGGTAGCGGATGCGGGCCTGGCCGTTGAGGAGCAGGAGCTGGCGCTGGGGCGGGTGTGCCTGGCTGCGCCCATCCGTGACCGCAGCGGTCAGGTGTGTGCGGCCATCTCGGTGTCCGGGCGCGTCAGCCTGCTCAAGGAGCTGGACCGTGGCGAGATCGAGGAGCAGCTCTTCGAGGTTGCTGACCGCATCAGCGTCAACCTCGGCTACCTCGGTGGCACCTCCGTGGACTAGGCTCTTCCGGCCGCGCTCGCGCCGGCTGTCAAGGCGGACAAGGCGGAGGGGGCTCGCGGCGCTCGTGTGGGCTCAGGCGTCGACGCGTGGTCGCGGGGGGGGCTCGGGAGTGACGCGGGACGTCTAGTGCAGGTGCGGCTGACGGGCCGTCAGTGCTGGGCTCCGAGGTGCTCGCGTCGCAGTGCGGCGATCTGACCTTCGAGCTCGGGGCTGCCCAGGGGGGCGTGCTCGGCGGTTGAGGGGTCGATGAGCGCTCCGAGCCTGCTGACCATGAGGTGCTGGTCAAGGTCACAGCAAGCGGCGTCAACCACCTCGATGAGCGCCTGCGCCGGGGAGAGCTCAAGTCGCTCATCCCGCTTCGCCTCCCCAAGGTCATGGGCTCCGAGCTCAGTGGCGAGGTGGTCCGGGTCGGCTCCCGGGTCGGTGACCTCGCCGTCGGGGACAGGGTCTACGGATTCCCGAGCCCGCGCGCCATGGGCACCTTCGCTCCCTACGTCGCGGTTGACGCCCGGACGCTCGCGCTGGCTCCGACCACGCTCGCGCTGGTCGAGGCCGCCGGCCTGCCGGTGGTCGGTCTGTCGGTGTGGCAGGGGCTCGTCGGTCTTGGTGGCCTGAGCGCGGGTCAGCGGGTCCTCGTCCACGGTGGCGGTGGGGGAGCGGGGTCGATCGCGATCCAGGTCGTCAAGCACCTGGGAGCCTACGTCATCACCACGGCCTCGGCCCGAGACGCTGAGCGTGTGCAGGCGCTGGGCGTTGACGAGCACATCGACTATGCCAGCCAGGACTTCACTGCGGTCCTGGCTCACGCTCCGGTCGACCTCGTCCTGGATACTCAGGGCGGTGAGATCACCGAGCGCTCGCTCCAGGTCGTCCGCAAGGGCGGCACGGTGGTGTCCGTGGCGGGCACGCCGGAGCCGACTCTCGCCGACCGCATGGGCTCGGGACGCCTCATGAGGATGGTGCTGGGGCTGATGAGCCTCAGGCTGCGCCGCAAGGCAGCCAGGTTGGGTGTGACCTACCGCTTCCTGTTCACCCAGCCTGACCGAGAAGGGCTGCAACGGATTGCCCAGATGGTGGACGACGGCGCCGTGCGTCCCGTAGTGGGACAGGTGCTGCCACCTGAGCAGACCCCGCAGGCGCTGGAGACGGTGGTGAGTGGTCAGGCGCGCGGCAAGGCCCTGGTCCGCTGGAGCCCGCGCACGGCGTGAGGGTGTTCTCCTAGTCTCACGCGCGGCCGGCAGCCCTATTCCCACGTTCGCCTGCAGCGGTGACGATCTGTGGCGCAGGTGACAATCGGTACAATAAATAAGCGCCCTCCGCGACCTGCCCCCCCCTGTCCGCGATCGAAACGGAGCCTCACGTGCTGCTTGCCCTCGTCGCCCTCCACATGCTGGTCGGCGGCGTCGTGCCCCTTCTGGCTCGCCGGATCGGCACGCGGGCGTTCTTTGCGGCGGCGCTGGTGCCCGCCATGTCCTTCGCCTGGCTCCTGACGCAGGCTGGCACGGTCACCTCCGGCGGCGTCCTGGGCTCGCAAGTGGCCTGGATCCCGACGATCGGCGTCTCCCTCACGCTACGAATGGGGCTGGTGCAGTGGATCCTGGCCCTCATCGTCACCGGCGTCGGTGCGCTGGTCCTGCTCTACTGCCGGTGGTACTTCAGCCCAGGGCCGGCTGCCACGCGGTGCCTGACCCTCCTGACCTGGTTCGCCGGCACGATGCTGGGGCTCGTCAGCGCTGACGACCTCATTGTCCTGTACGTGATGTGGGAGCTGACCACGGTCTACAGCTACCTGCTCATCGGTAACGACTTCACCCGCAAGGCCAACCGAGGCGCGGCGCTCACCGCGCTCATCGTCACCACGATCGGCGGCCTGGCGATGCTGGTCGGCATCGTCATCCTGTGGGTCCTCACCTCCACTCTCAGCCTGTCCGCCATCGTGGCGGCACCGCCGACGGGTGCGCTGGCTACCGTCGCAGCGTTGCTCATGCTCGTGGGGGCCCTGAGCAAGTCGGCGCTGGTGCCCTTCCACTTCTGGCTTCCTGGCGCCATGGCAGCAGCCACGCCGGTCTCCGCCTATCTCCACGCCGCTGCCATGGTCAAGGCCGGCGTGTACCTCGTGGCCGTGCTGGCGCCCGCCTTCTCCTCCGTTCCCGGCTGGCGTCTGGCAGTGGGGCTGCTGGGCGCCGTCACCATGCTGATCGGTGGCTGGCGCTCGCTGCGCCAGACCGATATCAAGCTGCTCCTGGCCTACGGCACCGTCAGCCAGCTCGGCTTCATGGTCCTGCTGACCGGGATGGGGACGCGCTCGGCCGCGCTGGCCGGCCTGGCCATGACGATCGCTCACGCCCTGTTCAAGTCCGCTCTCTTCCTCATCATCGGGATCATCGACAAGTCCGCCGGCACCCGTGACCTGCGCGAGCTGTCCGGGGTGGGACGGCGTATGCGCAGCCTCAGCCTTGTCATGGTCCTGGCGGCGGCCTCCATGGCTGGGCTGCCGCCCATGCTCGGCTTCGTGGGCAAGGAGGCAGCCTTTGCGGCCCTGGTAGCCCTGGTCTCCCAGGGAGACGGGACCGGGCTGTCCCCGGCCGTGGCGGTGCTGGTCCTCATCGCCGTCGTGCTCGGCTCCGTGCTCACGATGGCTTACTCCCTGCGCCTGGTGTGGGGAGCACTGGCCCTCAAGCCGGGCAAGGCAGAGACCACCTTGACGATGCCGCCGCGCGCCATGCTGATCGCGCCTGCGCTGCTGACGCTGGGCAGCCTGGCCGGCGGCCTGCTCGCCTCCCGGCTCGGTCACGTCCTGGAGCCCTACGCGGAGTCGATGCCGCTGGGATCGGCGACGACGCACCTGGCGCTGTGGCACGGCCTGGGGGCACCGTTAGCGGCCTCGCTGGTGGCGGTGGCAGGAGGGACGCTGCTCTTCCTCTCCCGTGAGCGCGTGGCCCGTATCCAGTCCACCTTCCCCGAGGTGGTGCCGGCTGACGAGTGGTACCGGCGCGGTGTGCGCGCCGTCGAGCGCGCCGGCGTCGAGACGATCTCGCGGCTCCAGGCCGGTTCACTGCCGGTCTACCTCTCCGTGATCCTCACCGTGGCGGTGCTCGCGGTAGGAACGCCCCTGCTTCTGACCACCAACTGGCCTAGGACCATCATCTGGGCGGACTCGCTGGCCCAGGTCGCCGTCGCCGTCGTCATGGCGGCGGCCGCACTGCTGGCCGCCGCCTCGCGCGGACGAGTACGCGCCGTCCTACTCGTGGGCGTGACCGGCTTCGGCGTCTCCCTGCTCTTCCAGATGCATGGCGCTGCGGACCTGGCCCTGACCCAGGTGCTCGTGGAGACCGTGACCCTCGTGGTCTTCGTTCTGCTGCTACGGCGCATGCCGCGCTACTTCACCAACCGCCCGCTGGCCGCCACCCGGTGGTGGCGGGTCCAGCTGGCGGGGGCGGTGGGGCTCGTCGTCGTCCTGCTGGCGCTGATCGCCCCCAGCCTGCGCGTGGCCGAGCCGGCCTCATCGGGGCTGTACACCTCGGCCAAGGAGTTCGGCTACGGCTCCAACATCGTCAACGTCGTCCTGGTGGACACCAGGGCCTGGGACACGATCGGCGAGATCTCGGTGCTCGTTATCGCCGCCACGGGAGTGTCGAGCCTGATCTTCCTGCGCTCGCGCAACGTGCGGCACGTGGCCCGTGGCTCGGGACGAAGCCGCCTGGTACGTGGAGCCACCGGGGAGGACCACACCTGGCTGCGCGGCTCGCGCTCGCTCAGCCCAGCGGCACGCTCCCTGCTCTTCGAGGTCGTCACCCGGATCGTCTTCGGCGTGATGATGATGGTGTCAGTGTGGCTGCTCCTGCGCGGGCACAACGCCCCCGGCGGTGGTTTCGCAGCCGGCCTGGTGGCTGGCATGGCGCTGGTGACCCGGTACCTGGCCGCAGGTGCCAGCGAGCTGGAGGAAGCAGCGCCGATCGATGCCGGGCACCTGCTGGGAGCCGGGCTGCTGATCGCTCTGGTCTCAGCACTGACCCCCGCGCTGCTGGGAGGCACCGTCCTGCAGAGCTACGAGGTGAGCGTCCAGGTGCTGGGGGAGGAGCTTCACCTGGTCTCCTCCACCGTCTTCGACGTCGGCGTCTACCTCGTTGTCGTCGGCGTCCTGCTCGACTACGCCCGAAGCCTGGGAGCCGGCATTGACGCCCAGGCCAGGGAGCATCGAGCCCCCGTACCCCGCCCCAGCTCAACCGTGACCGCCCCGGCCCAGGAGCAGCGTCCATGACCGCCAATCTCACCCTCGCCCTCGTCGCAGGCCTGCTGGTGGCCTGTGGCGTCTACCTGCTCACCGAGCGCTCGCTCTCGCGCATCCTCATGGGCGTCATCCTCATGAGCAACGGGGTCAACGTCCTCTTCCTCGTCGCTGCCGGCCGCGCCGGGCGTCCGGCGATCCTGGGCCAGGAGGATCCGTCGGCGATGACGGACCCGCTGCCCCAGGCCATGGTGCTCACCGCCATCGTCATCACGATGGCCGTCTCCGCCTTCGTCATGACCATGGCCTACCGCTCCTTCCAGCTCTCGGGCCATGACGAGGTGCGTGACGACGTCGAGGACCGTCGCATCCGCGAGCTCGCCCAGCGTGACGAGACCTCGACGTCCTTCGAGGAGCAGACCTTCTCCGACACCGGTGAGGACGTGGTCAGCGAGTGAGTAACGTCCTGACTCTTCCCGTGCTGGTGCCCATGCTGGGCGCCGCCCTGGCGATGCTGGCTGGCCGCCGGCCCCGCCTCCAGCGCGCGCTGTCCGTGGCGGCGCTGGGCACCGTCGTCCTCGTGGCGGCCTTCCTCGTCTATCTCACCGAGACTGACGGGATCCAGACCCTGTGGGTGGCGGCCTGGCCGGACTCGGCAGGCATCGTGCTGGTGGCTGATCGCCTGTCCTCCCTCATGCTGCTGGTGGCCTCTCTCGTCACCCTGGCGGTCTTGGTCTTCTCCACCGGACAGGACCAGGAGGAGGTGCGCCAGGAGACCCCGGTGTCGATCTTCCACCCGACCCTGCTCCTGCTCAGCGCCGGAGTCTCGGACGCCTTCCTGGCTGGGGACCTGTTCAACCTCTACGTCGGCTTCGAGATCCTGCTCTTCGCCTCCTACGTCCTGCTCACCATGGGCGCCACCCGCCCGCGCATCCGGGCAGGCGCGATCTACGTGGTGGTCAACCTCGTCTCCTCGGCGCTCTTCCTCATCCTGCTGGCCGTGGTCTACACGGCCACCGGCACCGTCAACATGGCCGAGCTGGCCCAGCGCGTGCCGCAGCTGCCGGCCGACATGCAGCTGATGATTCAGGCGCTGATGCTCACCGTCTTCGGGATCAAGGCGGCGGTCTTCCCCCTGTCCGCCTGGTTGCCCGACTCCTACCCCACGGCCCCGGCCCCCGTGACCGCGGTCTTTGCCGGCCTGCTGACCAAGGTCGGGGTCTACTCGATGCTGCGGGTGCAGACCCTGCTCTTCGCCGAGCGCCCGCTGACCACGATCCTGCTCATCGTGGGCGGGGCCTCCATGATGGTCGGCATCCTAGGAGCGGTGGCGCAGAGCGAGCTCAAGCGTCTGCTCTCCTTCACCCTGGTCAGCCACGTGGGCTACATGATCATGGGCGTCGCCCTGGCGACCACGGGCTCGCTGGCCGCCGCCATCTACTACACGGCCCACCACATCACCATTCAGACCGCGCTGTTCCTGACCGCCGGACTGATGGCGCGTGTGGGTGGCTCGACCGAGCTGGACAAGGTCTCCGGGCTGGCGTCGCTCTCACCGCGTCTGGCGCTGCTGTTCGGCATCCCGGCTCTCAACCTCGCTGGTATCCCGCCCTTCAGCGGATTCATCGGCAAGATCGGGCTCATGCGGGCCGGTGCCCAGGTGGGCACGCCCCTGGCGTGGCTACTCGTGGTGACCTCGGTGGTAGCCAGCCTGCTCACCCTCTACGTCATGGCCAAGGTGTGGAACCGTGCCTTCTGGGGCGAGGTCCGTGTGGTGGGCGCGCGGCGGGTGGGCTCGGCCCGGCCTTCCAAGCCCGCAGGCACGACGACGCAGCCCGCCTCGGTCCCCACCGGCACGGTGACGGTGGCCCAGGAGGGTGTGGTCTCGCCGTCGTCTGCCACCTCCACGGCCGCCACGAGGCCAACTCACGTCGCCGAGCCCATGCCCGGGGTCATGGTGGGGGCGAGCCTGGGGCTCATCGTGGTCTCACTCGCCCTGACCGTGGCTGCGGGGCCGTTGTACGAGTTCTGCGAGCACGCCGCCACGATGCTGCTCAGTGACGGTTACGTCACCGCCGTGCTGGGAGGACGATAATGGACCCGCTGATCAGCCTGCGCGCGCGTGAAGGGGCTGCGCGTGCCCGACGACGCCTGCGGCGCCCGCGTGACCTGAGCGGCAAGGGCGTCAACCTCGTCCTGCTGACGGCGGTGTGGGTGCTCCTGGTAGGCCGGCTCAGTGTCTTCACGGTGGTCAGCGGCGCGCTCATCGCCACGATCGTCACCCTCCTGTTCCCGATGCCGGCTATCGTGTGGCCCGGCTGGATCCACCCGATCGGGGCGCTGCGGCTCGTGGGTGCCGTGACCTGGGACCTGGCACGAGCCTCCGTCCAGCTGGCCTGGTTCGCCCTGTCCTGGCGGCGCCAGCCGAGGTCCGGCGTCGTGGCCGTCCCACTGAGCTCGGACGCCGATCTCTACCAGGTGGCCACGGGAACGATCCTGTCCATCGTCCCTGGCTCGGTGGTGGTCGAGGCGCGGTGGCGCACGCGCACGCTCTACATGCATATCTTTGACATGGTGCCAGGTGACGCCGCGCGCGAGCGCACGGGGGCGTTGCGGGCTGAGCTGAGGATCCTGCGCGCCTTCGGTACGACCGACGAGATCGCGCAGGCCTGCGAGCACCTGCGTGCCTCGGAGCACGGGACGGCACCGGGCAGTGCTGCGGCAGGGGAGGAGAGGCGATGACGATGGTGATCGGGGTGGCTCACGCCCTCACACTCGTGCTGCTCGTGGTCGCGGCCGTGATGGCTCTGGCGCGCATGGCGATGGGTCCCTCCAGCCTGGACCGTTCCATCGCCACCGACCTGCTCACCGCGGTCACGGTGGCGGGCACAGGCTTGTACGTGGTCATCTCCGGATCCACCACGGCCCTGCCGGTCCTCGTGGTCCTCAGCCTCATCGGCTTTACCGGGCCGGTGGCCATCGCTCGGCTCATCTCCTTCAGATCGGTGCAGGTGCGTGACCTGCGACGGTCCACGGCAGGCGCCGGCGCGGCCAGTCAGACGCGAGGCTCGCTGGAGCGGGCGGCGGACGCGGCCCAGGCCTGCGCCACCGTGGGACCAGAGGCCGAGCAGACATGGGATGACGCCGAGGACGGCGAGGACTTGGACGCGGACACGGAGGGACGTCGATGAGCTCCTTTGCTGACCTCGTTGCGGCACTGCTGCTCCTGGCGGGCGCCTTCTTCTGCTTCACGGCGGCCGTGGGGGTGCTGCGCTTCCCGGACGTCATCACGCGCCTGCACGCAGCGACCAAGCCTCAGGTCTTCGGCCTGCTCCTCATCCTGACCGGGATCGTCGTGTCCCAGCGCAGCTGGCAGGTTGCTGGCGTGTGCGTGCTGGTGGCCGCCTTCCAGATCGCGACGAGTCCGGTCTCGGCGCACATGGTCTCTCGCGCCGCCTATCGCACGGGTCTGTGGGAGGCGGGTGACGCCGTCGTGGACGATCTGGCGCAGGATCTGGAGAAGGCGGGCTACCTCCATCCTGAGGACCGGGTCGACGACGACCTGTCCGCGCCGCCGGTGCCCTAGCCGGCGGCTGCCTGGAAGGCTCCGGGCCCCGTCACGCAAGCGGCGCCCGCCACCTCAGGGTGGCAGGCGCCGAGCTGCGTGTGGCCGCAGGGGCCGGGGAGCGGGTTACTCCTCGTCGCCCTTGAGACGGTTGACCACGCCCTGGACGGTGTCCTTGACGTCGTCGACCTTCTCGGCGATCTTGCCCTCGAGGTTCTGCAGCTTGCCCTCGGTCTCGGTCTCCTTGTCGCCGGTGACCTTGCCGAGGGTCTCCTTGGCCTTGCCGGCGAGCTTGTCGAAACTCGCGTCACTGTCAGCCATCATGGCCTCCTCTCGTCGGGGATCATGCTCGCTCAGTCTCTCATACCCACCGGCTCGTGGCACGGTCTGCGCGGTGATCGACCTCCTCCGTTCACGCAGGGCGATGTGTCCGGGGCCACGAGCACCGGTCGGGTGTCATGACACCTCGTGCGCTGGCGAAGCATAGGCTGGGGCGGTCCCACGGCATCACTGCCATCCCTCACAGAAGGGGACCTCATGTCCTCCACCGCCTCCCCATCTCCTGCGCCCGATACCGGCGCCGGCCTCATCGAGAACGCCGGGCTCGACGTCATCTCCGAGTCCGAGCGCAAGGGCCGCCCGCGCGACCTCTTCATGCCCTGGTTCGCGGCCAACATCTCCGTCCTCGGCCTGTCCTGGGGCTCGTGGGTGCTCGGCTTCGGCCTGTCCTTCTGGCAGGCCGTGGTGGCCAGCGTCGTCGGCGTCGTGGTCTCCTTCGGCCTGTGCGGCGTCGTCGCGGTCCTCGGTAAGCGGGGCTCGGCCCCCACGCTCGCCCTGTCACGCGCGGCCTTCGGCTACAACGGCAACCGGCTGAGCGCCGCCATCTCCTGGATGCTCACCGTGGGCTGGGAGACGGTCCTGTGCGTCACCGCGACCCTCGCCTCAGCCACCGTCCTGCAGGCCTTAGGTTGGCACAACCAGGTCGGTGCCCAGGTCGTCGGCTTCCTCATCACGGTGGGGCTGGCTGCCTCGGCCGGGATCCTCGGCTTCGACACCATCATGAAGGTCCAGACCTGGATCACCTGGGCCACCGGCGTGCTCACCGTCATCTACCTGGTGCTCGTCGCCCCGCAGATCAGCTTCTCCGTGCTGTCGGAGCTTCCCGCAGGCAGCGCCGCCGCTGTCATCGGCGCCCTGGTCATGGTGGTCACCGGCTTCGGGCTCGGCTGGGTCAACGCGGCTGCGGACTACTCGCGTTACCTGCCGCGCAAGGCCTCCACGGCCGGGGTCGTCGGCTGGACCACCTTTGGCTCCTCCCTGCCCGTGGTGGTCCTGGTGGTGGCCGGCATCATGCTTGTGGGCAGTGACCCTGAGCTCGGCACCGCCATCGACTCCGATCCCATCGGGGCGCTCACCACGATCCTGCCCACCTGGTTCCTCGTGCCCTTCGCCCTCGTGGCGATCCTGGGCCTGGCCGGCGGCATCATCATGGACCTGTACTCCTCGGGCCTGTCCCTGCTGGCTACCGGCTTGCCGGTCAAGCGGCACGTGGCCACCGCCATCGACGCCACGATCATGACGGTCGGCACGATCGCCGTCGTCGCCGGAGCCGATGACTTCCTCGGTCCCTTCCAGGGCTTCCTCACCACGCTCGGCGTGGTCATCGCCGCCTGGGCCGGCGTCATGATCGCCGAGGTCCTGCTGCGCAAGCGTGACTACGACGAGGCCGCCCTGGCCACCCCGAACGGGATCTACGGCTCGGTGAACTGGGAGGCCGTGGCGTTGGTGGTCCTCGGATCGGGCGTGGGCTGGGGGCTGGTGGTCAACTCCGCCGCCTCGTGGCTGTCCTGGCAGGGCTACCTGCTCGCGCCCCTGGGCGGGCGTGAGGGTGCCTGGGCCTACGCCAACCTCGGCGTGCTCGCGGCTCTGGTCATCGGCCTGGTCGGTCACCTGGTGCTCGGCGCCTCTCGCGTGCGCCGTCAGGAAGGGCGCTGAGCATGGCGACGACGGAGCCGACCCTGCTGGAGGCGCTCACCCTCTCAGGCGGGGCGGACGGGCCTGGCCCGGCCCTGGATGCCGCGCACCAGATCGCGCGGCGCACCGGCGCTGACCACCACGACCTGCTCGTTGTACTCGGTTCGGGGGCTGACGGCGCGCTGGAGGGCTGGGGCGAGCCCGAGGCGACGCTGCCGTTGTCTGACCTGCCCGGCGTCCTGGCTCCGGCGGCCCCCGGCCACCGGGACCTGCTCGCCTCCTACCGGCGCACGCTGCCAGGCGACGACGGCGACCGCGGCCTGCGCGTTCTCGTCGCCTACGGCCGCACGCACCTGTATGAGGGGCACGGTTCGGCTCCGGTCGTGGCGCTGGCTCGCGCCGCGGCAGCAGCGGGCGTACGCGCGGCGGTGCTCGTCAACGCCAACGGGTGCCTGCGCGACTGGCGGCTCGGCGAGGTCATGACCATCACGGACCACCTCAACCTCACGGGCTCCTCTCCCTTTGACGGCACGGTCTTCGTTGACGTGCGCGAGGTCTGGGACCGGCGCCTGGCCCAGGTCCTGCGAAAGAGGACCGAGCGTGAGGGAACCTACGCGGCCCTGCGGGGTCCGGAGTACCAGACCATGGCTGAGACCCGGTGGCTGGCTGGCGGGGGAGCGGACGCCGTCGGCATGTCCACCGTCCTGGAGGCCATCGCCCTGCATCAGCTCGGTGTGCGCGTGGCCGGGATGAGCGTCGTGTCTGACCTGTCCTTCGCTGCCGAGGCCACGGACCCCGAGGAGGTGGTCCGCCTGGTTCGCGGGGCGCACGCCACCCTGGCCGACGGCGTGGACGCGGTGGTGGCCGAGCTCGCCAGGGGCTGAGCGGAGGACCGGGCCGCTGCCTGAGGCGCGTAGCCAACAGTCTGGGGTGGCGGGAGAGGACACTGGTCCCCTCCTGCCACCGCCGTCTTCGCCCGGCCTGGCGTGCTGGGCCGGCAGGAGTAGGACACCCGTCCCCGTGCCGGGCGGCGCGTGCCCGGCTAGCCTGGTCCCATGGCATCTGAGACCAGCGCTGCAACGCGCACCGAGACCGACTCCATGGGCGCCGTCGAGGTCGCCGCTGACCGTTACTGGGGCGCGCAGACGCAGCGTTCCCTGACCAACTTCAACATCGGGCGCGAGACCTTCGTCCTGTCCCGTCCCCTCATCAAGGCGCTCGGCGTGCTCAAGAAGTCCGCCGCCCTGGCCAACGCCGAGCTGGGCGAGCTGCCACGTGACATCGCCGACCTCATCGCCCAGGCCGGTGACGAGGTCATCTCCGGCAAGCTGGACGACCACTTCCCGCTCGTCGTCTTCCAGACCGGCTCGGGCACGCAGTCGAACATGAACTCCAACGAGGTCATCTCCAACCGCGCCATCGAGCTGGCCGGCGGGGTCATGGGCTCCAAGACTCCGGTCCACCCCAACGACCACGTCAACCGTGGCCAGTCCTCCAATGACACCTTCCCCACGGCCATGCACATCGCCGTCGTCGACGAGCTGCAGCGCATGTACCCGCGCGTGGAGCGGCTGCGCAACACCCTGGACGCCAAGGCCAAGGAGTTCGACGACGTCATCATGGTGGGCCGCACCCACCTGCAGGACGCCACCCCGATCCGCCTGGGCCAGGTCATCTCCGGCTGGGTCGCCCAGATCGACTTCGCCCTGGACGGCATCCGCTACGCCGACTCGCGCGCCCGGGAGCTCGCCATCGGTGGTACCGCGGTGGGTACGGGCCTGAACGCCCACCCCAAGTTCGGTGAGCTGGCTGCCAAGAAGATCTCCGAGGAGACCGGCATCGAGTTCAAGCAGGCGGACAACCTCTTCGCGGCGCTGGGTGCTCACGACGCCCTCGTGCTCGTCTCCGGCGCGCTGCGTGTGCTGGCTGACGCCCTGATGAAGGTCGCCAACGACGTGCGCTGGTACGCCTCCGGTCCGCGCAACGGCATCGGTGAGCTCATCATCCCCGAGAACGAGCCCGGCTCCTCGATCATGCCTGGCAAGGTCAACCCCACCCAGTGCGAGGCCATGACCATGGTCGCCGTCAAGGTCTTCGGTAACGATGCCACGGTCGGCTTCGCCGGCTCGCAGGGTAACTTCCAGCTCAACGTCTTCAAGCCCGTCATGGCCTGGTGCGTGCTGGAGTCCATCCAGCTGCTGGGGGACACCTGCGTGTCCTTCGACGAGCACTGCGCCTACGGCATCGAGCCCAACCGCGCCAAGATCCAGGAGAACCTGGACAAGAACCTCATGCAGGTCACGGCCCTCAACCGCCACATCGGCTATGACAAGGCCTCCAAGATCGCCAAGAACGCCCACCACAAGGGCCTGTCCCTGCGCGAGTCGGCCCTGGAGCTCGGTTTCGTCACCGAGGCGGAGTTCGATGCCTGGGTGGTCCCGGCTGACATGACCCACCCCTCGGCCGCGGACGAGTGAGCCAGTCGCCGTCGCAGGCTGCCACGGCCCGCTAGCTCGTCGCTGCCCGCAGCGCTGAACGACGCCGCCCCGCACCTTTCTGCTGGAAGGTGCGGGGCGGCGTCGTCCTGTAAGCCACCTCAAAATGCGTACAGAAATCAAAAGTGCGTTCACTTTGGGCAGTTCTTCCGCCCCGGGAGAATCTCCCCTCGCACAAGGAAGTGTCTTGTGAAGCGCATTCACTACGCCTGGTGGGTCTTCGTGGCCTGCTGCGTCCTGTCCGTCGTCGGATTCGGACTGACCATCAACACCGCCAGCCTGTACTGGACGGCGATCTCCGAGGACCTGGGAGTGACCATCTCGCAGGTCTCCCTCATGTCCACCATCGGCTCCCTGGCTGGCGCCGCGATCCTGGCCGTCACCGGTCAGCTCTTCGCCAAGGTCGACGCCCGCATCCTGCTGACCACCTCCTTCGCCCTGACCGCGGCGACCTACCTGCTGGGTGCTGCGGCCCAGGACATGTGGGTGCTCTACCTCGTGGGACTGGTCCAGGGCGTGACCAAGACGGTGGCGGTCTCCATGTCCATCGCTATCCTGCTGGCCAACTGGTTTGAGAAGCAGCTGGGCCTGGTTATGGGAATCACCGGGGCGCTCACGGCTGTGGGCGGATCGATCTTCTCCCCGATGGTCGGCTCGTGGATTGCCCAGGACGGTTGGCGCCAGGCCTATGTGCTCACCGCGATCGTCATGAGCGTGACGATTCTGCCCTTCACCATCTTCATCACGCGCCTGCGCCGCCCTGGTGTCGACATCCCCTACGGTTACGACCCGACCACGAGCACGGCGCAGTCGGCTGACTCCGGCGTCCCGGCACGCCGCGCCTACCGCAGCGCGCCCTTTGTCGGTTTCGTCGTCATCGTGCTGCTGCTCCAGGGCGTGGCCTCCCTCGTCCAGCACGTGCCGACCTATCTCAACCTCGGCGGCCTGTCCGAGGTGGCGACCGGCGCCGTCTTCTCCGCACTCCTGCTGGGCGCGGCAGCGGGCAAGTTCGTCATCGGCGTGCTGCTGGACCACATGCCGGCTCCCATCGCCCTGGTGGTCTTCGCGCTCATCGGTGGTGGCGGCTGGGCTGGGCTTCTCCTGGTTTCCGGCCAGAGCCCGCTGTCCGTGGCCTCCTTCGCTGCCGGCATGGGGCAGGGCTTTGCGCTCGTGGGCCTGCCGTTGCTGGTACGCCGTGTCTTCGGCGGCCTGGACTATGCCACGATCTGGTCCACTGTCTCCCTGTTCGGGGCGCTGGGCAACGCCATCATGGTCTATGTCCACGGCCTGCTCCACGACTCCACCGGAGGCTACGAGCTGTCCCTGACCATCAACGTCGTCTCCTACGCGGTGGCCTACGCCCTGGTGCTGCTGGTCATCGTCGCCGGCCGCAAGCTCGTCTTTGACCGATCCAGCGCGCGTGAGGACCAGGGCCCGGCCCTGACCGAGGGCAGCGATGAGGCGGTGGCGAGCCGTGCCTGAGCCGGAGATGAGCCAGCCCCGCCTGCCCTTGAGCAGCACGATCCAGGCCTCGACCGGACCGGTGCGTCGCTGGGCTGGGATCCCCTATGCCAGCGCTGAGCGCTTCGAGCCTGCGCGGGCGGTGGACGTCCTGCCAGGCCAGGCCCTGACTGCCGGGCCTGCCCCAGCCCAGCCCTTGCCCTACTACGAGGACCCGGGTGCGCCGGTGAGCGAGGACTGCCTCAACCTCACCGTCTGGGCACCCCAGGAGGCTGGCGAGGAGCCCCTGCCAGTGGTCGTGTGGATCTACGGCGGCGGCTTCGAGCACGGCGCGAACTCCTCTGCCTTCTCCGACGCTTCGGCGCTCGCTGGCACCGGAGGAGTCATCGCGGTGGCTCCCAACTACCGCACCGGCGTGCTGGGATTCCTCTCGCTGTCCCACCTGGGCGGCTACAACGGAGTCTCTAACCTCGGCCTGCGCGATGCCGTGCTCGCGCTGCGCTGGATCCGGCGTCATATCGCAGCCTTCGGCGGGGACCCGAGCCGGGTCACAGTGGTGGGGGAGAGCGCCGGCGCCTTCATCGCCGGTGCTCTGCCCGCGATCGATGAGGCTGCGGGGCTCTACAGCGGGCTCGTTCTGGCCTCGGGCGGGATGAGTCGCGTGGTCCCAGGATGGCGCGCCAAAGAGATGACGGCCGCCTTCCTGCGTGAGCTCGGCGTCGAGCACGATCCCCAGGCCCTGCGACGGGCGGATCTGGCGGATCTCTTCGCGGCCCAGCCCACGATCGCCGTCTCGGACATCGGGCAGCGCAACTCCACCGCGCCCCAGGCACTGGGGATCGTGGACGACTCCGCAGAGCCGACCGGTGTACTCGCCATGCACCCCATGCGTGCACTGGAGGCGGGACGGGCTGCCTTGACGCCGATCCTCGTGTGCTCCACCCGGGACGAGATCTCCGCCTTCCGCAACCCCGAGGTCTTCGACCCGGTGGATCTGGACGCTGTGCGCAGCGAGATCGAGGACTTGGGGGTCGAGCGGACACAGGCTGAGGCCCTGGTGACGCACTACGCGAGCCTGCCTGAGGCTCCCACGGGTGAGGCGGGCAGCACGCCAGGCCTGGTGCGTCAGCGCATGCTCACCGACTGGATCTACCGCCTCCCGGCCGCGCGGGCTGCGCTGGCCCAGGCGGCAGCCGGCGGTACCGCCTACCTGGCGATGACCGGGCGGGCTGACGGCGCCCAGGCGGGTCACGCTTGTGACGGTCCGGCGCTGCTGGGCTCGAGCTGGCCGCAGTCTACCCCGGCGATGAAGGCCCGTGACGCGCAGGTACGTGGCTGGGTGCTGGACATGGCCACCGACGGTGAGCCCGGCTGGCCGGCCTTGCCAGCGGGGCAGGCCCCGGCACCCGAGCGGGTCGAGGAGCTCAGGCTTGGCCAGGGCGCCGTCGTCGCCGTGGCGGGTGAGGACTTCGACGCGGCCGGTGACTACCGGATGATGACCGAGCTGTGGCACGGGGTCGGCCGGCCCTGAGACGGGACACACGGCCTGCGAAGCGTGACGGACCGCCTGCGAGGCGTGGCGCCGCAGACACGCGGGGGCTCCCGCCGGCGTGCTGAAGCGACGCCGTCGGACGGGCGCGAGGTGGCGGGCACCCCACTGTGGGGTGCCCGCCACCGGTGTCTGCGGCTCCTACTCGGCCATGGATGCCAGGAGGGCGTCCCGGGCGTTACGCAGGTGCTGGCAGAAGAGCTCGGCCAGCCTGGCAGGGTCGCGCTGGTCGATTGCCTCGATCATCTGGCGGTGCTCGGCCTCAGCCTTGGCCCGACCGCCGAGCGTGCCGATGTTGAGCGCTGAGTAGGGCTGGGAGGCTCCCAGCAGCTGGACGCACAACGCCTGGGTGCGAGGGCGCTCGGCCAGGGCGTACAGCGCCTGGTGGAACTCGTAGTTCGCCTCCAGCCAGTCGTTGTGATCCTCGGCTGCCTGGGTGACCGCGGCGAGCTCGCGCAGACTGGCCAGCGCACGCGGCGAGGCGGCGTCGACCACGGGAACGGCCAGCGTCGGCTCGATCGCGATGCGCAGGTCGTAGAGCTCGGCGACTTCGGCTGGCGTGAGGCGGCGGACAACGGCGCGTCGGCCCGGGCGCAGCTCCACCAGGCCCTCACCGGCCAGGACGGCCAGCGCCTCGCGCAGCGGGTTGCGCGAGACCTCGAAGCGGCGGGCGAGCTCGTCCTGGGGGAGCAGGCTGCCCGGGGCAAGCTCCCCCTGGCGGATAGCCCGGCGCAGCGCCGAGGTAATGCGTTCGGGAGCGGTCACGGGTCCTCCTCCGGGTCAGTGTCGCCGTGAGATCGCGGGCACCAGCACCCTACACGGGCTCCAGCGAGGCGAGGGCGCAGGAGAGGGACGGGCGAGGGGAGACACCGGCAAAGGGCGGGGTAGCGGAGGTGCTCGCGGGGGTGAGGGCGCCGGTGAGGGGACAAGGACCTGGGTGGGGCCCGGCCCCGGCGCCCGCCTTCTCCTAGTTGTGCGGGTTCCCCGCGAGGGGGTGCTGGAAGTCCCCGCCCCTGGCGGCCTTCTTCCAGTTGTGTGGGTTCCCAGCGAGAAGGCTGGAAGTTTCCGACTCTGAGGTCTCCTCCCAGTTGTACGGCTTCCCAGTATCCGGATGGCGCCGTGCTTTGCTGATTGGGGCGTGCTTGGTGAATGAGGGCGTACTTGGCCGGATGGTGCGTGCCTGCCGAGGAGTAGCTCGGGCAGCGGCATCTGGCATGGGCCGGCTGATTCTCCAGGGTGACGTGCTTTGCTGATTGGGGCGTGCCTCCCAGCGGCTGGCATGTACGCCCCAATTGGCACAACGCTATGTCGAGCAGCCAGGCACGTTCCTATGAGCCCGACGACGCCGGTACGAGGGCACCGGCGAACCACACCCGCTACCCCAATACTGTCGTCGCTACCCCAACCTGGCCTTTGCTACCCCAACCTGGCCTTCGCTACCCCTTGGTGTTCTTGGCTATCCGTGGGCGCGTGCTGCGGGGTAGCGATGGACGTTGATGGGTAGCGGGTGGCGCGATGGGGTAGCGGATGGCGCGGCGGGGTAGCGAAGGGCGCTGACGGGTAGCGGGCGGTGCGATGGGGGAGCGGCGAGTGCGGCCTCAGCGCGCACATGGATCGGCGCCATGACCGAGCTTGCCCTCACTCCCGTGCTGGCTCACGCCGGCCTCGTACTGACCGTCCTCGCCAGCGTGCTGCACGTCCTCATTTTCTACATGGAGTCCATCGCCTGGGAGGGGGCGCTGGCGCGCAAGACCTTCGGCGGCACCCCCGAGGAAGCACGGCCCCACGCCTTCTACGCCTACAACCAGGGTTTCTACAACCTCTTCCTCGCGGTCCAGGGGCTGCTCGGCGCCGCCCTGGTGTGGGCCGGCAGCGGCTACGCAGCGGTCGCGGGCGTGGCCCTGGGGCTCGCCTTCCTCGTCTAGCTGCGCGCCGGCCAGCCAGGCCGCTAGCTGCGCGCCGGTCAGCCAGGCCGATGGCGGGCTGCTACGCGATGGTCGCGCGACGGCGCTCCAGCCGGGTCCAGGCCAGAAGCGTCGAGATGGACAGCACCACCAGGGACAGGACAAAGGGCGCTAGCGGCTGCCAGCCGTAGAGCGCCGTCGCCGTGACCGGAGCAACGATCCACGTCATCGAGCCGGTGGCATTGAGGACCCCGGCCACGCCGCCCTGCTCCGCCGCGGTCACGGCGAGCGACCCGCCAGCGGTAAAGCCCGGCCCACTCAGCCCGGAGGAGACTCCGAGCGCGAAGGTCGAGACCGCCAGCAGCCAGGCCGACGGCGCCGCGGCCAGCGCGATGAGCGCGATCAGTCCCAGCAGGGTCCCGGTGCGCAGCAGGCGCTGTGGGGACCACCGCAGGCGAGGTACCACGAGTAGCTGGGTGATCATGGCGCCGGCGGCGTTAGCCAGCAGCATGAGGCCGGTCACGGACACCGCGGTCTGGGCAGGCAGAGCCAGGCGGTCCTGAGCCAGGAAGCCCATCGTGATCTGGACGACCCCGGCGGTGAAGAAGGTGCCCAGGCCGACGCCGATCCAGGCTCTCAGACGCGGGTCGAACCAGGAGACCCGCGGAGGCAGGGCACGGTCGGTCGCGGCGTCAGCCCCTTCGGCGCGCCTGCGCAGGCCCCGCAATCGGCCGGCGGCAGAGGCCACCGTGGCGTCGCGAGGCACCCAGCGCCAGGCCACCACCAGGGCGATGAGGATGAACCACGGCGTGGCATGGACGGGAGCGAAGATCCACCAGGCCGCCAAGGCCGAGGAGACCACCGAGCCGATCATGATCGAGAGCTGGACCGAGCCAGAAAACGCCGCCATCCCCCTGACACGGCTGGCCTCATCAGGCGTGATCTCAGCAATGAGCGCCTGCCCGGTGGGCGGGATAGCGGCCACCGCCGAGCCAAAGAACGGGCCGCGTGCCGCCACGATCGCGGCGGAGGCCGCCACCGCGCCAACGATCCCTGCCGCGCGCAGCGCGACTGCCGCGCTGAACAGGCCTCCGGCTACCAGCGCGAGGCTGAGGGAGGTCAGCAGTACCCGCCGTCGTCCCCAGGCCACCGACCGCCGACCCCAGAACTGGGACAGCATCGTGACGAACAGCGCTGCTGCGGAGACCGCCAGCCCGACCACCCACTCGGCCAGATCCAGGGCCCGGGACAGGGGAGCGATGGAGACGTTGAGCATGTTCTGGGCCACGTAGGTCAACAGAACGATGATGAGCAGGGCACGCAGCGTCGCAGAGGCGGCCAACGAGCGTGGCTGGGAGGAGGGCAGCGGGGTGGTCTCGGGCACGGCGCCACCTTGGTCCATCACCGCCTGGGCGTCAAACCGGGTGGGTACTCAGGAACGGCGCCGCCAGTGGTCCACGCGCCAGCGCGCATCGCCGGACACCGGGCGCCATGTACCCGGCGGGTCGCTCACCGACCCCGGCTCCCTGGCCTTCGTGAGGTGCCAGGAGGCCGGGTCGATTTGCGGGGCGTGGACCAGCTGGGTGGGCGCCAACCCTCGCTGACGAGCGCGCTCGGCGGCGTCGAGGTCGAGGACGCTGATGACCAGCTCGTCCACGCACCCCGCGGCCAGTACCTGGGCGTACACGCTGCCGCCGCCGATCACCCACAGCCGCGGCAGGGCGCGCACGGCCTCCTCACGTGGATCAGGGCCGAGCCCGGCAAGCAGGTCTTCTGCCCGCTCCACAGCCTGGTCCAGCCCTCCGGCGACGACGGCGTCAGGCGCCGTCCACCCAGGCTCGCGGGTGAGCACGATACTGGCGCGTCCGGGCAGCGCGGCACCGATCGACTCCCAGGTGGTGCGCCCCATGATGACTACGCCACCCAGCGTCGTGGCCTTGAAGTGGCGGAAGTCAGCCGGCACCCGCCACAGCATGTCACCGTCCGCGCCCAGCACACCGTGGGCGTCCTGGGCCCATACGGCGCCGACGCCGCTCACACCGCCACCGGAGCCTTGATCACCGGGTGGTGCTGGTAGCCCGCCGAGGCGTCAATGTCCTCCATCGTGTAGGAGTCGATGGACTCGGCGTGGCGCAGCCGCAGGGTGGGGAAGGCATAGGCCTGGGGCACACGGGAGAGCTGCTCGCGCACCTGGGCGAGGTGGTTATCGTAGATGTGACAGTCGCCGCCGGTCCACACCAGCTCCCCAGGCTCCAGCCCGGCCTGCTGGGCCAGCATGTGGGTGAGCAGGGCGTAGGAAGCGATATTGAAGGGGACCCCGAGGAAGAGGTCGGCGCTGCGCTGGTAGACCTGCAGGCTCAGGCGGCCGTCAGCCACGTAGCACTGGAAGAAGGCATGACAGGGAGCCAGCGCCATCGCGCCCAGCTCACTGACGTTCCAGGCCGAGACCAGCATCCGGCGCGAGTCCGGGTCATGGCGCAGGGTGTGGATCAGCTGGGTGATCTGGTCGATCGCCTCGCCGCGGCGGCTGGGCCAAGAGCGCCACTGGACGCCGTAGACCGGGCCGAGCTCACCGTGCTCGTCCGCCCACTCATCCCAGATCGTGATGCCCTGCTCGTGCAGCCAGGCGATGTTGCTCGCGCCCTGCAGGAACCACAGCAGCTCGCCCTTGACCGCCTTCATCGCCACGAACTTGGTGGTGACGCGAGGAAAACCCTGGGACAGGTCGTAGCGCAGCTGCCGGGCGAACAGGGAGCGGGTCCCGGTGCCGGTCCGGTCGCCCTTGGGCGCGCCGTCGAGCAAGACCTCGGCCAGCAGCTCCTCATAGGCGACGTCGATGTCTTGGGGGGCCTGCAGGCCGAGCCTGGCCAGGCTCGGGTAACGGGTGGGGGCGCAGGCCACGCCCTGGACTGGCAGTGTCATGCCTCGATCACCTCGATGGCGTCAGTATCAAGCGGTGCGGGCCCCAGCGCCGCCTGGGCGCCCTCGATGACCTGGTTGGCCAACGCGCGTCCACCGCTCCACCCGATGGCAGCCCCGATCCCGAAGGGGATGAGGCGGCCCAGGACCAGCGCCCCGCCGCGCACGGCCTGACGCTTGGCCAGGCGCCTCACCAGCTGGGCGTTGATGGAGCGCACCGTGGGCATCGGCATCTGGGCCAGGGACTGTGCTGCCCAGTACAGGGTGGACAGGCCCAGGGATCCCTGGATGGCCTCGGCGCCGTCGGGCCCCAGGAGGGCGGAGAGCACGAGGGCGCGGCGCTTGTCAGTGTCGACCACGCGCATGCCCTGCAGCTCGGCGACGGTGAGGACGTACTTGACGGCGCTGGCCAGGAAGACCGCCGTCTGACCAACCGTCAGTGCTGCGGCGGTACCGGTGCCCACGGCAGGCAGCGCGGCTGAGGCGCCAACGGCTCCGGAGGTCAGGCCGGACTCAGTGCGGAAGCGGTCAGCGGCGCGGTGCGTGAGCTCAGCAACGTCGGATCCAGGGAACTCGCGTCGCATATGGGCGACGTTGTCCTCGATACGGCGTGCCGGGATCGCCAGCGCCTTGTCCAGCGCGCGCTCGAAGGCGGTAGAACGGCGTGCCACAGCTCGTGCCTCAGTCCTCGTCACCGAGCAGGTGCAGACGGATCGCCGCGCCCTTGTCCAGGGTGTGGCCCACCGTGCAGCCACGCTCGATCGCGCCCTCGACGCGCTCGTGAAGGGTCGCCAGCTGCTGCGGGCTCAGGGCGGACAGGTCCGTGACGATCTGGACGTCGAGGTCGGAGTAGCGCTCCTCCTCCTCGTTCTTGATCGAGGCGCAGATGGCGTTGGCCTCGAAGTCCTCGCCCAGGGCCTTGGCCAGGCGGTGGTCAGCGGACAGGGTGTTGCAGGTCGCCAGGGCGATCTTGAGCAGCTCGCCGGGGGAGAACTCGCCTGGCCCCATCCCCACACGGACCTCGCCGCCGCGCGCGTTGTGCGCCAGGTACTGGCGTGTGCCGGTGCGCTCAGCCCATACGGAGTTGGTCTCGGTCGGGGTGATGATGTCGGGCGTGTCAGTCATGGCCTGATCGTGTCACGGCACCCGGCAGCAGGACTAGTGCGCGCCTGCGTGTTCGCCCGGGGCTGGCCGAGCAGCAGCCCCGGGCGTCCCCGAGCCGGTGAGCCTGGCCCGCGGACGGGCGACGCCGGCTCAGTGCTGGGCGAGCCAGGCGGCAGCCCGCTTCTCCTCGTCAGCGACCACGGCGCCGACCATCCCCATCGCCTTGTCCTCCAGCGTCCGCCCGATCAGCGGCACGCTGACGCTCAGCTCCAGGTCCATCGTCAGCCTCGTGCTCTGCGGGGAGGAGGCCGCCAGGCGCGAGCTCGCCCCCAGGCGCACCGGCGCGCCAGAGACGGTGACGTCGAGGCTGCCACGGCGAGAGCCGTCGTCGGCAGGCTCGTCCCAGGACTCGCTGAGGGTGAAGCCGACGGCGGAGCGTACGAAGCGTGCGGCGGCCTGCGGCAGGCGGCTGGGCGGGACCGTGCCCGAGAGCGTGGAGACGAAACCGCGGCCGCGGGCGGCGACGTCGACGTCGGCCTCCTCTAGGCCGATCCTGCCCAGGCGCTGGCGCAGGTACTGGGGGTCAGCGAGCATCGCGGCCACGCGCTCGGTGGTAGCGGGGTAGGTGATCGTCACGGTCTTCTTCATGCCTTGATCCTGCCACGTGGTGCCTGGCCACCTCACGCCAGGTGCGTCGATCCGGCGAGCTCTTGCGCTCAGGGCCTACTGGTCCCTCCTGCACAGGTCGTGGCTGCCTCGGTACGATCCACGTGTGTCAAACCTCTTGCCTCTCGCTATCCGTGGCCTTGTTGACCTGGGCCCGGCCGACCTGGACTGGCTCCACCAGCTCGTTGCCGACTGGCAGGTGATTGCCGACCTGTCGGTGTCCGACCTCGTCCTGTGGGCCAAGACGGACTCGGGGCGTTTCGTCGCCATCGCCCACTGCCGGCCCTCAGGCGGCAACACGGTCCACCTCGAGGACGTCATCGGGCGGCGCATGCCCACGGCCCGCGAGGCTATGGCGGTCGAGGCCTATGACGGCGAGCAGATCCTCGTGGCCTCAGACCCGGAGTGGACCGGGACGACGGCGGTGCGCGAGGAGTACGTGCCGGTGGTCAGCGACGGGCACGCGGTGGCGATCATGACGCGCGAGACCTCGGTCGGGCTGATCCGCGGTGGTCGCCTGGGGGACAAGCTGCTGGAAGACCTGGCCGACTCCCTGTGCACCATGATTGCCGAAGGCACCTTCCCCATCCGTGGCGCCGGCACCGTCATGCGCCACGGCACCCCGCGCGTGGCCGACGGCGTGGTCCACCTCGACGACGAGGGCCGGGTCCGCTTCGCCACGCCGAACGCCTACTCCTGCTTCCACCGCCTGGGCATCGACGGTGAGCTGGAGGGACGCCAGCTCGCCGAGGCGGTGACCTCGATCATCCCCGAGCGCACGCCGGTGGACGAGACCATGGCCGTGGTGCTCATGGGACGTCAGGCCTGGCTGACCGAGGTTGAGGTCGGCGGAGCCTTCCTGTCCCTGCGCTCCATCCCACTGACGCTGGGCGGACACCGCGCCGGCGCCGTGCTGCTGGTACGTGACGTCACGGAGATTCGGCGCCGGGAGCAGGTGCTGCTCAACAAGGACGCCACCATCCGCGAGGTCCACCACCGGGTGAAGAACAACCTGCAGACCGTCTCCGCGCTGCTGCGCATGCAGGGACGGCGCGCCACCAACGACGAGACTCGTGAGGCTCTGGCCGAGGCCGAGCGCCGGGTGGCGACCATCGCCACCGTCCACGAGGCGCTGAGCCACAACGTCGACGAGACCGTGGACTTTGACGAGGTCTTCTCCTCCATCCTGCGCGGGGCGGCCTCGGTGGCTACGGCCACGGGACGGGTCACCACGCGTCTGGAGGGCAAGTTCGGCGTGGTCGAGGCTGATGCCGCCCAGGCCCTGGCCACCGTCCTCGCCGAGCTGGTGACCAACGCCGTCGAGCACGGTCTGGAGGACCGCGACGGCGTGGTGACGGTGACGGCGCAGCGCGAGGGCAGCCACCTGGAGGTCCACGTCATCGACGACGGTGCTGGCGTGGCTCCGGGCACGATCATGACGGGGCTGGGGACCCGGATTATCCAGACGCTCGTGCGTGGCGAGCTGCGTGGCTCGATCAGCTGGCAGCCGGCCGACGGCGGCCAGGGCACCGACGTCGTCGTCCACGCCCGGCTGCAGGAGTCCTGAGCGTAGGGCTGCTGGCCAGGTAAGGCAACGCAAGGCGCCCCCGAAACCGCGGTTTCGGGGGCGCCTTGCGTGGGTGAGGCCGGGGGGTCAGGAGGAGCGACGGGCGCGGGCGGCCCGGCGCTTGAGCGAACGGCGCTCGTCCTCGCTCATGCCTCCCCAGACACCGGCGTCCTGGCCGTTCTCCAGCGCCCACTTCAGGCAGGTGTCGACGACGTCGCAGCGGGCGCAGACCTCCTTCGCCTGGGCAATCTGGGCGATGGCCGGACCAGTGTTGCCAACGGGGAAGAAGAGCTCAGGGTCAACTGTGAGACATGCTGCCTGGCTGCGCCAGTCCATGAGGGCTCCCTTCGGGGTCGTGCTGCAGTCAGCTGCTCAGCTGAGGCGGCGCGCCTCGAAGGTGAACAGCGGGTGACCGCGTTCTGGGGAAACCTTCACACGTGGGCACAGGGAGGGCAAGAGATGCACGATGAGACCTACGTCCGAGATGCTGTCGTGATCCTCACAGGTACGCATCCTTGAAATCAGGCCGTGAACGCGCATGCCTGACGCCAGGGCCCGCTCACGGCGGTGCCGACCTGCCACTGGGCTCCTCATCCCCTCACGCACGAACCCGCGAGACGGCCTCGCCTGCGGGCACGGGGCAGGCCACCTGGAGCGCCATGGCCTGCCCACGTCGCACCAGCGCCCCGCGACCGGGCTGCGTGGGTGCCTGCGGGTCACAGACCGCGCGCAGGCTCACGCCGGCAGCCTGGGCCGCTGGTCCCACGCCCGGCCACAGCACCACCAGATCCGCCCTGGCTCGCAGCTCGGCCAGGGCGCCGCGAAAGCTCGTGGCTACCCGCTCGGTCAGGGCGGAGGCCAGCACCGTGCGGCCCTCGGCCAGCGCCTGCTCGACCCTGCCGAGCTCAGCCGCAGTGCACAGGTCCAGGTCGTCAACCACCAGCGGGGCCTGGCCGACACACACGGACTCCAGCACCCGCAGCGCCGTCGAGCGCCCTGATCCTGCCGGTCCCATGACCAGGACGCTGCCGCAGGGAGGCTCTATCGGCCGGGCCTGGTCTCCACCCACCGCCCACAGGGCAGGCGGGCTGCTACCGGGAGCGTGCGGAGCGAGCGGAAGATATCGCGGAATCTCCTTCAGGGCGATGGGGCCCGGGCCGTGGCCGGCCTCTGCCGGCGCGGGCAGGAGGACCTGGCACTCCGGCGCCTGGGCCGGATCGGGCCCGGCTCCCAGCAGGACGCCGCGTCCGGGAAGGTCGCCGGTGCGCACCCCACGGGGCAGGCCTGCCACAGCGGCCTGGCCCGCCTGGCTGGCGCCGAGCACCAGGCGGGTGCGTAGCGTCGTCGCCCAGCGGGCTGAGGCAGCAGCCAGGGGAGCACTGAGCGCCAGGTGCGTGCCCAGGGACGCACTGGTGCGGATGAGGGACTCCAGGAGGGCCAGCCCCTCGCCCGGACCGCGAGAGGAGTCGACGGCGGCTGCCAGGCGGTCGACGTCGTCGAGCACCAGCAGGTCCCCGCGGAGCTCGCCGGAGGCGGCCAGCTCCCACAAGCGTGCCAGGCGTCGGGGATCGCTCGCCCCGACCACCGTGCCCACCCCTGCGGCGCCGTCGGCCAGGGCCGGCCACTGCCGGATGACGTGATCGGGCAGGCCGCACAGGTGCACGCCGTGACCGGCGGGCCTGACGCCGTCGGGTGAGGCGTAGGCCAGGAAGCCGAGGGCGGCCGAGGCAAGCGCTGTGGAGCGACCCGAACCGGGCGAGCCGAGCACGGCCAGCGGCTGGGCAGCTGACCAGGACCAGGTCGCGAGGCTCTGCGTGTGTGGCTGATCCACCAGCGCCATCATGATGCCGGCCTGCCTCGCCGCCTCGACGCTGCCCGGTCGCCGTGCGCGCTCAGGCAACGGGTCTGCCCAGGGGCGCCAGGGGCATGTCCCGCACCCACGCGCCGCGGCAGCCAGCTCGGCCACCATCTCCTCCACGCTCTGGCGCCTGCCCACAGGCGCCCCGCACCACGGAGCCTGCAGGACCAGGCCCTCGGCCTCATCCAGCCCGCTGACCATGAGCCGTCCGGGATGCGCTGAGAGCAGTGAGGCCTGAGGGTGGTCAAGGACGTCGCGCGAGTCCGCCGCATCCAGCACCCTCAGGCACACCCGCACACTGACATTGGCCCGCACCGTCTGGGACACCGCCCCACTGGGGCGCTGGGTCGCCAGCACCAGGTGCAGCCCCAGGCTGCGTCCCTGGGCCGCCACACGTACCAGAGTGTCCAGCACCTGCGGGTGGGCTGAGGCCAGGGTTGCGAACTCGTCGACGGCGATGACCACCCGGGGCGGCGGGGGACCCGGCGCACCGGAGCCGGCCAGGAAGCGCTCGCCGGCGGTGCCGCCCGGCTGCTCCTCGGGCACAGCGGTCGGTGAGGCCATGGCTTCCCAGGCAGCGAGGTCAGCCACGCCGAGGTCGGCCAGCAGGCTCTCGCGGCGGCGAACCTCCGCCTCCAGGGAGGCCAGCGCTCGCGTGGTCAGTGCCGGGTCGAGGTCCGTGAGCACACCGGCGGTATGCGGCAGCTGCGTCAGCGCTCCGAAGGCCGCGCCACCCTTGTAGTCCACCAGCACTAGGCTGAGCCGCTGCGGCGGTAGGGCGAGGGCGAGCTGAAGGAGCCAGGACCTCAGCAGCTCGGACTTGCCCGAGCCCGTGGTGCCCGCCAGCAGGGCGTGGGGTCCGTGCTCAACGAGGTCGGCCACTACCTGCCCGTGCTCGCTCACGCCCAGCACCGCTGGCAGGCGTCCGGGCTGAGGCGGCCGGGCCCACTGGCGAGCCACGAGGTCCTGGTCCACCACGCCAATGATCGAGGACAGTGGCACCTGCGCAGGCAGCCCGTCCTCCCACGGTCCTCCCTCCACGCCGGTGGGAGCCAGGCCTGCCTGTGCCCTCCAGGCCTGGGTGATGAGCTCGGTGGCCGCCTGGGCCCAGCCCGAGGAGGGCGGGTGAGGCCACCGGGGCTGGGTGCGCACAGCCGTGGCACTGGCAGGTACGCCCTCCTCGGACCAAGCCAGGGCACCGCTGGCCTGCTGCCCCTGCGCCCGCCACCACAGCTGCCAGCCCCGTTCCTGGGGCCGCGCGATGGCCAGTCCGGCCGCCACGAGCTGGGCGCACCACCAGGTGAGCACCCGGTCGGCCTGAGGCCCGCACAGCGCCTGGCACTCTCCAGGGTCAAGCTCCATGAGGGTGCGCCGGCCTCGTCGCGCCAGCCATGCGGTGAGGGTGGTGGCCTCCTGCGAGGAGGCGGCGGAGCGGGGCCGAGCCAGCAGGAGCAGCATCTGCGCCGGGTCCGGGTCCCTCCCGCTCCAGCCCGTGGCTCCCCGCCGCCGGCTGGAGCCGCCTGCCTCGCGCGTGCCGATGCGGCTGAGGGCCATCAGCGCCATCGGCACCACCATGAGACCCGCCGACCAGCTGCGGGCCGGTGCTCCTCGGGTGAGCACCATGGCGAGGACTGCCAGGACCATGAGTAGCGGTCCCACGATCATCACCAGACGTTGCCAGGAAATCCTGTGGTGGCTGCGGCCGGTGTGCGGTGCGAGCCGGGAGGGACGACGTCGCAGCTCCAGCAACGTCGATCCCACCCGCAGCCGCTCGCCCTGCCTCCACCGGGACTCAGGACCGAGCCTTCCCAGGCTGGGGAGCAGGAGGGGCCCCAGACGGCGTCGCCGCCAGCGGGCTGTGAGCCCCTCCTTGCCGAGGCTGACGCTCACGGAGGCGGACCGGGTGCGCACTTGCAGGTGCTGGCGCGAGACGAAGGGGTCGGTGATGATCTCACCCCTGCCAATCACAAGACTGTCCTGTGCAGGCAGGGCCAGGACGAGCCCAGTGTCAGGCCCGCGGACCACCGCCAGGTGCCAGGTGCAGGCGAGCGCAGCCTGTGCCTGCCTGGCTGAGGCTGCGGGGGAGGTCGTCATGGGCTCACCATGCCAAGACCGCGGGTCCCGCTGCTGCGCGCCTGTGGACGGACGGTGCCGAGGGTGTCACGGCACGTGCCTGTGGAGCCCGGGCTGTGACACCCTGGACCCATGTGCGGACGTTACGGGTCGTGGAGTGGCGGCGCGGCGCTGGTGAGCTACTTCGACGCCGAGCCCCTGCCGTTGCCGGAGGATGTTGAGGCCTCATGGAACATCTCTCCCGGCACGGACGTGCGCGTCGTGGTCGAGCGTGTGGCTACTGACGGCGCAGGGAACCAGGCGGGCAACCTCACCCGTCAGCTGCGGTGCGCGCGCTGGGGACTGCTGGCCTCATGGGCTACCCAGGCTCGCCAGGCCTTCCGGGCCTTTAACGCCCGCAGTGAGACCGCCGCGAGCAAGCCGACTTTCCGTGAGTCCTTCCGCTCCTTCCGTGCCGTCGTGCCTGCTGACTGCTGGTACGAGTGGCACCGCCCGACCGGTGCGGGCGGCCGCGAGGAGGAGATCCGGTCCCGTCCCTACGCCGTGTGCCGCCAGGACGAGGAGCCGCTGGCGCTGGCCGGGCTGTGCTCGTGGTGGCGTGTGCCCTCCTCCCACCCGCCGCTGCGACCCGGACCCAGCATCCATGACCACCGCGGCGGGACCTGGATGCTGACCTGCACCATCCTGACCCGGCCGGCGCGTGAGGACCTGGCCTGGCTCCACGAGCGTGAGCCTGTGGTCCTCTCACGCACGGCAGTCGACTCCTGGCTCGATCCCACGCTCCACGATCCCACGCAGGTCGCCTCGCTCCTGGCGGGGGCGCGCCCGGCGCTGAGGTGGTGGGAGGTAGGACCCCAGATCAGCTCCTCCCGCTCGCGCGGTCCCCAGCTCATCGAGCCCGTGGCCTGACCCGGTGGGCCTGGCCATGAGGGAAGATGGGACGGTGAGTACCCAGTCCACCACCCCCGCCCCGCACGGCCCCAGGGACGACGCGGAGGCCGTGCCGCAGGAAGCCCGACGCCGCTGGGAGGAGCTGGCCGAGCTCGTTGAGCGAGCACGAGCCGCCTACTATGACGCGCTCGACGCCGAGTCGACGACCTCGGACGCCGCCTATGACGCGTTGTACCGCGAGCTGGAGGACCTGGAGGCAGCCTGGCCGCAGCTGCGCGTGCCCCACTCTCCCACCCGTAGCGTGGGCGGAGGCCGGGCGCAGGCCTTCTCGCCGGTGACCCACGCCGAGCGCATGTACTCCCTGCAGGACGTCTTCAGCCTGGAGGAGGTCCAGGAGTGGGCTGAGCGCGTGTGCGCGGACCTGGGCGTGGCAGACGCGAGCCTGCCCATGACCGCCGAGGTCAAGATTGACGGCCTGGCAGTGGCCCTGACCTACACCGACGGCGTACTGACGCGGGCGGCCACCCGCGGGGACGGGACCACGGGTGAGGACGTCACCGCCAACGTCCGCACCATCGCCAGCGTGCCCCACAGGCTCAGCGGCGACCAGGTCCCCAGCCTCATCGAGGTGCGCGGCGAGGTCTACTTCCCGGTCGAGGCCTTTGCGCGCTTCAACCGTGAGCGCCAGGAGGACAACGCCCGCCGCGAGGCGCGCAACCGCGCCCTGGAGGAGCAAGGTGGCGGCAAGCGCGTGCGCAAGGAGGCCATGCTCCAGGTCTTCGCCAACCCGCGTAACGCTGCCGCAGGCTCCCTGCGACAGAAGGACCCGGCCATCACCGCCTCGCGGCCGCTGGCCTTTATCGCCCACGGCATCGGGGCCTACACCCCGGCTCCGGGTGAGCAGCTGCCGGCTCTCCAGCACGAGTGGTACGAGCTCCTGGCCGGGTGGGGTCTGCCGGTCTCGCCCTACAACGCCCTCGTCGTCGGCCGCGCCGAGCGGGAGGCCTATATCGAGCGCTACGCCGAGCACCGCCACGACCTGATCCACGAGATCGACGGGATCGTGTTCAAGATCGACGCGCGCGATCAGCAGGGCAGGCTCGGATACACCTCGCGCGTGCCGCGCTGGGCCACCGCCTACAAGTACCCGCCGGAGGAGGTGCACACGCGCCTGCTCGACATCGACGTGCAGGTTGGGAGAACCGGACGAGTCACGCCCTTTGGCATCATGGAGCCGGTTCTCGTCGCCGGGTCGACGGTGGCCAGGGCGACGCTCCACAACGCCGAGGAGGTCACGCGCAAGGGCGTGCGCATCGGTGACCTTGTGGTCCTGCGCAAGGCTGGCGACGTCATCCCCGAGATCGTCGGGCCGGTGGTCGAGGCCCGTGACGGCTCCGAACGGGTCTTCGTCATGCCGGCGGCCTGTCCCTCGTGCGGCACCCCTCTGGCCCCGGCCAAGGAGGGCGACGTCGACCTGCGCTGCCCCAACACCCGCTCCTGCCCGGCGCAGGTGACCGAGCGCGTGGCGCACGTCGGCTCGCGCGGTGCCCTGGACGTCGAGGGCCTGGGGGACGAGGCTGCTGCCGCCCTGACCCAGCCCGACGCCGGGCGAGAGGAGGCGCTCGCGGCGCTGGCGGCCGGACGCTACCTGGAGACGGAGCGCGGCAGGATCCGTCTGAGGACCAAGGACCTGGAGAGCCTGGCACCGGCGCAGCGCCTGGGACTGGCCAGGACGTACCTGGAGGAGCACGGGATCGGCGAGCAGGAGCCGGTGCTCACCGGCGAGGCCGGGCTGTTCGAGCTGAGTGAGGATGATCTGGCAGAGGTCTTCGTCTACCAGAGCGTCCGACGCCGGGGCGAGGCGACCGGGGACTGGCGCCTGGCACGCTTCTTCTGGACCAAGCAGACCTACACCCCGGACGGCGAGGTCAAGAAGGCGAGCGTGCCTGGCAAGAACGCCACGGCGGTCCTGGCTCAGCTGGAGGCCGCCAAGGCCCAGCCGCTGTGGCGCGTGCTGGTGGCTCTGTCGGTCCGGCACGTCGGGCCGACGGCGGCACGCGCCCTGGCAGCCCGTTTCGGATCGCTGGAGGCACTGCGCCAGGCCAGCCTCGACGAGCTCAGCCAGGTCGACGGCGTAGGCTCGACGATCGCGGCCGCCTGGCAGGAGTGGCTGGAGGTCGACTGGCACCGCGAGATCCTGGACCGGTGGGCGGCGGCCGGGGTGCGCACGCAGGACGAGGTGACGACCACGGCGCCGCAGACCCTGGCCGGGCTGAGCGTCGTCGTCACCGGGACGCTGGAGCACTTCACGCGTGAGGGGGCCAGGGAGGCCATCGTCGCGCGGGGAGGAAAGGCTGCCGGCTCGGTGTCCAAGCGGACCAGCTACGTGGTCGTCGGCGCCAACGCCGGCTCCAAGGAGACCAAGGCGCGTGAGCTGGGGGTCCCGGTGCTGGATGAGGAGGGCTTCCGCGCCCTGCTTGAGCACGGTCCGGCCGCTGACCCCGAGCAGGAGGACTGAGGCTCCGGACCGCCGGGTGGCCGGCTCAGGCCCCGCCGTCGGTCATGGTGCGTGACGGGATCGCTCCCGCACCGCCGGTCTCAGTAGTGGCTGACGACGGTGGTGCCGATCTCGGCCCAGTCGTAGATCCACTTGGCCTCGCTGACCGGCATGTTGATACAGCCGTGTGAGCCGGAGTAGCCGAAGCTCGAACGCCACGGAGCTCCGTGGAAGGCGTAGCCGCCTTGGAAGTAGGACACCCAGGGTACGTCCGGGGTGACGTAGCGCGAACCGTCGACGTTGTTGCCGCGCATGGTCTGTGAGGCGTACTGCAGGTAGACCTTGAAGGTGCCGGTGATCGTGGGGGTCTCGGCGGCGCCGTCGACGATTGAGACCGGGCCGCGGACCACGGTCGCGCCCTCATACGCCGTCACGGTCTTGGCCGCCAGGTTGACGTTGACCCACTTCTCCCCAGGGGCGGCCTGGTAGATGAGGTTCTCCGCGCCGTCGGCGATCGTACGGTCCTCCCAGCTGGCCTCCACCTCGGAGGTGACGAAGGAGCCGCTGTAGGCCTTACCCTCAGTCAGGGACTGCGTGATGGCGCTGGTCAGGTCCTCAGAGTTGGACACGACGACGCCGTTGACGGCCTCGACCCGTGTGGCCACGACCTCTCCACGAGAGTTGACGTTGCGCTGCCCGGTGACCGGGTCCTTGCTTACCTGGGCGCTCTGGGCCGCCACCCACTCCCCAACCTTCGCGGCGTCGACCGAGACCGCAGGCTTGGAGTCCTGGCCGGGCTTGATCGTGATCCACGAGGCCTTAGTCGGGGCGTCGGCGGTAAAGCTGGAGGAGGCGTCGGTGGTCGCCACCGTGACGTCGAGGCCGACCAGCCCGTTGGCCTTGTCCGCGGCGGCCTGGGCGTCAGCGTCGGAGACGGTCGGAGCCACCGTGGTGTAGCTCAGCTCGACCGTCTGCGAGCTGAGAGTTTGGGCGGCCTTGGCAGCCGTGCTCTCCAGCGGGGCCGGGTCCAGGCCCGTGCCGTCGGCCGCCGGGGTCGTGGTGAAGCTGGCGCCGTCGGCGGCCAGGGTCACGGTGGCGTCCACGGCCTTGGCCTGGTCCTCAGGGACCAGCGAGGCGGCGTAGGAGGCCGCGGTGTCTGCGTTGGCGGTGGTGACCACCGCGACGTTGTTGTCGGTCACCAGGGCCTTGAAGCGGTCGAGGACGTCGGCCGAGCGCGCCATGGCGGCGTCAGCGGTGGCCTCGGCGTCGATGGTGGTCCCCAGGTCCTCCAGAGAGGCGGTGGCCTCGACGTCACCGCTGATGGTGACGGCGGCGTCCTGGGCCCGCTTGGAGACGAGCTCCACGATCTGCTCTCGGGTCTTGCCCGAGACGTCGACCCCGCCCACGCTCGTGCCGGGCACGGCGGTGTCAGCGTAGTGGGAGGCGTAGGCGTAGCCGCCGGCGCCGGAGACGCCCAGGAGCAGGAGAGCCGCGGCAGCGGTCCACAGCGGCCAGCGCTTCTTGCGCTCGGAGCGGTGGCTGCGGGCGGTGCGCTCACCGTCGCCGTCGGCCGGCTCACTCGGGCTCTCCGTCTCGGGGGCGGGCGCGGGGACCGCAGGCGTTGCGGCCGAGCGCAGCGTCGAGGTCTGGCTGGTGGCAGGCGGGACGGCCGCGGGCATGGGAGCGGCAGCCGTCTGCGGGCTGGGTGCTGACGGGCTGGGCGTCACAGCTGTCTGGGCGGCGGCAGGCACTGCGGGCAGGGACTCGGTGTCGCCACCGGTGCTGGCACCGGTGGAGGCCGGCTGCGCGCCGAAGACTGAGGTCCGACGCACGCTGGTCTGCTCGCTGTAGGGCGTAGGCAGGGCCGGCTGCGGAGTCGTGGAAGTACCGGCCTGCTGGGCGGAGGATCCTGAGCCCCGGACCGTTTCCTCGTCGTGCATTCCTGTTTCTCAGTTCTGGGGTACCTGAGGCCACCCCGGTCATGCTCCACCTGACGCAGAGTCTGTAAGGCCCATGACAACGGGAGATAGTCCGATTGTCAATCAGCTTGGCTGTCTCAATGCTGTGAGATCGTGCATGTGCCGTAACGCTGGCACCGGGCGCTCCGGCTAGACTCAGCCGCATGTCTGCCATCTCCAAGGACGAGGTCGCCCGAGTCGCGGCACTCGCGCGCGTGGCCCTGACCGATGAGGAGGTGACGCGCCTGGCCGGGGAGCTGGACGCCGTCGCGTCCTCTTTCGCCCGGGTTACCAGCGTTGTCACGCCTGACCTTCCGGCCACCTCACACCCTGTTCCGCTGACCAACGTGCTGCGTGAGGACGTGCCGGGCCCCACGCTCGACGTCGAGGAGCTTCTTGCCGGTGCCCCGGCGAGTGAGGACTCCATGTTCCTCGTGCCGCAGATCCTGGGAGAGGACTCCGCCTCATGACCACCTCCCTCATCAAGGCCACCGCCGCTGAGCAGGCGGCCGCCCTGGCCCACGGCGACCTGAGCGCACGCGAGCTCACCCAGGCCCACCTGGACCGTATCGAGGCCGTCGACGGCGCCGTGGGTGCCTTCCTGGACGTCGACGCCGCCAAGGCCCTGTCCGACGCCGACGCTGCGGACGCCGCCCGGGCCGAGGCCCGTAGCCAGGGACGCGAGGTTCCTGAGCTCACCGGTGTCCCGGTGGCGGTCAAGGACCTCTTTGTCACTCGCGGTCAGGCCACCACAGCTGCTTCAAAGATCCTCCAGGGCTGGATCCCGCCCTACGACGCCACCGCCGTGGCAAACCTGCGTGCGACCCGCATGCCGATCCTGGGCAAGACGAACCTCGATGAGTTCGCCATGGGTGGCTCGACCGAGCATTCGGCCTTCCACCGCACCGCCAACCCCTGGGACCTGGGACGTATCCCGGGCGGCTCCTCGGGCGGATCGGCGGCCGCCGTCGGCGCCTTTGAGGCCCCGCTTGCCCTGGGTACGGACACCGGCGGCTCGATCCGCCAGCCCGCGGCTGTCACCGGAACCGTCGGCGTCAAGCCGACCTACGGCACCGTCTCGCGCTACGGCGTCATCGCCATGGCCTCGTCTCTGGACACCCCTGGCCCGATGGCCCGCACCGTCCTGGACACAGCCCTGTTGCACGACGTCATGGCTTCCTACGACCCGCTGGACTCGACCTCGCTGTCCGACGCTCCGCGCGGCATGGCTGAAGTGGTGCGTGCGGCCCAGGCCGGCCGTGACCTCACTGGTCTGCGCGTCGGCGTCATCGCCGAGCTGGACGGGGGAGAGGGGTACCACAGCGGTGTCCTGGACTCCTTCCACGCGGCACTGACGCTGCTGGAGGAGGCCGGTGCGGTGATCGAGACCGTCTCCCTGCCTCATCTGGAGTACGCGCTGGACGCCTACTACCTCATCATGCCTGCTGAGGTCTCCTCCAACCTCGCCCGCTATGACGGCATGCGCTATGGCCTGCGCGTGGAGCCCACATCCGGTCCGGTGACGGCGGAGACCGTCATGGCAGCCACTCGCGGCGCCGGCTTCGGCGATGAGGCCAAGCGTCGCATCATCCTGGGCACCCACGTACTCAGCGCCGGCTACTACGACGCCTACTACGGCAGCGCTCAGAAGGTGCGCACGCTGGTCCAGCGTGACTTTGACGCCGCGTGGGAGCGCTTTGACGTCCTGGTCTCGCCCACGGCGCCGGTGACGGCCTACCGCTTCGGGGAGAAGGATGACCCGCTGGCGATGTACAAGCTGGACGTCACCACGATCCCTGCCAACCTCGCTGGTATCCCCGGCATGAGCCTGCCCTCCGGGCTGAGCGACGACGGCCTGCCGGTCGGCTTCCAGGTCCTCGCCCCGCAGCGGGCCGACGACCGCCTGTACCGGGTGGGCGCTGTCCTGGAGGCCACGCTGGAGGAGAGCTGGGGCGGCCACCTGCTGGACCGCGCCCCCGAGCTGAACGAGAAGGAGGCCTGAGATGGCTGACGAGCTCATGGACTACGACGAGGCGGTGCGCCGCTTCGACCCGGTCATCGGCCTGGAGGTGCACGTCGAGCTGGGCACCGCTACCAAGATGTTCGACGCCGCCCCTGTCGCCTTCGGCGGGGAGCCGAACTCCCGCGTGACCCCCACCTCGGTGGGCCTGCCTGGCGCGCTGCCGGTGGTCAATGCCAAGGGCGTGGAGTACGCCATCCGTATCGGTCTGGCACTGGGTTGTCAGATCGCCGAGTCCTGCCGCTTTGCGCGCAAGAACTACTTCTACCCGGACCTGGCCAAGGACTTCCAGACCTCGCAGTCGGACGAGCCCATCGCTTTCGACGGCGCCCTGGAGGTCGAGCTGGAGGACGGCAGCTTCTTCACCGTGCCGATCGAGCGTGCCCACATGGAGGAGGACGCCGGCAAGAACACCCACATTGGTGGTGCGGACGGCCGTATCGAAGGCGCGGACCACTCGCTGGTGGACTACAACCGCGCCGGTGTGCCTCTGGTGGAGATCGTCTCGCGGCCCATCATCGGCGCCGGTGCCAAGGCTCCCGAGGTCGCGGCGAGCTACGTGCGGACCCTGCGTGACATCTTCCGCGCCCTGGGAGTCTCCGAGGCCCGTATGGAGCGCGGCAACGTGCGCGCCGACGTCAACGTCTCCCTGCGCCCGAGCCCTGACGCCCCGCTGGGCACGCGTACCGAGACCAAGAACGTCAACACCTTCCGTGGGATTGACGGCGTCATCCGCTACGAGATCCAGCGTCAGGCCGCCATCCTGGCGGCTGGGGGAGAGGTCCTCCAGGAGACCCGTCACGGTCAGGCTGATGGCACCACCAAGCCAGGCCGCGTCAAGTCGGACGCTGACGACTACCGCTACTTCCCAGAGCCTGACCTCGTGCCCGTGGCCCCGAGCCGGGACTGGGTGGAGCAGATCCGCGCCTCCCTGCCGGAGATGCCGGCCGCCAAGCGCCGTCGCCTCAAGGAGGAGTGGGGCCTGGCGGATGAGGAGATGCGCGACGTCGTCAACGCCGGCGCCCTGGAGCTCATTGAGGCGACGACGCTGGCTGGAGCCTCTGGCCAGGCTGCCCGTAAGTGGTGGATGGGTGAGCTCTCCCGCACCGCCAAGGAGCAGGAGGTCGCACTGGAGGAGCTGGCTGTCACTCCGGAGCAGGTTGCCGAGCTCCAGAAGCTGGTTGACGAGGGCCGCCTGACAGACAAGCTCGCGCGTCAGGTCCTTGAGGGGGTCCTGGCCGGTGAGGGCGACCCCGAGGCTGTCGTTGAGGCCCGTGGCCTGGAGGTTGTCTCTGACGACTCGGCGCTGCTGGCTGCCGTTGACGAGGCCTTGGCCGCCAACCCTGACATTGCGGACAAGATCCGCGGTGGCAAGGTCCAGGCAGCCGGGGCGATCGTCGGTGCCGTGATGAAGGCCACGCGTGGTCAGGCTGATGCCAAGCGCGTGCGTGAGCTGGTCATGGAGCGCGTCGGCGCCTGATGAAGGCACGAGTGCTCCCCGCCGAGTGCTCTGCGCCCTGGGGCCCGGCTGGCAGGCGATCCTGCCAGCCGGGCCCCTTGTGCTGCTTGTGCTCCGCCTTGTCCTGCCTCTGCTGGCGGTCCTTGCCTGTCCAGTGGGCCTGACGGAGAGCCGGTGGCCGGGGCACGGATGTGCGGGGAGGGGAGGCTGCGTCGTCGTCCCACGGCAACATCTCGAAACGTGGACGCCGCGTGAACAGGTGTTCGCGTCTTCGGACTAGGCTCGTGGTGTCCCGCAACGACAATCGCGCAGCGTCTGCGCTGACCGCTTACGCAGAGGAAGACCTCATGGCCCAGCCAAGCCCCAGCTACACCGTCGCCCTTCACCTGGAGGTGCCCGCCTCACAGAAGGCGGTGACGACCCTGGTGGACACCGCCTCGGCGACCGGTGCGATCGTCAACGGCGTCGACGTCGCTGACACTGACGGTGACACCCTCATCGTCGACCTGACCGCGGACACCCGCGACTCCAAGCACCGCGGCGAGCTGGTTGAGGCCCTCAAGGCCCTGGAGGGCGTGACGGTTCACAACGTGGGTGACTCCACCTTCCTGGCCCACGTGGGTGGCAAGGTTGAGATCGCGCCGCGAACCCCGATCCACAACCGCCGTGACCTGGCCCGGGTCTACACCCCTGGTGTGGCTCGTGTGTGCAAGGCCATCTACGATCACCCCGAGCGCGCCCGTCAGCTGACCATCAAGCGCAACACGGTCGCCGTCGTCACGGACGGCACCGCTGTCCTGGGTCTGGGGGACATCGGCCCCAAGGCCTCGATGCCGGTGATGGAGGGCAAGGCGGTGCTGTTCAAGCAGTTCGGTGGCGTTGACGCCTGGCCGGTTGCCCTGGACACCAAGGACCCCGAGGAGATCATCCAGATCGTCAAGGCGATCGCCCCGGTCTACGGCGGCATCAACCTGGAGGATATTGCCGCCCCCAAGTGCTTCGACATCGAGGCACGTCTGCGTGAGGAGCTGGATATCCCCGTCTTCCACGACGACCAGCACGGCACCGCCGTCGTCACGCTGGCAGCGCTCATCAACGCCCTCAAGATCGTCGGCAAGAGGATCGAGGACGTGCGCATCGTGCTGTCGGGCGTGGGCGCCGCCGGTACCGCCATTGCCAAGCTGCTCATGGCTCACGGCGCCACGGACATCGTTGGCTACGGACGTGACGGGGCGCTGGACGGTGCGCACACCGAGGGCATGAACGAGCACCGTAAGTGGCTGGCTGAGAACACCAACCCGCGCGGGGTCACCGGCTCCCTCAAGGAGGGGCTCACGGGCGCGGACGTGTTCATCGGGGTGTCGGGGCCCAACCTGCTTCAGCCCGAGGACCTGGCGGTCATGAACAAGGACGCCATCGTCTTTGCCATGGCCAACCCGACTCCTGAGGTCGACCCGATCGGCGCTGCGGACTACGCGGCTGTCGTGGCGACCGGGCGCTCGGACTTCCCCAACCAGATCAACAACGTGCTGGTCTTCCCTGGACTGTTCCGGGGGCTGCTGGACACTGGCATCGTCGACATCTCGACCGACCTGCTGCGGGCGGCCGCCACCGGGATCGCCGGCGTCATTGCTGCTGAGGAGCTCAGCCCCGTCTACATCATCCCCGGTGCCTTTGACACCCGGGTGGCTGAGGCCGTGGCTCGCGCGGTGCGCAAGTTTGCCGAGTCCTGAGCCGAGGCTGCTGCCGGCCTGAGGCGGCTACAGCCTGGGACCGGCAACGGAGGCAAGACAAGGATAAGACGTTGGGGGTGCACACGGGATCGTGTGCACCCCCAACGTCTTATCCGGCCAGGCCGGGAACCGGTGGCCCTAGCGCAGCCAGCTGTCGCCGACCTTGGACGCCCACCAGCGTCCCAGGCCCCAGGTGTCGCCTGCTCGCGTCAGCATGACGACGACGAAGATGAGCGCCAGGAACCAGTGGTCGTCAATGAGCGGGTTCGACGCCTCGCCGGAGTGAATCGGCGGGAGCTCGGCAAGCCACATCAGCGCCATGAGCAGCGGACCTGCGACACCGGCGACCTTGACCCCCATCCCCAGGATGAGGGCCAGGCCGAGGCCGAGCAGACCCAGGAGGAACAGCCAGTCACCGACGGGGTTGACGAACAGGGAGAAGAAGGACTCCAGCGGCTGTCCCTGGGGCACCGCCTTGATAAAGCCCTGCGCAGGCCGACCGCCATGGAGCACTGAGCGCTCGCTAGGTGTGGAGAAGCCCAGCCCGAACATCTTGTCGGTGAAGGCCCACAGGAAGTAGAAGCCAACGAGGATGCGCAGAATCGCCCGGGCCTTGCGCGCGCCTGGGCGAGTGATGATGTCGTCCTGGAAGACGACGGGGGTGTTGGATGTAGCCAACAGACCTCCTCGGTCTAAGAACCCAGCTGTGCCGGACTCAGGGATGTTGAGGGTTGAAGCAACTCGGCGCAAACCATAGGGCTCTCTGTGCGAGGAGGTGGGAGATCGGGTCGGTGTGGCTAGGCTTGCCTATGTGGGTCAGGTCATGCTCTCTCAAGTTGACGAAGCCCGGTGGCATCTGGCTAAAGTACTTCCCGTTGCGCCGAGAGGTCGAGTCAAAAGCCCGATCGATCGCCTAACCCCAAGATGACGATCGCATCTGATGTGACCGGGATCAATGGTCCTGAGGTTGACATCGAAACTGCAAATGTCTTAGTCTTGCGGATGTCGCTCGCCGGAGCGAGATGGCCTTCCGAAGGTCACCAAGATCCGGGTGGGTGTGTTGTTTGAGAACTCGATAGTGTGTCATGTTTTTTATGCCATAGTGGGATGGCTGGCCCTGGTTTTTTGGGGTTGGTTGTTCTTGTTTTGTTTTGGTTTGCCTGCCTTGGTT
>NZ_PKHA01000008.1:0-113572 GCF_002861525.1 Actinomyces urogenitalis | reverse complement strand
GGGCCGCTCCAAGGTGGTGTTCAAGCAGTGGCTCGCCGCCCGCCCTGCGGACTGGGCGAAGCGGATCGAGGTGGTCGCGATGGACGGCTTCGCCGGGTTCAAGACCGCTGCCGCCGAGGAACTCCCCGACGCCGTCCCCGTCATGGACCCGTTCCACGTGGTCCGCCTCGCCGGCGACGCGCTGGATGTCTGCCGGCGTCGGGTCCAGCAAGACACCACCGGGCACCGCGGGCTCAAGGGCGACCCGCTCTACAAAGCCCGCCGCACCCTGCACACCGGGGCGAGCCTGCTCACCGACCGGCAGCGGGCACGCCTGGACGCAGTGTTCGCGAGCGAGGAGCACGTCGAGGTCGAGGCGACCTGGGGCATCTACCAGCGCATCGTCGCGGCCTACCGGGAGCCCGACAAGAAGAAAGCGAAAGCGATGATGCAGGAGGTGATCGCTGCGATCAGCAGCGGCGTTCCCGCGGCGCTCGTCGAGGTCCGCAAGCTCGGCCGGACCATGAAGCAGCGGGCGGGCGACATCCTCGCATTCTTCGACCGCCCCGGCACCAGCAACGGCCCCACCGAGGCCATCAACGGGCGACTCGAACACCTCCGCGGCTCCGCCCTCGGCTTCCGCAACCTCACCCACTACATCGCTCGGTCGCTGCTCGAAGCCGGAGGGTTTAGACCCGCGCTACACCCTCGTTCGTGAAGAGCCAGGAAACCCCTAGCGCACCCACAGCAATAAGGACAGAAGCAGCGACCGAGACGACCTTCTTGATCGTTGAGATCACATCCTTGTCCGCAAGGGGCCAGAAGACGCACAACGCGTCCTGGCGTGGCCCGCATTACTCTCCCAGCAGGCGTGCTGTCAGAGGAGTCGCAAGTCACCTTAGGAGTCCTGACGGGCCGCTCCGGGTAGCGCGCAACCGGGGTGGGACCACCTGGCGTCAGGTAGTCCCACCCCGGTTGCGCGCTACCAGTCGGCGCTCGTCACCGACCGGCGCAGTCTGCTCCTACTCCTCGCGCTGGAAGGACATGGTGGCGGCGTAGGTCTTCTCGCTGGGCCAGCGGCTCGTGACGGCCTTGGCCCGGGTGTAGAAGCGCACGCCCTCGGGACCGTGGATGTGGGTGTCGCCCAGCAGCGACTCCTTCCACCCGCCGAAGGAGTAGTAGGCCACCGGCGTCGGGATCGGGACGTTGATGCCGACCATGCCGGCCTCCACGTCGAGCTCGAAGCGGCGGGCGACTCCGCCGTCGTTGGTGAAGATGGCCGCACCGTTGCCGAAGGGCGAGGAGTTGACCTGCGTGATGGCCTCCTCGTAGGTGTCGGCGTGCACGATGGCAAGCACCGGCCCGAAGACCTCCTCGGAGTACAGCTCAGAGTCCAGCGGCACGTTGTCCACGATGGTCGGGCCGAGGAAGTGGCCGTGCTCGTGGCCCTCGACGACGAGGCCACGCCCGTCCAGGACCACCTCGGCACCCTTGGCCTGCGCGTCGTCGATGAGGCCGATGATGCGCTTCTTGGCCTTGGCGTCGATGACCGGGCCCATCTCCACGCCCTCGTCCATGCCGTAGCCGACCTTGATCTTCTCGGCGTGGGCCTTGACACGCTGCGCCAGGTCCGGACCGCAGCCGCCCACGGCGACGACGACCGGCAGTGCCATGCAGCGCTCACCGGCCGCACCGAAGGCGGCGGCGGAGATGTGCTGGGCCGCGAAGTCCAGGTCGGAGTCGGGCATGACGATGGCGTGGTTGTTCGCCCCGCCCAGAGCCTGGACGCGCTTGCCGTGGGTGACACCGGTGTTCTGCACGATGTGGGCCACCGGGGTCGAGCCCACGAAGGAGATGGCGTCGATGCCGGGGTGCTCCAGGATGTCGGTGACCAGGTCGCGGTTACCGGACAGGACGTTGAACACGCCGTCGGGCAGACCGGCCTCCTTGTACAGCTCGGCGGTCAGCAGGGCGGCCGAGGGGGTGGTGGAGGCGGGCTTGAGGATGAAGGCGTTACCGGTGGCGATGGCGATGGGGTGCATCCACATCGGCACCATGGCCGGGAAGTTGAAGGGGCAGATGCCCGCGACCACACCCACCGGCTGGCGCAGGGTGTGGATGTCCACGCCGGTGGAGATGTCGAAGGAGTGCTCGCCCTTGAGGGCGAGGTTGATCGCCGTGGCGAAGTCCAGGGTCTCTCGACCGCGCTGGATCTCACCGACGGCGTCGGAGTAGTTCTTGCCGTGCTCGGCCACGATCAGGCGGGCCATCTCGTCCTGGTGGTCCAGGACCAGCTGGCGCATCTTGAACATGATGGCCGTGCGCTTGGCCAGGGAGACCTTGGCCCACTCCTTCTGCGCCTTGCGGGCTACCTCGACCACGCGGTCCAGGTCGTCGGAGGAGGCCTGGAGGAGCTGGGCCTCGACCTCACCGGTCCCGGGGTTCTCGACGTCAAAACGGCCGACAGGGCTTCCCTCGTCATACCGTCCGTCGATCCAGTGGGCAATCGTCTTCATCGTCGTTGACTCCTGAGTCGTCACGGGACAGGGCTGGGTTCCTCACCGTGGTGCGGGGTCGAAGCACCTGTCGTGCATGTGCGGTGCCACCCTAACCCCTTTGACCCCCGTATGGGCACATTTTGTCAGCACAATATGTCTGGATTTCCCCTCCAGCGCACAGCCGGCTCGCAGGCACCTGCCCAGCACCCGCAGCATGACGGCGGGGCCGCGGTGACGAGCCGCGGCCCCGCCGTCATGACCGGGACCCACCCTCCTGCCGTGGACAGGGGCGTGCCTCCCCGGTGCCAGGGGCGAGGGCCCTCATGCCCTCAGCCCCGGCAGCAGGCTCACAGGTAGTGACGCTGAGGCTTCCTGTCCTCCAGGTAGTCCTGGTACGCCTTCTGGGTGGACTCCAGGCGCGAGACCTGGGAGACCGCCACGTCCCACCAGGAGGAGGCCGGCGGGTTGGGACCGTAGAGGTCGGTCTCGATGTGGATCATAGCGGCCTCCTCGCCGGCGTGAGCCTGGGCGTAGGCCTCCTTGAAGTCCTCGATGGTGCTCACGCGGTAGACCTTCAGTCCCCAGGACTCGGCGTTGGCGGCGATGTCCACGCCCCTGACCCTCTGCTCGTCAGCCAGGTGCGTGCCCTCGCCGCGCTGGCGGTACTTGGTCCCGAAGCGCTGGGAGCCGCGCGACTCCGACAGGGCACCGATGGAGGCGAACCCGTAGTTCTGCAGCAGGACGTAGATGACCTTGACGTTCTCCTGGACCACGGTGGCCAGCTCCATGGGGAGCATCTGGTAGGTGCCGTCGCCCACGATCGCCACGACCTCGGACTCGGGGCGAGCCAGCTTGCAGCCCAGGCCGGCCGGGATCTCGTAGCCCATGCAGGAGAAGGCGTACTCCACGTGGTACTGCACCGGGGTGCGGGCCTGCCACAGGGCCTGAAGGTCGCCAGGCATGGACCCGGCGGCGTTGATGACGATGTCCTCGTCGCCGAGCATCTCGTTGAGCGCGCCAAAGACCTCGGTCTGGGCCGGCAGCGGGCCGTGGCCCAGGTGGTAGCACTCGCTGGTGCGAGCCAGCCACGACTTGCGCTCACGAGCGATCTCAGCGGTGTAGGCCTCGTCGACGTGGTAACCCTTCAGAGCCTCGGTCAGGGCGACCAGTGCCTCGCGGGCGTCGGCCACCACCATCTCGGCGCTCTGCTTGGCGGCATCGAAGGGAGTGACGTTGATGTTGACGAACTCCACACCCGGGTCCTTGAACTGCGTCTTGGAGGCCGTGGTGAAGTCGGAGTAGCGCGTACCGATACCGATGACCAGGTCAGCCTTGTCGGCGATGTGGTTACCGGAGTCGCCTCCGGTCGAGCCCACGCCACCGATGGCGCAGGGGTGGTCGAAGTTGATGGCACCCTTGCCGGCCTGGGTGTCAGCCACCGGGATCCCGGTCGCCGTGGCGAGGGCACGCAGCTCCTCGCAGGCCTCAGAGTAGATCGTGCCGCCGCCGGAGATGATCATCGGGCGCTTGGCGGCCTTGATCTTGGCCACCGCACGGGCCAGGGCAGCGGGCTCGGCGAGGGGACGGCGCACGTGCCACACGCGCTTGCGGAAGAGCTCGACCGGCCAGTCGAAGGCCTCGGCCTGGACGTCCTGCGGCATGGCGATGACGACGGCGCCGGTCTCAGCGGGGTCGGTCAGCACACGCATGGCGGCCAGCAGCGAGGGAATGAGCTGCTCGGGGCGGTTGATGCGGTCAAAGAAGCGGGAGACCGGGCGGAAGGCGTCGTTGACGGTCAGGTCCAGCGTGGTGGGGTCCTCCAGCTGCTGGAGCACCGGGTCGGGCACGCGGGTGGCGAACTGGTCGGAGGGGAAGATGAGGACCGGCACGCGGTTGGTGGTGGCCAGGGCGGCGCCGGTGACCATGTTGAGCGAGCCCGGGCCGATGGAGGCCGTGACCATGTAGGTCGACAGGCGGTTGCGCACCTTGGCGAAGGCAGCTGCCGCGTGCACAGCGCCCTGCTCATTGCGGGGCATGATGTAGGGCATCGGGTTCTCGCCCGGGGCGGGGTCGATCTCGTTCTGTAGCAGCGCCTGGCCGATGCCGGCCACGTTGCCGTGCCCGAAGATGCCGAAGGCGCCCTCGATGAGGCGGTGCTCGACGCCGTCGCGCTCAGAGTACTGGTTGGATAGGAAGCGGATCGTCGCCTGGGCGACCGTCAGACGGATGGTGCCCGAGTAGGCCTCGTTGCTCATGTATCTGCTCTCTCGTGGTGTGGTCAGGGTGGTAGATGCTGCGTCCGGCACGCTCAGCGGGCCATCGGCAGGCGAGGGTCAGGCTCCTGCCCCTGCCAGGACTCGCGGATCCAGTGGTGGGTCGGGTCGTCGGGAGCCAGCCACACCAGGTCCTCGCTCGGGCCCGCCATGACATTGAGGTAGTACATGTCGTAGCCCGGGGCAGCCACGCACGGGCCGTGGTAGCCGTAGGGCACGAGGGCGACGTCTCCGTGACGGACCTCCACGCACACGTCGATCGGCTTGTCCGGGGTCGAGCCGTAGGTGCGGTGCAGCCCGAAGCCCGGGTCACCAACGGGCGAGGGGGCGATCTCGAAGTAGTAGATCTCCTCAAGCTCACGCTCGTCGGCCGTGTGGGCCTCGTGCTTGTGGGCCGGGTAGGAGGACCAGTTGCCTCCAGGCGTGATGACCTCAGTGACCAGGAGGTGAGAGGTCTCCACGTCGTTGTTCAGGGCGTAGTTGGTCACCTGGCGCGAGCAGTCGCCCGCGCCACGGATGCCCGTCGTGGCCTTCTCACGCGGAAGGTAACGCACCGGCAGGTCGCGGGTTGCCACCGAAGACGGCAGGGCGAAGCGACCACCCTGGGCGCTGGCCAGCGTGAAGGACTTGTGACGCGGAATGTAAAGCGAGTCGGTGATCTGCTCGAAAACACCGGTGCGGCCGTTGATCTGGTATGTCTCGCTGTCGACCTCAACACTCACGCCGCCCTCCAGCGGCAGAACGAGGAGCTCGCAGTCGCCCGACGTCAGGGTGGCAGACTCGCCTGCTGCGAGGTTAACCACGCGCAAGCCGGAGAATCCCCAGCCCGCGTCCGCAGCGGAGATATCGACCGCGAGGTTGTCGTGCGCCGTTTCGCCCGCACGTACGTGCATATCAAGAGTCATGAGAAGAGTCCTATTGTGTTGTCAACGGCCCCGGCGACGTCGTCGTCGGGCGGGAAGAGAAGGGAACGGCCGATAACCAGTCCCTTGACTGTGGGCAGGGCCAGTGCCCGGTGCCAGCTCTCGCGTGCGGCGTCGGCGTCGGTGGACACGGCGCCACCCAGGATAAGCGCTGGCAGGGTGGAGGCCTCCAGCACGCGCTCCATGTCCTCCACTACCGGCAGTTTCAGCCAGGTGTAGGCGCTGGTACGTCCCAGGCCTGAGGCGATGGCCATGGACGTGATCACGGCCTGCGGGCTCAGGTCATTGACGATCCGTCCCTTGACCCAGCGCGAGACGAAGGGCTCAACCATCGCCATGACGTGGTGCTCGGCCAGCTCGTCCACGGCATCGGCACAGCTAGCCAGAGTGTCAACCGTGCGCGGGTCCTCGTAGTTGACGCGGAGCAACATCTTGCCGCCGTCCAGACCAGACTCGACCACACCGCGCGCGTCGTAGCCGGTCATACGGTCATTCATCTCAAAGGTCGCTCCGGCCAGACCACCCCGGTTCATCGAGCCATAGACCAGCTTCCCGTCCAGAGCCCCCAGAAGCGCCAGGTCCTCAATGAGATCGGCAGTGCCGAGGAAACCGCCCACTCCAGGACGGGAGAGGGCCTCGACGCAGCGCGCCAGAACCTCTTCTCGCGAGGCCATCGCCATCGGGTCCGGCCCGGCCGCGAGCGCCCCGCGAGCCGGGTGGTCGCAGGCGATCACGAGGAGCTTGTCGTCACCGGTGGGCATAGCTCCCCTCGGTCGGCTCGCCATGACCTCGGCGACGCGCTCAGGGGAGTGGGTACGAATCTCAACAATCCGGTCAGTCAGCGGTGTCCTTGACATCATCGTCCTCCTCACAGGTCCGTCAGGGTCGGGGCACACTCGTCACGGTAGGTGCGCATCATTTCCAGCAGCTCAGGCTCGGTGGGCATCGCCGTCGAGCACTCCAGCCGGGAGGCAACGATCGCGCCAGCGGTCGAGGCCGCAAAGATGGTCTTCTCCAGTGACCACCCGGACAGCAGACCGTGGCAGATGGCGCCACCGAAGGCGTCCCCTGCACCCAGCCCGTTGAGGGTCGTAGCGGGAGTCACGGGCATCTCAATCCGCTCCTGGCGCGTCTTGGCCAGGGTGCCGTACATCCCCTGCTTGACTACCGCGATCTCGACACCAGCATCGAGCAGGGCGTCGGCCGCACGCTCCGGGTCAGTCTCACCGACGGCAATGCGGCACTCCTCACGGTTGCCGATCGCCACGTTGACCTTGGACAGAGCCTCGAAGACGCGGGCGTGCGCCTCCTCCTCGCTGTTCCAGAAACTGGCACGGTAGTCCAGATCCATGATGGTCAGGCGCTTACGCTCGCGGGCATCCAGGGCAGCGTGGTGAGCTGCGCGCGAGGGCTCCTTGCTCAGTCCGGTCGCTGAGATCCAGAAGATCTCCGCCTCTCGCACCGCGTCCGCTGGAATGTCCGACTGCGTCAGCTCCAGGTCCGGGGCAGAGGGCTCCCGGTAGAAGTACAGAGGGAAGTTGTCAGGCGGGAAGATCTCGCAGAAGGTCAAAGGTGTCAGGAAGTCTGCCTTGGTGACGACATAGTCGTCATAGACGCCCAGCTGACGCATCTCCCGGCGCACGAAGCGTCCGAAGGGGTCGTCACCGACTCCGGTGATGACCGCGGAGCGATGGCGGTAGCGAGCAGCAGCGACCGCCACGTTGGTAGGGCTGCCTCCCAGGAACTTTCCGAAGGACTCGACGTCTTCCAGACCGACGCCTGTCTGCAGCGGGTAGACGTCGATACCGCAGCGTCCGATTGTCAGGACGTCGAGCGGTGGGGTGCTGGCGGAGGCTGTCATGGCCTTTCCTTCCACATCATCGGGGGCGGGTTGTGTGCGGGCGATCCGGTGCCTGTCTGCACCCAAGCCTGCATCCCGGAACGAACACTCGTCAAGCCTTTGTCCGTACAAAGAGGAGCGCATGCCATCACAGCCGCGCCCCTAGGCCAGGGGCGACACCAACCGCAACCCTCCTCCGACTCCATTGACCTGACGAACTGTGCGCTATCACGTAACGTTGCGCCGAGAAACGGTCCCGCCTCACCCTGAGGCGAGCGCACCGGTCGTCAAAGGAACGTTCATGCCCAGCTCTACCTTCCAGCTCGAGGTCACCGTCGACCGCGACAGCGACATCCCCCTCCACATGCAGATCTCCGAGCCACTAGCAGCCCTCATCCTCGACGGGACCCTGGAGCCAGGCACCCGCCTAGAGGACGAGGTCTCCATGGCCCGCCGACTCAACGTCTCACGCCCGACCGCCCGTCAGGCCCTGCAGCGTTTGGCGGACCGCGGCCTGGTCGCCAGGCGTCGAGGTGCCGGCACGACCGTCACCTCCCGGCACGTGCACCGACCCATGCAGCTGTCTAGCTTGCTCACCGACCTGACCGAGAGCGGGTACACGGTCGAGACGATCGTGCTCTCCTATGAGCGCCACCCCGCCTCCGCCGAGGAAGCAGCAAACCTCCAGATCACCCCCGACTGCGAAGTGGTACGAATCCGGCGGCTACGCAAGGCTGACGGCGAGCCGATCGCCCTGATGACCAACCTCCTGCCAGCCCCCTCAGCCCCCACCGCGGAGGACCTTGAGCGCAACGGCCTGTACGAGCTCCTGCGCGCCAGCGGGCTCGTGCCCGTCTCAGCCACTCAGGTCATCGGAGCCCGTAACGCCACCACCAAGGAGGCCGAGGCGCTTGGCGAGCACCGCCGCGCCGCCCTACTGACCGCTACGCGCACAGCTTACGACGCCACCGGCGAGGTCATCGAGTACGGCACCCATATCTACCGAGCCTCGCGATACTCCTTCGAGACCACCCTCTTCACTGGCTGAGACCACACTGCCCCTGACAGACACCTCGACGAGCGTTTCACTATTTGTCCAGACAAAACTTGACGAATGGGGCTCGGAAGCATTTCAATGAAGCCATCGGCCGGCACGGCGAAGGAGCCGACCGGAGCCTCACACCCCAGGAGATGCGCCAATGACCATTGAATACACCCCCGGCCCGCTGCTGGAGGCCGCCCGCACCACCCCGACGGTCCTGTGGAACGACTCCGCCGACCCCGACGAGCTTCGTCAGTCGATCTCCTTCGGTGGCGTGGGCGCGACCTGCAACCCGACCATCGCCTACACCTGCATCAACCAGAAGAAGGAGCGCTGGATCCCTCGCATCAAGGAGATCGCCGAGGAGAACCCGACCCTGTCTGAGTCTGAAATCGGCTGGCAGGTTGTGCGTGAGATGTCCATCGAGGGCGCCAAGCTTTACGAAGACATCTTCGAGGAGCACAAGGGCCGCAACGGACGCCTGTCGGTCCAGACCGACCCTCGCCTTGCTCGCAGCGCCAAGGCGCTGGCGGACCAGGCCGAGGAGTTCTCCAGGCTGGCCAAGAACATCATCGTCAAGATCCCGGCCACCAAGACCGGTATCGAGGCTATCGAGGACGCCACCTACCGCGGCGTGTCCATCAACGTCACCGTCTCCTTCACCGTCGCCCAGGCCGTGGCTGCCGGAGAGGCCATCGAGCGCGGGCTCAAGCGCCGTGAGGCCGAGGGCAAGGACGTGTCCACCATGGGTCCTGTCGTCACCCTCATGGGCGGCCGCCTTGACGACTGGATGAAGATCGTCGCCAAGCGCGAGCGCCTGTTCGTCGACCCGGGCATCTTCGAGTGGTCCGGTGTGGCCGCCCTCAAGCGCGCCTACCACGAGTTCCAGGCCCGTGGCCTGCGCGCCCGCGTCCTGTCGGCCGCCTTCCGCAACGTCATGCACTGGTCCGAGCTGGTCGGCGGTGACCTGGTTGTCTCCCCGCCCTTCGCTTGGCAGAAGCTGATCAACGACTCCGGCTACAAGGTCGTCTCCAAGATCGACGACGAGGTCGATCCGAGGATCATGAAGGCCCTGCTCGAGATCCCCGAGTTCCGTCGCGCCTACGAGCCTGACGGCATGGCCATCGAGGAGTTCGAGACCTTCGGCGCCACCGTGCGCACCCTGCGCGGCTTCATGAAGTCCGACGAGGACCTGGACGGCCTCGTTCGCGACGTTATCATGCCCCAGCCGTGAGGCACCCGGTCCGGGGTGGTTGGCCTAGCCAGCCGCCCCGGACCTCGTTCCGCCTCCGCCCTGTGAGCTCACACCGCATCGACGGAGGCGGTTCTCTTAGAGCTGGCGATGACGCGCGTCATCATCGCCATGAAATATACGTCAGTCCACGACCAGCACACACAACAAGGAAGTTCCTATGCTGAACATCGCCCTCATCGGCGCCGGCCGCATCGGCCACGTCCACGCCAAGACCATCGCCGCTCACCCCCAGGCCACCCTCGCTCTGGTCTGCGACCCCTTCGGCGACGCCGCCGAGAAGCTGGCAAGTCAGTACGGCACTCGCTCCTGCAAGGACGCCGAGGACGTCTTCGCCGACCCCGAGGTTGACGCCGTCGTCATCGGTTCCCCGACCCCCCTGCACATCCCCCACCTGCTCGCCGCCGCGAAGGCTGGCAAGGCTGTGCTGTGCGAGAAGCCCATCGCCCTGGACATGAAGGACGTCGTCGCCGCTCAGACCGAGCTCGACGCCATCACGACCCCGGTGATGTTCGGCTTCAACCGCCGCTTTGACCCCAGCTTCGCGGCTGTGCGCTCAGCGGTCAACGAGGGCCGCATCGGCGACCTGGAGCAGTTGACCATCATCTCTCGTGACCCCGCCGCCCCGCCGGTGGAGTACATCAAGGTCTCCGGTGGCATCTTCCGCGACATGACCATCCACGACTTTGACACCGCCCGCTTCTTCCTGGGCGACATTGTTGAGGTCCACGCGGTTGGCCAGAACCTCGACCCGGCCATCAAGGAGACCGGCGACTACGACGCCGCCGTCGTCACCCTGCGTGCCACCTCGGGCGCCGTGGCAACGATCATCAACAACCGCCACTGCGCTTCCGGCTACGACCAGCGCCTGGAGGCCTCCGGCCGTGGCGGCGCCCTGTTCGCCGAGAACGTGCGCGCCACCACAGTGCGTCTGTCCAACGCCGAGGTGACCGACGCCCAGGAGCCGTACCTCGACTTCTTCCTTGAGCGCTACGCCGACGCCTACCGCATCGAGCTGAGCGCCTTCATCGAGGCCGTTGAGGCCGACACCCCGACCCCGACCACCATCGACGACGCCGTCGAGGCCCTGCGCCTGGCCGAGGCCGCTACCAAGTCCGCCAGGACCGGTCAGCCGGTCCGCCTGGCCTGAGGCTGAGCCCCAGGCACGAGGTGGCCGGGAGCTTACCTCTCCCGGCTCAGTGACGACGGCGCCCGCCACCAGCGGGCGCCGTCTCGCCTTGTCTGCCGTCCCTGCCGCACAGCCTCCTCCGGCCTGCCACGAGCGCCCCCCTCCGAGGTCAATTACGTGTTGCACCTCACATATTGCGCAGATATCCTAGTGAGACCTTCCTCACCCCCATTCCCTGCCCAGAGGTCATCATGAAAGCAACAATGAAATTCCTCACCACATTTGCAATGCCTGAGCCTGCTCACAGTCGCACCCGCGACCGGTGCGCCCAGCGCGGACACATTGACACAATCTGACTGCAACGCAGTGACAGCGATTGACTCTCTTGACAGGGATGAACTCGTCGCAGCTACTCAGTTGCTTAGGACGTCCCTCACAGAGGCTGCTACGTCACCAGACGGCGACCATGGTGCGAGCACGTCTGCTATCGACGAGCGGGCCGTCATCTCCGGAGTCAAAGCAGAATACTCAACCTACGACCGAGTGATCGTCCTTCAGAACGAAGTTAACGGGTACCGAGTTGGAGGATTCGATCAGGATCATGCTACTGGAGCAACGGCCGTACTTCCTTTTGTCGATGTTATCATCGACACATCAGATCCCAAGAACCCCTCACTCATCATCGAGCAACCCGATGCAGTCTCCGCCTATGAGAAAGCGCCTGCGTTTGCGCTGGACAATTCTATAAGCATCTCCCCCCGCAGCAGCAACCGGCACCTGCCCTGCCGGCCTAGTCCATCGCTGCGAAAACTATAGCCTGAACTGCCTCAAATCAATCGCACCCGGATGGCTGGAAAACGCCTGCTCGTTTCTCCCCGGAGCAGTTCCGAAGATCGCATGTTTCGTTACGACACTTGCAGGCAGGGCTGGAAAATGCTGCACGAAGTGGACCTGCAGCCCCAACATTCACTAGAAACGGAGACCCGCAATGCAGATCTCACGCACAGCGCCCCCCCTTAGCCGCTCTTGTTCTTAGCCTGGCGCTCATCCTCGGCGTGACCTACCGCGCGACCAGCGGCGTCAACCCGTTTTCCGCCGCAACCTGGGCGCTTGGAACCGGCCTTGCCCTGGCGTGCGTCGCAGACGCGAGCGCGAGAGTCGTGACGTCGCGTGCCCGCGCGCAGAGGATCCTCCTCATCGGGCTCCTCCCTCCCCAGCTGGCACTGGCCTTCGCATGCGGTGTGGCCTACACGTTCAGTACCACGTTGCACATGACCGACGTCCTGAGCTCCTACACCTTTGAGCTGACGCACCCAGCGCTGCTGTGCGCCGCGCTGTGCGTCTACCTCTACATCCGCCTGCTCCTGCTGACACGCTCCCTCAAGGACCCGACGCACCACACAGCGCAGGCTTAGGGACCCGGGAGAGTCCGGGACCCGTCTGCTGCGGCACAGGACCCGGCAGGCTCACCGCACGGCGGTCGAGCCCCTGACCACCAGGCTGGCCGGGACGGTGAAGAGGACCCCGCCCCCAGGCTGGTCGTGGCGCTGCACGCCGTCGGGCACCGGCAGGTCGCGGCCCGGGTCCTCACAGCCCAGGCGCTCCACCAGGTGGCGCACCGCGACGTCCGCGATGGCGTCGACGTCCTGGTGCACGGTGGTGAGGTCGACCGCGCTGAGTGCCGTGAGCGCGACGTCGTCAAAGCCGGCCACCGCAACCTGCTGCGGCACCGTGATTCCACGACGGCGCAGCTCCAGCAACGCCCCTAACGCAGCATGGTCGTTGTACAGCACCAGCGCCTGTGGAAGTTCATCGCGCTCAGCCAGCTCGGCAACCGCACGGATTCCGTCTTCTTCCCCGTCGCCTCCGGGCACAATCCTCTCCGCAAGCCCGTGAACCTGCATCGCCCGACGGTATCCATCTGCCCGCAGCTCAGCCGAAGAGGCTGCACCGCCGTCAACATAAACCAGATCCGTACGACCCGAGCTCAGCACGTGTTCAACGAGCTCAGCCACCGCCGCCTCGTCAGCCGAACGTACCGCGTCGACGTCGTCGGTCAGGCCCTGACGACACAACACTAAGAGCGGCACATCACCAGCGGCGCTACGCAAATCCTCATAGGGCACACGCGAATCGACGACGATGATCGCCTCACAACGATCGCGCACCAGGGCGCGGATACCTTCAACCTCACTGTGACGGGGCGTCGAAGCTGCAAGTCCCAGACCGTGTCCATGACGTTCTGCCGCCTGATAGAGGCCATCGACGAGCTCAGCTTGAAAAGCCTGTCCAGGGAAATATGAGACCCCGATAATCCCGGGGTGAGCGGCTCGCATCAGTCTGGCACGAGGATCAACCTCATAGCCGAGTTCCTCGGCGACCTTGAGGATCTCCTCGCGTGTCGAGTCGGCGACACCAGAGGCATTATTCAATGCCGCAGACACCGTCGAGATTGAGCGGCCTGCACGTTGAGCCACGGTGGCAATCGTGACCGATCGTCTCGGTCGGGACACAGCCCGCACCTCCCTGTGCATCGCTACCATGGTTTTCGCCATTATCCCACGTTTCTCCGCCCCTCATGACGGCGTGCTTGTGAGATGAGGGCGTACGCCCGCAAATGAGACGTGCCGCTCCGACGTCGTAGCGAGCGCCCTCACAGCACAAGAACGCCCTGACCGCGCAGGCACGCCCCCACCGTGGAAGTACGCCGCAAAGTCCCGCCCCTCCGCTCGGGCGCCCCAGAAGTACGCCGTCAGGCTCACCGTCACGTTCAAGCTGTCATCGACATGGACTTGACGCGCGTCAACACTGAGCGTCTATACTCGCCACATACGTTAACGCGCGTTAACGCCGGGGTGGAAACCTGCATCACTACCACGTCAAAGAGGACACACCATGGACACAACGCTCTCCGTCGCCGTCATCGGAGCCGGCATGGCCGGTACCACCCACGCCAACGCCTGGAGGCAGGTCGGCACCGTCTTCGACCTGGGCCTACCCAAGGTCCGACTCGCCGCCATCGCCGACGCCTACGAACCCTTCGCCGTCGACGCCGCCGAGCGCTACGGCTATGAGAAGGCCGTCACCGACTGGCGCGACATCGCTGACGACCCCAGTATCGACATGGTCTCCATCGTCGTCGGCAACGCCCTGCACCGCGAGATCGCAGAAGCCATGATCCGCGCTGGCAAGCACGTCCTGTGTGAGAAGCCCCTGGCTGACACCCTCGAGAACGCCAAGGCCATGGCCGAGGCCGAGGCCGCCCACCCCGAGGTCGTCACCTCCACCGGCTTCACCTACCGCCGCAACGCGGCCGTGGCCGAGATCAAGAAGCTGGTCGACACCGGCCACCTGGGCGAGGTCAACCACATCAACGCCCGCTACTGGTGCGACTACGGCTGCGACCCCTCCACCCCGATGGCCTGGCGCTACGCCGGTCCCATGGGCTCGGGCGCCCTGGGCGACGTCGGCTCCCACCTCATCGACACCGCTGAGACCATCTGTGGCCGCCTCGTGTCCGTCTCCGGGGGCGCCATGGTCACCGCGATCAAGGAGCGTCCGGTCGCCAAGGGGCACGTGACCCGCGGCACCGCCCTGGACACCTCCGACGCCGAGACGGCCCCCGTGACCAACGACGACGTCGCCTCCTTCACCGGCGTCTTCGACAACGGCGCCGTGGGCACCTTCTCCGCCTCACGCATCGCCTGGGGCATGCCCAACGCCATGATGATCGACGTCCACGGCTCGCGAGGCCGCGCCTCCTGGGACCTGTCCCGCACCGGCGAGATCATGGTCGACGACGCCTGCGCCCCGGCCGGCCTGTCCGGCCCGCGCCGGGTGCTGGTCAACCCCACCTTCCCCTACTTCGAGCGTGGCTCCTCCATGGCCTTCGGCGGCGTGGGCTGCACCCAGATCGAGCAGTTCACCTACCAGGCCTACGCCTTCCTCCAGCAGGTCGCGGGCGTGAGCGAGGCCGACTCCCTGCCGCGCTGCGCCACCTTCGCCGACGGCTATCGCGAGATGCTCATCGCCAACGCCGTGGCCGAGTCCGCCGCCAATGGAGGCGCCGCCGTCGACGTCTCCCGCTTCAACAAGTAATCACCACCCACCACGACTGTTTCTAGGAGAAGACCACCATGGCACTGACCTACGGCGCCTACACCGCTTGCATGGGCGACCACAGCCTGCCCGAGACTCTCGACGTCCTCAAGGCTGCTGGCCTGACCGGCGCAGAAGTCAACGTCGGCGGCTTCATCCCCTCCCCTCACTGCCCCGTCGATTCCCTGCTGGCGTCCAAAACTGCCCGCGAGGACTACCTGGGGATCTTCGAGGACAAGGGCATGGTCCTGTCCGGCCTCAACACCTCCGGTAACCCGACCTCGCCATTGCCGAACGAGGGTCTCAAGCACGCCGAGGACCTGCGCAATGCCATCCGCCTGGCTGGCGCCCTGGGTGTGAAAGAAATCGTCACGATGTCCGGCACCCCGGGCACCGACCCCGGTGCAAGGTACCCCACCTGGGTCGTCAATCCCTGGAACGGGATCGACATGGAGATCCTGGACTACCAGTGGAGCGTCGTCGTCCCCTTCTTCAAGGAGATCGACGCCCTGGCCCGCGACAACGACGTCAAGGTCTGCCTCGAGCTGCACCCGCGCAACCTCGTGTTCAACGTCCCCTCCTTCGAGCGCCTTGTCGAGGAGACCGGGGCGACCAACCTGCGCGTCAACATGGACCCCTCACACCTGTTCTGGCAGCAGATGGACCCGATCGCCGCGACCAAGCGCCTGGGCAAGTTCATCGGCCACGTCCACGCCAAGGACACCAAGATCTTCCCCGGCGCCGCTTACCGCGGGGTGCTCGACACTGACTTCGGCCACGTCCCGGCCGAGGCCGAGGGCAAGGTCCCGGTGGCCTACGGCTACTGGTGCAGTTCCTGGCCCAAGGACCCGGCCTGGCGCTTCGTTGCCTTCGGTCTGGGGCACGACACCGACTACTGGGCCGAGTTCTTGCGCGCGATCGAGCAGGCTGACCCGAACATGAATGTCAACATCGAGCATGAGGACGCCGAGTACGGCAACGTCGAGGGCCTGCAGATTTCTGCCTCGAACCTGCTGGCAGCCGCCAAGGCCCTGTGAGCAGCCCACGACGGCGGCCAGACAGGCCTCCGGCCCTGCCGACCGCCGTCGTCCCAGACCTTCCTGGACGCTCTTACCCACCTCGTCGATCCTGAGCGCCCAGGACCTTGACTGTGTGCAGCGCCTGCCGCCACGTGCGTGGCACGCCGCGCGGCCAGCCTGGCGGCGTCGCTCCGAGCACCTCCAGCCCCAGACGCCCTGGTCTCAGCGCAGGGTGGGCGCGAGGTCTCCGGCAGGCCGGGTCGAGGAGCGCCGCACCGCCAGCACCGGCTCCAGGGTGAGGCTGCGCCCAGGACCCGACGCCGCCTCCGGGCCAGCGGGTACGCCGTCGCCCGTCTCCTGCCGGCCCTGCAGGGTGAGGCGGCCCGACCGCTCGCACACCAGGCGGATCGCGTCACGGGCCATCGCGTCAGCGGGCTGCTCGACGCTGGTGAGAGAGAACTCCTCTCGTCGAGCCAGGTAGGTGTCGTCGTAGGACACCAGCGGCGTCCACCCTCCAACGGCCCGCAGGGCCGCGAGCGCGTCCAGGGCGACGACGTCGTTGTGTGCCACCACGCCGATCCGGCGCCCGTCCTGGGCGCAGCGCGCCAGGGCCTGACCGACTCCTCCGCCCCCGTCGCGCGGCGCGAGGAGCGTGTGCAGCCTGACCCCCGCCTCACGGCAGGCCTGCGCCAGGGCTCCGCCGCGCTCGGTCGCGTTGGGGTCCTCGTGCTCGGGCGGGGTGAGGTAGACCAGGTCCTGCGTGCCGGCCCCCAGCAGGTGGTCGACGACGACGAGCGCGGCAGCCTCCTCGTCCAGGCGGACCGTGTCCACCCGGCCCCCGGCGCTGGTGCGCCCGATGAGGCACACGGCCGTCTCCCTGCCCAGGGCCCGGATCACTGGGTCGGGCATGGCCGGGGAGACGAGCACCAGCCCCTCGAGCTGCATGGCGAGCATGGTGTCCACGGCGCCCTCACCGTCACCGACCTGGGTGGCCAGGGTGATGACGAGGGTCAGGCCCTGCTCCCGGGCCGCGACCTGGAGGGCGTGGGCGATGAAGTCGAAGAAGGGGTTACGCAGGTCTGGCAGGACCAGGCCGATCAGCCCCGAGCGCCCGGAGGCCAGGGCTGCGGCGGAGCGGTTGACGCGGTAGCCCAGTCGGGCCGCGGTGCCGAGGATGTGGTCTCGGGTGGCCTGGGCGACGCGGGGAGAGCCTGCCAGCGCCATGGAGACCAGTCCACGGGAGACCCCTGCCTCGCGAGCCACCTGCTCCTGGGTGACGGCGCGCTGGGGTGCGCTGCCCATGGCTCCTCCTGGTCGTGTGACGCCTTGTGCTCGTGGGGATGCGGCCGCGGGCACCCCGAGTCGGGAGCGACCGGCTCGCCCCGTCCCCGTCATACTCCTCGCTCGGTGTCTGCGCGCGCAAGCGCCTGTCTCACAGCCTCTCTCACGTGATCGCCTGACGACCGGGCAGACGAGGCTGCCTCAGCTCCCGTGATTGACAACCTGAAAACGCGCCTCTATCCTTCAATGCAACCGCTTACATCGCAAGGAGGCGAGGATGCGACGCTCAGGTCTGGCGACGCTCGCTGTGCTCACGATCACCGTGATCTGGGGCTCGACGTTCTTCATCATCAAGGACGCCGTCGACCGTATGGAGCCCATCGACTTCCTCGCGATCCGCTTCACCATCGCCGCAGCGCTCATCGCCCTCGTCCTGTGGCCGCGTCTGCGCCGCCTGCCCGCCGGGGGCTGGCGCGCGGGACTAGGGCTCGGCGTCCTGTACGGGCTGGCACAGATCGCCCAGACCTATGGGCTCAAGCACACCTCCGCCTCGGTCTCGGGCTTCATCACCGGCACCTACGTGGTCCTCACGCCCATCATCCTGTGGCTCTTCCTCAAGGTGCGCCTGTCTGCCCAGGCATGGGTTGCGGTCGCCTTGGCCTGCCTCGGCCTGGGTGTACTGACGCTGACCGGTCCAGCCGCCATGGGCTGGGGCGAGTGGCTCACACTGCTCGGAGCCTTCTTCTACGCCCTGCACATCGTGGTCCTAGAGCGCTTCGCACCCCAGTGGGACGCGCTGGCCCTCACCGCGGTCCAGCTCGTCGGCGTCGCCCTGACCTGCCTGGTCGCAGCCATCCCCGGCGGCGTTCACTTGAGTGCCGACCCCGTGGCATGGCGTGCCATCGCCTACACCGTGCTGGTCGCCGGTATCGCCACCATGCTCCTGCAGACCTGGGCCCAGCGGCACCTCAGCGCCACTCGGACCGCGCTCATGATGACCTTTGAGCCCGTCTTCGCCTCCCTCTTCGCGATCGCGCTCGGCGGGGAGCACCTGAGCGCGCGGCTGCTGATCGGAGGCGGCGTCATCCTCGCCGCCACGGTCCTCGGCGCCCGCAGCACCCCACAGACCCCCGTGGCTACGACCACCCAGGCCGCAGTCACATCTCACAACGTCACCGTCGACTAGTGAAGGAGAAAACACCATGAACACCCTGTCCCGTCGCCGTTTCGCCCAGATCTCCAGCCTCAGCCTGGCAGCCGCCGTCCTGGCCGGATGCTCCGGCTCGTCCGGATCCTCCGGCGCCAACACCGTGACCTGGTCTACCTGGGGCTCACCCGAGGAGCTCAAGCGCTACGACGCCGTCCAGGAGCAGTTCAAGAAGGACCACCCTGAGGTCGAGCTCGTCTTCCAGCCCACGGCGTCCTACTCCGACTACCACTCCAAGCTGCTCACCCAGCTCTCCTCAGGCACGGCACCGGATGTCTTCTACGTGGGCGATGACCGCATCGCCTCCTTCATCCGTAACGGCGTCCTGCTTCCTATTGAGGGCGAGACCAGCCTCGACCTGGACAGCTTCAACAGCTCTCTGCTCGACGTCGCCCGTTTCGAGGGTGCTCTCTACGCCCTGCCCAATGACTGCAACCCCGACTGCCTGTGGTTCGACAAGGAGGCGCTCAAGGCCGCCGGAATCACCGAGGACCCGGCCACGCTCGCTGCCTCCGACCAGTGGACCACCGAGGCCTTCTTCGCCATGACGGCCAAGCTCAAGGCAGCTGGCCTCAACGGCGCCTGCTACTGGAACTACTGGGGCACCCACGACTCGATCATCAGCTGCGGGGGAGGCAAGGTCTACGACGGAGACACCTACGTGGCCAACACGGATCCGGCCAGCGTCAAAGCACTGGAGGAGTACGCCACGAGGTTCCGCAGCGGCGAGCTCATCGTGGCCGATCTGCTTCCCGAGGGCACTGGCGAGGACAGCCTGCTCGTGACCCACCAGCTCGGCTTCCTCGCTGCAGGCCGCTACACCATCGGCACGATCGAGGGCGCAGGCGTGGACAAGGACCTCTACGACATCGTTCGCTGGCCCACCCCGGACGGCGCTGCCGCGCCCACAGGAGTGGCTGCCTCCTACCTCGCCATCAACGCCAAGACGAAGAACAAGGCTGGTGCCCTCGCCTTCTACGACACCTACCTCAGCGCCGCTGGCCAGGAGCTGCGCCTGAGCGAAGGTGGCAACGCCGTACCCTCGATCACGGGCGCTGACGAGATCGTCCTGGCTGACGGCTACCCCGCCCACGCCCAGACCATGCTGGACATGCGTGACGCCGGATTCTCCAACTACCCCGTCGAGGCAGCCGTCACTGACCTGTCCAACGAGATCGCCGTGGAGTACATGCAGCCGCTCTACCAGGGCAAGGCCACCACTCAGGAAACCCTTGACGCGATCGCCGCCCTGGTGGCTGAGAAGGCCTCATGACCATGAGCTCGTGTCCTGACACTGCCACCCGCCCCGGCGAGCAACCCGCTTCCGCAGAACCTGAAGGCACTCAACGCCGCGGCCCTCAGAGCACCGAGGCTCGCTGGCGCCGCAACGACCGACGGTGGGGGATGTTCTTCGTCGCCCCTCAGGTCCTCGGCATCTGCCTGTTCACCCTCATTCCCTTCGCAGCCTCCTTCGTCCTGGCCTTCACCCAGTGGAACGGCTTCGGGATGCCAAGCTTCGTCGGGCTGGACAACTTCCGCGACCAGCTCTCCGACCCCGACCTAGGACGCGCCGTGCTCAACACCGGCGTCATCATGCTCGTGACGGTCCCGATCGGCCTCTTTCTGTCGATCGTGGGCGCCACAGTGCTCAACAAGGTCCGCTTCCGCTCGGTCTACCTGGTCATGCTCTTCGCCCCGGTGGTCACCAGCGCCGTCGCCATCGCCCTGATCTGGCAGCAGCTGCTGCGCCAGGACGGAGTCATCTCCGGGGTCATCTCGGCGGTCTTCGGTGTGGAGAATATCGACTGGCTCGGACACCCCTGGCTCGCGCTCATCTCCGTGTGCATCGTGACCATCTGGTCCTCGGTCGGCCTCAACATCGTCATCTTCATGGCCGGGCTGCAGGGCATCTCGCCGTCGGTCATGGAGGCCGCCAAGATCGACGGCGCCGGCCCGATCGCCCGCTTCTTCCGGATCACGCTGCCGCTGCTGTCCCCCATCATCTTCTACCAGTGCATCGTCGCCTGTATCTCGTCGCTGCAGACCTTCGATCTCGTCTTCGTCCTGGTCAAGAACGCCGGCCCAGACAACGGCACGCGCACCATCGTCTACCACATCTACGACCTGGGCTTCGCCAAGTCCCAGTTCGGTCTGTCCAGCGCCGCCTCCGTGGTGCTGCTGGCCCTGACGCTCGTGGTCACCGCCATCCAGTTTGGCGCGCAGAAGAAACTCGTCCACTACGAAAGCTGATGTCATGAGCACGATCGCTTCTTCAGCTCCACGTCGCGCTCTGCGCAGCCTGGTACCGCCCCTCAAGCACCTGGTCCTCCTGGCCGTTGGCTTGATGATGGTCGCGCCATTCATCTGGATGGTGCTCACCTCCTTCAAGCCGCTCAGCCAGCTGCTGACCGACCCGCTGTCAGCCCTGCCCGACCCGTGGATCTTCACCAACTGGCCGGATGCCTGGAACGCCTTGCCCTTTGGCCGGGCCTACCTCAACTCCTTCTACATCACCGTCCTCGTGGTGGCCGGAACCCTGCTGACCACCTCGATGGCGGCCTACGGATTCAGCCGCCTGCCCTTCAAGGGGTCCAAGGTCATCTTCGGCATCTTTCTGGCGATGCAGATGGTGCCCAAGCAGGTCACGCTCGTGCCCTTCTACTTCCTCATGGCCAAGATCGGCTGGGTGGACTCTCACCTGGCCCTCATCGTCCCTGCCATCCTGGTCAATCCCTTCGGGGTCTTCCTCATGCGCCAGTTCATCGCCTCGATCCCGCGTGAGCTGGAGGAGGCTGCCATGATCGACGGCGCCTCGCGCTGGCGGATCTACTGGAAGGTCATCCTCCCGGCGATCCGGCCGGGAATGGGAGCCCTGGGCATCATCGTGGCCCTGGACGCGTGGAACAACTTCCTGCTTCCCCTGGTCCTGCTCAACTCCACCGAGCTGTTCACCGTCCCGCTGCTGCTCAGCCAGTTCAACGGGCAGTTCGGAGGTATGAACTACGGCATCGTCATGGCCGCCACGTCGCTGTCCACTATCCCGATGCTCATCGCCTTCCTCATCGGCCAGCGCCAGATCATCGAGTCTCTGGCCACCTCCGGGCTGGGAGGGCGCTGAGCGATGGACACCACCTTCCTTGACTGCCTCGTCGATCTGCGTAGCGTCCCCTTCACCACGATCGGCTCACGCCTGCTCGTCTACCGCGACGAGGCCGACCTCGTGGTCTACGAGTCGGCCTACGAACGCCCCGAGGAGGCCTCTACGGCCGCCAGGATCCGCCTGGCCGACGACGGCGAGCCGGCGACCGTCCGCGCCGTCACCCCGGCCGAGCTCATCATGTCCAATGGCGCCAGCCTCACACTGACCCCCGCCGGCAGTGTGGTCCTGACCCACCTGCCGGCCGGCTGCACGGTGAGCACTGAGCAGGCGAGCCTGGTCACCAGGCCGGGCGACGCCGTCGTGCTGGAACGGGGCGGGGGCTGGCCAGCGGATCCCGGTCTGAACGCCCACCTGGCCCCCGAACCCGAGCTTGCTGAGGCCCGCGACGCGGTAGTCGAACGCACCCGCAGCTGGATGGCGCGCTGCCCACGCCCGCACGAGCGCTGGCAGGAGATGGTGCGCCAGTGCTGGTGGACGCTCGGCGTCAACACCGTCGTGTTGGAGACCCCCGGCGCGCCAGCCACCGCCGTCGTCCCGTCCAAGATCGGTTACCTCGGCGCCTGGCAGTGGGACTCCTACTTCATCGCCCTGGGCCTGGCGTGGGGCGATCCACAGCTCGCCGCCGAGCAGCTACAGCTCGCCGTGCGCTACCAGCGGTCCGACGGTCAGCTGCCGGACGTGACCCACGACGGCGGGGTGCTGGCCTCCTCCGCGGACCTTCCGCCGGCGGACCTGGCACGGCTGCGCGAGCTGGCCTCGCCCAGTCTCGACGGGCAGGAGGTACCACTGACCAAGCCACCCCTGCTGGCCCTGGCAGTCGACGCCCTGGCCAGCCACGGGCACGCCGGCGTGCGCCAGAAGCTGGGTGAGGCGGTGCGCTCCAACCTGCGCTGGTGGTATGAGCACTCCTCCAGGCAGGGCCTGCCGTGCTACCTGCACCCCTACTCCTCGGGGCTCGACGACAGCCCCGTCTTTGATGACGACGCCCTAGTGGCCTCCCCTGACCTTGCGTCCTACCTCATCGCCTCTGAGCTCACCGTGGCCCGATGGGAGCGCGAGGACGGTGCAGAGGCGGAAGCCCACCAGGCAGAGGCCCGCGCCCAGCGCCTGACCGACCAGCTCGTAGCACGCTGGGACCCGCACAGGAAGATGTTCCCGGCCCAGGCTGAGGACGGGCGCGACCTGGCTCCGGCCACCGTGGTCTCACTCATGCCGTTGCTCGTCCCCCAGCTGCCCCAGGACATGGTCGAGGCCCTGGTCCGTGACCTCACCGAGGGAGGCCGTTTCGCCACGCGCTACCGGATCCCTACCGTGGCCATCGACGACCCGTCGTTCTCGCGCACACGCATGTGGAGAGGCCCGGTGTGGGTCAACACCTCGTGGCTCGTCTGCCAGGGGCTGCGCCGCCACGGCTACCTCGACCTGGCACGACAGATCGAGGACGAGCTCCTGGCGCTGGTCGCCTCGGCCGGTCCGTGTGAGTACTTCACCCCGGACACCGGTCAACGCGCAGACAGCGCCACGGTGCTATTCGGCTGGTCTGCCGCGCTGGCGATCGACATCGCGATGCGGCGTTCCCAGGAGGCGTGACCACACCTTGTTTGAGGCCCTCATCGGTTGGTTCCCGTGCTGGCAGCATGGGAACCAACCGATGAGGGCCTCAAGTGACGCCGGCGGGCAGTGCCACCAGCGCTCAGTGAGCCAGGGCGAAGCCCTCCACGGCGACGTGGAGCTCGACAACCTTGGCCTCACCGGGCAGGACACGCACCGCCTGGTGAGGCGGGATGCCGACGCCCATCCCCGGTTCAAGCACCACCTGCGCGCCCCGGCCCCGCAGGTACTCCCGGTCCGTGGAATCGCGATAGGCCTGGTCCACCTGGAGGTCGGCCAGCGGCGCGACCTCAACCTTCACCCGGCCCTCCAAGCACGCCAGGACGGTCCAGTACCGGCGTCGTGCCACGAAGCGCTCGTCCGCGAGCGCGCTGGCACGGTCAGTGACGTAGGTGAGCACGTCACCCACCGAGTAGGCCACTGACAGCGTCATCCGGGGCGCCTTGCCCACGGCCTGGCGGATCGCACGCCACACCCGGGGCGAGCCCCAGGCCACCTGCTCCTGGTCGAAGTCAGTGATGAGCTGCATCTGTGTGTCCTCCTCGTACGGGCTCAAGCATGAGACGGAAGCTGAAGTCGGTGAACCGGAGCCGGTAGCGCTCCAGCACCTCCGAGCCCCAGGAGTTCGACCCCAGTCCGAGCACCTTGTGATCGACGTTGAGGGTGACCGGTCCGCGGCGCGGAACGTCGTTGAGGTGGCGCGCCTGGTCCAGGTCACGCGCGGTGCACGGCCAGGCGGAGAAGGCCAGGAGGTCGCTGGAGCAGGCACGCACCTGCAGGCCATGGCCGTCTCCGGCCCGTGCCTGGACCCAGCGCACGTCCTGGTGGTTGCCGTTACCCTGCGGCAGGACGTACGGGGTCAGCATGCTCTCCACATCCGACTCCCACAGCCCGATCGGACTGGCGGTCCAGGAGTCCGGATAGGACTCCCCTGGTCCGCGTCCGTACCACTCGATCTCGCGCAGATCCTCGCTGAGCGTCCAGGTCAGGCCAATGCGGGGAATGAGGTCGTCATAGTCACCTTCGGCCCTGCCCTGGACAGCGAGCTCGACGCCGCCGTCGGGACGGACGGTCCACCGCAGGTCCACGGTCATCGCGATGTCGTAGGAGGGCGTACCGATCCGTTCCCGGCACTCCACCACGACGGCGTCGCCCGCCTCGTGCCAGGACATCTGCCTCAGGCTGCGGCTCATCAGGTGCAGGTTGCGCGGCCACCACAGGGTCTCCGCCTCGCGGCGGTGGTTGTCGATCACCGGGCTCCATAGGCCGACCTCGGGCGGCCCGGCCAGGAGCTCGATGCCGTCAACCTGCCAGGAGCACAGCTGGCCGCTGACGCGGTCGAAGGTCAGGCGCGTGCCAGCACGCTCGACGTCGAGGTGCTCACCGCGGCTCAAGACCGTCACCGGCTCGTGCGAGGACGCTGTCAGCGTGGCAGGGCTCCAGGGCGTGAGGACCTGCTGGAAGACTCCCAGCTCACACGGCGCCTGGCCCGCGATCGCCGTGCCCCACACGCTGGCGGACAGGATCGCCTCGCCTCGGGCGTGGCGGGCCGCCAGCTCAGGGCTCAGGGCGAGGGTGAGGCTCTCACCCGGTAGGAGCGCACCCGGACGCACCCGCTGGGAGGCGAGCAGGACGCCGTCGTCCCTCAGTCCCACCTCCAGCTCGACGTCCGACAGGTCCGTGAACCAGCGACGGCTGGTCACGCGCACCTGGCCGTCTGACAGCTCGACGCCCACTGGACAGATCACCTGCTTGTACTCCAGCAGGCCGGGGCTGGGCTCCAGCCACGGGAAGACCAGCCCGTCGATGCAGAAGTTGGCGTTGTTCGGCTCATCCCCGAAGTCCCCGCCGTAGGCGTAGTACTGGCGGCCCTCCTCATCAACCTGGAGCACACCGTGGTCGATCCACTCCCACACGAAGTGGCCCTGGATCGAGGGCCAGCGCCGGAAGACCTCCTGGTACTCCGACAGCCCTCCAGGCCCGTTGCCCATGGCGTGGGCGTACTCGCACAGGACTCGGGGCTTGCCGCAGGGCCGCTCACCTAGGTCGTTCATCTGCGAGACGCGGGAGTACATGGTGGAGACCACGTCCACGATCCGGCCGTCGCGATCCTCCTCGTAGTGGACCGGGCGGCTGGGGTCCAGGGCCTTGGCCCGCTCGTACATTGCAGCGATATTGCAGCCGTCCCCGGACTCGTTGCCCAGGCTCCAGATGAGGATCGAGGCGTGGTTACGCTGGGCGACGACGTGCCGCTCGATGCGGTCAACGAAGGCGGGCTGCCACCCGGGATCGTCAGTGAGCCGCTCCAGGTCCCCGCACAGCGCGAAGCCGTGAGTCTCCAGGTCGTTCTCTGCCATCACCATCAGACCCAGCTCGTCGCACATCTCGTAGAAGCGCGGGTCGTTGGGATAGTGCGAGGTCCTCACGGCGTTGATGTTGTGCCGCTTCATCAGCTCCAGGTCCGCCCGGATGCGCTCAGCGCTCACGGCACGGCCCCGACGCGGGTCGAAGTCGTGGCGGTTGACACCGTGCATCATGAAGTAGCGGCCGTTGAGGTACATCAGGCCGTCACGGATCGTGATCTCGCGCAGCCCCAGGCGATAGGGGACCACCTCGGTCTGGGTCTGCCCGTCCCACACCCGCAGGCGCAGGTCGTAGAGGTAGGGGTCCTCCGGGGACCAGGTGCGTGGTGCGTCCACGCACAGGCGCACGCTGCCCTCGCTCGTGCACCATCCCTGCGCCAGAAGGGTCCCGTGGTCCCAGATCTCGCACTCCACCCGCGCTGCGCCCTGGGTCCAGCAGGCCACGTCCACCTGGGCGCGCTCACGGACCAGGTGCGTGGTGACGGTGAAGTCCTCCAGGCGGGCCGGCGGGCGGCGCTCCACCCACACGTCGCGGAAGACGCCGCTGGCCCACCACATGTCCTGGTCCTCCAGGTAGGTGCCGTCGCTGAACTGTGCCACGCAGAGCACCACCAGGTTCGGTCCCAGCGTCACGAGCCCGGTGAGGTCGAACTCGGCCGCCAGGCGCGAGCCCTTGCTCATCCCGACGTAAGAGCCGTTGAGGTAGACCTCGACGTAGCTCTCCACACCACCCAGGTGCAGGAGCACCTGCTCACCGGCCTGCTCGGGCTCGTAGGTAAAGAGGCGTTGGTAGACTCCCGTTGGATTGTCACTGGGCACGTGGGGCGGGTCGACCGGGAAGGGAAAGCCCTCGTCGGTGTACTGCAGCTTCCCGAAGCCGTCGAGCTGCCACATGTGGGGCACCTCGACGCTCCCCCACTCCTCCTGCAGGCAGGAGGTGAGTTGGTCAGTCACGCGCAGAGGACTGTCGAGGAGGTGGAAACGCCATTGACCATTGAGACTGAGCACGCGCTCGCTGCGACGTCCTGCGCCCGCTACCGCCTCCTCCCACGGCGCGAAGGCCTGGAAGTCGGCTCGAGGCGGCAGACGATGCCTGTGCGTCACACGAGGATTCTCCCAATCACGCTGGCACGGCATACGTTGTCCTTCCTCATTGAATACAACCGGTTACACGAGCATAGCACCTTCCTCTTTCCCGTACTTGCCGCACCGTTCCACCTCTGCCCGGAGAACCAGTCATGACCCGACGCACCGCCAGCCGACGCACCGCCGCGACTCTCCAGGACGTCGCCGACCTCATCGGGATGTCCAAGGCCACCGTCTCACGCGCTCTCAACGGGTCCCCCAAGGTCACCGAGGACACCAAGGAGCGAGTCCGCGCGGCGGCCGAGCAGGTGGGCTACGTCATGAACCCGCAGGCCAGGGCGCTGGCCCTGGGCAGGGCGGAGGCGATCGCCATCGTCTTCACCGAGCCCCTGGACGAGATGTTCGCCGACCCTACCTACGCGATGGTGGTGCGCGGCATCCACGAGGGGCTGGCCGAGACCACCACCGCCCCGTTCCTGCTGCAGGCCGCCACCAGCTTCGAGCAGGCCCGCGCCCGGCGGCGACTGGCCCAGGGCAACGCCGACGCCGTCATCGCGCTGACGCCCTACATCGGCCAGGAGCTGCTGTCCAGCCTGGAGGAGGCTGCCCTGCCGACCGTCCTGTGCGGACAGCCCGGTGCCCGGGAGCGCACCTCAGCCATGGCCCACGTCTACGCTGACGACGTCGTCGGCGCCCGGATGGCGGCCCACCACCTCCTGTCCTGCGGGCGACGCCGGATCGCCGTCCTGTCCGGCCCCGAGGACAATCCCGCAGCCGTGGACCGCGTGATGGGCTACCGGGAGATCCTTGATCCGGTCTGCCCACCGGTCTCCGTGAGCTACGGAGCCTGGGACGTCGTCTCCGGCCTGGAGCGTATGGAGACCCTGCTGCAGGGCGACCCGCATATCGACGGCGTGCTCGCCGCCTCGGACCGCATCGCGGCAGGAGCCCTGGCCGCCCTCCAGCGCCACGGCAGACGGCTACCTGAGGACATCAGCGTCATCGGCTTCGACGATCACCGGATCGCGACCGAGACCACCCCCACGCTCACCACCGTCCACCAGCCGCTGGTCGAGCAGGGCCGCCAGGCAGCCACCCTGGCCCTGGAGATGGCCGACGGCGCCCCAGCCCGAGACATCGTGCTGGAGATGAGCCTGGTCAGGCGCGAGTCGGCCTGAGCCCGGCCTCGCCGCTCCTCCAGCCCCCGGCAGCCGGGCTGGCTGCCGCCCAGCAACCGACCCACCCCCTCGCTGTGCTGTCCGCCACACAGTGACCTTCGCCCGTTGACCACCATGCGCTTACCTCGTACGCCTCCTTCGAGGCACAATCAATGGTGGGCGGGATCGGCCATACCGACCTGCTCGGCTCGACCCCGAGACCCACAGAAGGAACGCATCAACGTGGCGCGCAGTATCTACATCGCCTCACCCAGTGCCGGAACCGGCAAGACGACCGTGGCCCTTGGCCTCATCGCCTCTCTGACCAAGGTCGTCGCGAAGGTGGGCGTGTTCCGCCCCTTCGTGGCCACCCGCGAGCAGGACCCAGTCCTGGGCCTGCTGCTGTCCCGCTCAGGATCGAGCGCCTCCCCGGCCGCCTGCGTGGGCGTGACCTGGGACGAGTTCCGCGCCGACCCTGAGGAAGCCCTCACCCGCATCGTCGACTCCTACCGGGCCATGGCGCGCGAGCACGACGTCGTCATCATCGACGGCTCTGACTTCGACGACGTCGCCGGCACCCCCGAGCTCTCCCTCAACGCCCGCGTGGCCGCCAACATCGGCGCCCCGGTGCTGCTGGTGGTCTCTGGAGACCAGAGCGCCGCTGACGTGCGTTCCTCCGCGGAGGTCTCCATCGCCGAGATCGCCGAGAACCACGCCCGCACGGTGGCGGTGCTGGCCAACCGCTGCCAGCCCGGGACCCGCCAGGAGGTGGCCAGCGCCATCGCCGAGGTCCCCGGCGTCACGACGACGACCCTGCCGGCCGTCCCCTTCCTCACCGCTCCCACGCTGCGTGAGATCGCCACCGCCCTGGACGCCAACCTCATCGCCGGCGACGACGCCCTGCTGGACCGCGAAGCCGAGTCCCTGCTCGTGGGGGCCATGGACGTCTCGCACCTGCTGGAGCGCCTGGTCGAGGGGCAGGTCGTCATCACCCCGGCTGACCGCTCGGCCGTTCTCATCTCCCTGGCCGCCGCCAACGCCGCCTCCGGCTTCCCGAACCTGGCGGCCCTGGTCCTCAACGGCGGCTTCGAGCCGGCCCCCTACGTCCTGCAGCTGCTCAAGGGACTGGACCAGCCGATCCCAGTACTGACCACCGCCCTGGACACCTTCGAGGCCGCCAAGGTCGCCGGCGCCGTCACTGGCAGCCTGGCCCACGCCTCAGACCGCAAGATCGACGTCGCCGTGACCACCTTCGAGCAGGAGGCGGACCTGGAGGCGCTGCTCAGCGCCCTGGAGGTTGAGCCCTCTGACGTGGTCACGCCGATCATGTTCCAGGCAGAGCTGGTTGAGCGGGCCCGTGCCGACCGCCGCACGATCGTCCTGCCTGAGCCTGACGACGACCGTATCCTCCACGCCGCTGACGCCATCCTGCGCCGCGGCATCTCCGACGTCGTCCTGCTGGGCGAGGAGGAGACGGTGCGCACCCGCGCCACCGAGCTGGGCCTGGACATCGTCGCCGCCCGTGTGGTCTCCACCTCCGACCCTGAGCTGCTGGAGAAGTACGCCGCCGAGTTCGCCCGCCTGCGTGCCAAGAAGGGCGTGACCCTGGAACAGGCGCGCGAGAAGGTCCAGGACGTGTCCTACTTCGGCACGATGATGGTGCATATGGGCGACGCCGACGGCATGGTCTCGGGCGCGGCTCACACCACCGCCCACACGATCGTCCCCTCCTTCCAGATCATCAAGACCAAGCCAGGCACCTCGATCGTCTCCTCGGTCTTCCTCATGCTCCTGGAGGACCGGGTCCTGGTCTACGGTGACTGCGCCGTCAACCCCGAGCCCACCGCCGCCGAGCTGGCCGACATCGCCATCTCCTCGGCCGAGACCGCTCGCCAGTTCGGCGTCGAGCCCCGCGTGGCCATGCTCTCCTTCTCCACCGGCACCTCCGGCAAGGGAGCGGACGTGGACAAGGTCCGCGAGGCCACTGAGATCGTGCGAGCCAAGGCTCCCGAGCTCGCCGTGGAGGGCCCGATCCAGTACGACGCCGCGATCGACCCGACCGTGGCCGCCAAGAAGGCGCCGGGATCGGCTGTGGCAGGTAAGGCCACCGTCTTCATCTTCCCGGACCTGTCAGCCGGCAACATCGGCTACAAGGCCGTCCAGCGCTCCTCCGGCGCCGTGGCGATCGGCCCGGTGCTGCAGGGCCTGAACAAGCCGGTCAACGACCTGTCACGAGGCGCGCTGGTTGAGGACATCATCAACACCGTCGCCATCACCGCCGTCCAGGCACAGGGCTGAGGCATCGGGGCGCTGGCCGCGGGCCGATCGGTCCGTACCAGCGTCCCCGTGCTGCCCGCCCGCTCCTTCTATCCGTCACGAGCGCCCACAGAAAGGCACCCCATGACCACACGTACCGTCCTCGTCATCAATTCCGGTTCCTCCTCCATCAAGTACCAGCTGGTGGACCCCGACTCCGGCGACTCGCTGGCCTCGGGCATCGTCGAGCGCATCGGCGACTCGATCGGCGCTATCACGCACAAGCACGCCGGCCAGAAGATCGAGCTGGACGAGCCCGTTCCCGACCACGGCTACGGCCTGGCCGAGGTCCTGCGCCTGTTCGAGGAGCACGGCCCCTCCCTGGCCGACGCCCACATCGTGGCCGTGGGCCACCGCGTGGTCCAGGGCGGCCGCTACTTCTCCGGCCCCGCCCTCATCGACGACGAGGTCGTGGCCAAGATCGAGGAGCTCGTGCCGCTCGGCCCGCTGCACAACCCCGCCCACCTCAAGGGCATCGAGGTCGCCCGCAAGCTACTGTCCGACGTCCCGCACGTGGCCGTCTTCGACACCGCCTTCTTCCAGGACCTGCCGGAGGAGGCGGCCCGTTACGGCCTCAACCGCGAGATCGCGGACAAGTACTCCATCCGCCGCTACGGTGCTCACGGCACCAGCCACCAGTTCGTCTCCCAGGCCATCTCCGAGCGCCTGGGCCGTGACGACCTCAAGCAGATCGTCCTGCACCTGGGCAACGGCGCCTCCGTGTCCGCCGTCGTGAACGGCAAGGCCGTGGAGACCTCCATGGGCCTGACCCCGCTGGAGGGCCTCATCATGGGTGGGCGCACCGGTGACATCGACCCGGCCGCCGTCTTCCACCTGGCCCGCGTGGCCGGCATGAGCATCGACGAGATCGACCACCTGTTCAACCGCGAGTCCGGCATGAAGGGCCTGACCGGCGAGTCGGACATGCGCGAGGTCTGGAAGCTCATCGACGCCGGTGACAAGCAGGCGCGTGAGTCCATGGACATCTACCTCCACCGCCTGACCAAGTACGTCGGTGCCTACACCGCGGTCATGGGCGGCCTGGACGCCCTGACCTTCACCGCTGGCATCGGCGAGAACGACAAGGGCGTGCGCGAGGGCCTGTGCGAGCGCCTGGCCTACCTGGGGATCAAGATCGACCCGGACAAGGACCCGATGCGCATCTCGGAGCCCACGACCATCTCCACCGAGGACTCCGCCGTCGTCGTCACGGTCTACCCGACCAATGAGGAGCTGGCCATCGCCCGTCAGGCGCTGACCCTCATCTGAGGCGCGCCCCACAGCAACGGCCCCCGACGAGCATCGTCGGGGGCCGTTGCGTCTGCGCGACCGCTCACAGCCTTCCCGGCGTGAGCGGTCAGCGGTTAGAAAAGCGTGTCGTGGGCCTGCGGCGAGGCCGGGGCAGCGCCCGAGGACTGGGAGGCGAGGTCCCCGTCCTGCCCGTTGCGGCCGCCGTCGGCCACGCCGGGCCACCCCGGTCCCGAGGGGACGGAGCCTCCCTGCTGGTAGGCCGTGGCAGCGCCGCGAGCCAGGTCGTCAGCACGCTCGTTGGCCGGGTGCCCGGCGTGGCCCTTGACCCACTCGAAGCGCACCTGGCGGCCCGCCAGCTCAGCGTCGAGAGCCTTCATGAGGTCCTCGTTGAGCACCGGCTTGCCATCGGCCTTGCGCCAGCCGCGCTTCTTCCAGCCGTGGCGCCACTTCGTCAGGGAGTTGATGACGTACTGGGAGTCGGCCTGAATGAGCAGCTCCTCGCCGGCCAGGCCCGCTGCGGCGGTGGCACGCAGAAGCTCCAGGACGGCGGTGAGCTCGCCCCTGTTGTTGGTGGACTCCGGCCAGCCTCCGGCCGCCCAGCAGGACTCGTCCACGTACCAGGCCCAGCCAGCGGGGCCGGGGTTGCCCAGGGCGGATCCGTCCGCCGCCGCGATAATCGTCATGGGCACCACCCTAACGGTGCCCCGCCGCCCTCCGGGTCCCACCGCGCCAGCCGACGCAGCGAGCCGGGATCACGCGTGGTCGAACGAGTTTTCTTCGCGGGTCGCTGGGAGGATAACGTCACCCCGTGGCCTTCCTCCTCGCCCTCCTTCCTTGCTTCCTGTTCGGCACCCAGCAGTTCATCATGGGCGCCTGGCCTGCTCGCCCACGCCGTCAGAACGTCGCAGTCCTGGCCGGTGCGGGAGTCGTGAGCGTCGTCGCCGCGCCGCTGACCGGTGGTGCGTGGAGCCTGCACGCCACGTTCTGGGGAGTGCTGTCCGGTGTCCTGTGGGCGACGGCGCTCGTCTTCACCCTGCGCGCCTTCCAGTCCTGGGGAGTGAGCCGGACGATGCCGCTCAACGCCTCAGGACAGATCATCATCAACGCCCTGGCCGGCATCATCCTGCTGGGAGAGTGGCGCGCCCCTGGCGCCATGCCGCTGGGGCTGACGGCTCTCGTGGCGATCATCGCTGGCGCTGCCTCGTGCTCGTGGCAGGAGAAGGGTGCTGGGTCCGGGCCCACCCCGGCCCAGCACCGCGAGGGGCTGATCTGCTCGATCATCTGTTCCGTGCTCTACGGCATCTACCCCTTCATGCTGCGCCTGGTGGACGTCTCCTCCTCCGACGCCGTTGGCCCCATGGGAATCGGGCTGCTGCTGGGGGCCGCGGTGTTCACCGTCATCCTGCCGCGCGAGGAGCCGCTTGTCGGCGAGGCCTTCACCCCCAGCGCCATCGGTGGCGGTCTGTGGGCCGTTGGCAACGTCATCTTGCTGCTGTCGACCTCGACGGTCGGTGTGGCCACCTCACTCGCGCTGTCTCAGCTCGCCTTCGTCATCTCCTCGGTGGGCGGCATCATCCTGCTTGGGGAGACCCGGACCCGGCGGGAGGCCCTCACCACCGCGCTTGGCATCACCCTTGCCGTGGTCGGCATCATCCTGCTCGCCCTGGCCTCCTCACGCTAGGTGCCGGGTGCGCCTGTCTTAGCCAGGCCCAGGCGCGCCCGCGGTCTCCTGGGTCACGGGACGGATGGTGCCTTTGAGGAGGAGTAGGCCCTGACTCTCGGCTCGGGGCACAGCAGGTTCTGAGAGTGCCCCCGTTGGGACGTGCTTCCCCTGATGAGTGCGTGCCTCTACCCATAGCTGCGCGCCCTGGCACTCCCCTGTCGCTTTAGGCCCTGAACAGTCGATCCCCATCCCCGCCACACCCGAACCGACTGTTAAGCGCCTAAACCGACGCTCCTAGGCCACACGCCAGCCCCAAACTGACGGTTCAGGGCCTCAACCGACGCAGCCATCAAACCCACCACCCCCACTCGAACGCACATCCCCCGATGCGTGCGCCTTTCTGCCGTAGTGGCGGGCTTCCACCCGCCGGCCGCATGCTTGAGCCGTCGTGGCGTACTTCTCTACCCAGGCGCCAGCCCTGTTAGTACGTGTCTCCCCAATGCGGACGTGCTTTCACCCATAGCTGCGCGCTCCCCCAGCCGAGCCCCAGCCCCATTGAAGCGCGTACTCCCCGATATCGGCGTACTTCCAGTGATGCATGCGTGCCTCCACCCATAGCTGCGTACTCCCGCTCCGGGTCCCAGTCCCGTTGGTACGTGCCACCCCCGATGAGTGCGTGCATACGCCATTGGTACGTGCCCTAGCACTCCCCTAGAGACCGTCACATTCACCAAAGCACGCACCAAAAGCCCATCGCACCGTCCCCGCACGCCACCCGCCCCGGCCCGCACGCCACCGTATCTCCGTCGCGTCTCCGTCGCGTCTCCGTCGCTTCAGGCCCTGAACAGTCGAACCCCATCCCCGCCACACCCGAACCGACTGTTCAGCACCTAAACCGACGTATCCAGGAAGCGCACCATGACCAATCCGACGGTTCAGGGCCTCAACCGACGCCCCTAGGCAGCCACACCGAGCCCACAACCCGGCTCTCACCCACCACTCCAGCACAAGCTCAGCGCAGGAAACGCAATCTGCCCCGCGCCGTCTCCAGCAGGTCCCAGACACGCTGCAGGGGCGCTCCCGTCATGGGAGCGCCCCTGCAGCGTGAAATGAAACAGGCGGATCAGGCGTCCAGGTCGGTCTCCAGGAGGGCCTTGAGGTCGGCCAGAGCCTTGTCGGCGTCAGCGTCGGAGGACTCCAGGACAACCACGTCGCCGTGAGCGGCGCCCAGCGTCATCACACCGAGGATGGAGGCGGCGTCCACAGGAGCGCCACCCTCCTTGGCGATGGTGACCTTGACACCAGAGTCGGCAACGGCCTTGACGAAGGTAGCGGCGGGACGGGCGTGCAGCCCAACCTTGGAGGCGATGGTGGCAGTAACCTGTGCCATAGGTGACTCCTTCTAAACGGTCAGGGATCTGCTGGGTGGCGGTCCCGACAACAACTGCGGTCATCAGCGGGGACGCTGACGTTGACCAAGACACTACCCGACTCGCCTGCAACATGGCACCGATTGGGCGCGCTGAGCCACGTCAGGACGCCCACACCTGCCGCCAGCGAGGGACGCGGCTCAGCTCGGGTCGTAGGGGGCCAGGACAACCTCGACGCGCTGAAGCTCCTTGACATCGGCGTAGCCCGTGGTGGCCAGGGTCCGGCGCAGCGCCCCGACGATGTTGAGCGTGCCGTCCGCCCGGTCCGAGGGCCCGCACAGGATCTCCTCCATCGTGCCCGCGGTGCCGACGTAGGAGCGGTAGCCACGAGGAAGGGCGTCATGGCGCGCCTCCGCACCCCAGTGGTACCCACCGCCCGGGGCCTCCTGGGCGCGTGCCAGCGCGGCGCCGAGCATGACGGCGTCTGCACCGCAGGCGATGGCCTTGACCACGTCCCCGGAGTTACCCACCGAGCCGTCGGCGATGACGTGGACGTAGCGTCCCCCAGACTCGTCAAGGTAGTCGCGCCGCGCCGCTGCCACGTCAGCCACCGCCGTCGCCATGGGCATGTGGAGGCCCAGAACCTGGCGGATCGAGGAGGAGGCACCGCCGCCCTGGCCCACCAGGACGGCCGCAGCGCCAGTGCGCATGAGGTGGAGCGCCGCAGTGTAGGTAGTCACCCCGCCGACGATCACCGGTACGTCGAGCTCGTAGATGAAGCGCTTGAGGTTGAGGGGCTCAGCATTGCCTGACACGTGCTCGGCCGAGACCACCGAGCCGCGGATGACGAACAGATCCACCCCGGCCTCGACGACGGTACGCCAGTGACGCAGGGTCTGGGCAGGACTGAGCCGGCCGGCCACCACCACACCGGCCTTGCGAATGTGAGCCAGACGTTCGCGAATGAGCTCAGGGCGCACAGGCGCCCGGTAGACCTCCTGGAGGACGCGGGTGGCCTGCTCCGGCGCCGCCTGACGAATACGCGCCAGGGCGGGCTCGGGATCCTCGTACCGGGTCCACAGCCCTTCCAGGTCGAGCACGCCAATGCCGCCCAGACGCCCCACCATGATGGCGGTGTCCGGGCTCATCACCGAGTCCATGGGCGCGGCCACCACCGGCATGTCGACGTGGTAGGCATCGACCTGCCAGCCCACACGCACGTCTCGGGTGTCCCGGGTCCGCCGCGCGGGGACGAGGGCGATGTCGTCGAAGGAGTATGCCTGGCGGGCGCGCTTGGAACGCCCGATCTCGACCTCTGCGCTCATAGACGGATGGTAGGCCACCGAGCAGGCCAACCGCCCTGGGGGTGAGTTTGCGTCAGACCCTGGTGGCACACTCATGGTCATGAGCGAGCAGCACACCGCCCCAAGCTGGACCGATGGCCCCTTCCTGGGCTTCGATACCGAGACCACCGGCGTCGACCCGAGCCAGGACCGGCTCGTCACCGCCGCCCTGGTCATGCGCGGCCCTCGCCATGGCGAGGGTACACGTCGTCAGGAGGTCGTGACCTGGCTGGCCGATCCCGGGGTGCCGATTCCGCCCGGCGCCAGCGCTGTCCACGGCATCTCCACCGAGCGGGCCCAGGCTGAGGGGCGCCCTGCCCCGCAGGTCCTGGAGGAGGTGGCCCAACGCCTGGCTCAGGCCATGGGTGCGGGGACGCCGGTCGTGGCCTTCAACGCTTCCTTTGACCTCACGCTCATGGAGCACGAGCTGGCGCGCCATGGGCTGGCCACCTTGCGCGAGCGCCTGGGTGGTCCCCTCGCTCCTGTCCTGGACCCCCTGGTGCTAGACCGGGCCGTGGACCGGTTCCGCAAGGGCAAGCGTCGTCTGGACGCCATGTGCCAGGTCTACGGCGTCCAGGTCGATGAGGCTCTCCACACCGCCGAGGTCGACGTCGCAGCCACCCTCGACGTCCTGGAGGCCCTGGCCCACGCCTACCCTGAGCTTGCCCAGATGAGCCTGAGCCAGCTGCAGTCCTTCCAGGCCTCCAGCCACCGCGCGTGGGCGCAGTCCTTCAACGACTGGCTACGCCGGCAGGGCCGTCCGGCTGACGTCGATCCCTCCTGGCCCCTGGCCTCAGAATCCTGAGCATCCAAAGCGCAGGCCCGGCACCTGCACCACCTGGTGCCAGTGCCGGGCCTGCGTCAGGCGAGGCTTGCGCCAGGTCAGACCTGCGCTAGCAATCGCGCCTCAGCTGCGGCCAGCGTAGTTGGGCGCCTCGACGGTCATCTGGATGTCGTGGGGGTGGGACTCCTTCAGACCCGCAGCCGTGATCCGCACGAACTGACCGTTCTCCTTGAGCTCGGGGATGGTGCGTGCACCCACGTAGAACATCGACTGGTGCAGGCCACCAACCAGCTGGTAGACGACGTCGGCCAGGGAGCCGGAGTAGGGCACCTGGCCCTCGATGCCCTCGGGAACGATCTTGTCGTCACCCGAGACATCAGCCTGGAAGTAGCGGTCCTTGGAGTAGGACTTGCGGCCGCGAGAGCTCATGGCACCGAGCGAGCCCATGCCGCGGTAACGCTTCCACTGCTTGCCGTTGACGAAGACGAGGTCACCGGGGGACTCGGTGCAGCCGGCCAGGAGAGAGCCGAGCATGACGGTGTCAGCACCGGCGACCATGGCCTTGGCGATGTCACCGGAGTACTGCAGACCGCCGTCGGCGATAAGCGGCACACCGGCCGGGGTGCAGGCGCGCGCTGCCTCGTAGACGGCGGTCACCTGCGGCACGCCCACGCCCGCCACCACGCGGGTGGTGCAGATCGAGCCCGGGCCCACACCGACCTTGACCGCGTCAACACCGGCGTCGATAAGCGCCTGCGCACCCTCGCGGGTCGCGACGTTGCCGCCGATGATCTGCACGCCGGCAAAGGCAGAGTCCTTCTTCAGACGCGAGATCATCTCCAGAGCGAGCTTGGCACCACCGTTCGCGGTGTCCACCACGAGCACGTCCACCCCGGCATCCGCCAGCGCGCCGGCGCGGTCCCAGGTGTCACCCCAGTAGCCGACGGCGGCGCCGACCACGAGGCGCCCTTCCTCGTCCTTGGTGGCGTGAGGGTACTGCTCGGTCTTGACGAAGTCCTTGACCGTGATGAGGCCGGTCAGGCGCCCGGAGGCGTCAACCAGTGGGAGCTTCTCGATACGGTGCTCGGCCAGGAGCGCCTTGGCGTCCTCGCGAGAGATACCCGTGGGTCCGGTAATGAGGCGCTCGCGCGGCGTCATGCAGTCACGCACGCGCAGGGTGCCCCAGGTGTCCGCCGGCACGAAGCGCAGGTCGCGGTTGGTGATGATGCCGAGCAGGTTGCCGCCCTCGTCAACCACGGGCAGGCCGGAGACCTTGTAGTGGCCGCACAGCTTGTCCAGCTCGGCGATGGTGGCGTCCGGCCCCACGGTGACGGGGTCGGAGACCATACCCGACTCTGAGCGCTTGACCCGGCGCACCTGCTGGGCCTGGTCCTCGATGGACAGGTTGCGGTGCAGGATGCCGATACCGCCCTGGCGAGCCATGGCAATCGCCATCTCGGACTCGGTGACGGTATCCATCGCGGCGCTGAGAAGCGGGGTGGACAGGCTGATTTTCTTGGTCAGTCTGGAGGCCGTGTCGACCTCGGAGGGGATGACGTCGGTCAGCCTGGGCAGCAGGAGAACATCGTCGTAGGTCAGTCCGGTCGGTGCATACAGGTCAGGGCTGGTGATCGAGTCGCTCACAGTGTGCATGGTAGGACCCCGCGAGCCTGCCGTGCACCCCGCGCCAGCGTCGGGCTGCTCACGCGCGCGTGCCCCGCAGGTGCCGCATCCCGCAGACTGAGACCGCCCAGCCCCTTCAGTGGTACACCAATGCTTGCCGTTCTCCCGAAAGCACCCTAATGTTCCCTAAGACACGGGTGTGACGGCAGGGTCCGCCGTCGTCACTGAGAAGGGACTCATCCATGCCTGAGCGGTCGCGGCAGCCTGGTCCCGTGACCGCTTTGTGGGAGTGGCAGTACCAGGGCGCCTGCCTGGGAATGGACTCCGCCCAGTTCTTCCACCCTGACGGAGAGCGGGGACGCTCGCGCCGTCGGCGTGACGACGGCGCGAAGGCCGTGTGCCGCGCCTGTCCCGTACTTGCGCGCTGCCGCGAGCACGCTCTGGCGACCCACGAGCCCTACGGCGTGTGGGGCGGGATGACCGAGGAGGAGCGCCGGCAGGTCCTGGCCGGACGCCGGCTGCCGTAACACCCCACCGCGCCCGTTCGGTTCTGGGTGTCTGGAGCCCGCTGGCCACCCGCCTACTCGCACGCCACGGCGCCCAAGGCACGCGATGACCGCCCCCCCCCCAGGGCCACGCTGTCACCCGTCCAGACACGACGATGGGGAAAGGAACCGTAGCTCCTTCCCCCACCTGTGGCCGCACCAGGGCGGTCAGCGTGACGTCACTTGGTGACGACGGCGAGCACGTCGCGCGCCGAGAGGATGAGGTAGTCCTCACCGGCGTACTTGACCTCGGTACCGCCGTACTTGGAGTAGATGACGACGTCGCCCTCCGCGACGTCCACCGGGATGCGCTTGCCGGAGTCGTCGACGCGGCCGGGGCCCACGGCCACGACCTTGCCCTCCTGCGGCTTCTCCTTGGCAGTGTCCGGGATGACCAGGCCGGAGGCGGTGGTCTGCTCGGCCTCGAGCGTCTGGACGACGATGCGGTCCTCGAGCGGCTTGATGGAGATCGACATGGTGTCCTCCCCTTCTCGCTTGTTCAGCGTACGGATGGTGTTGTGGTCCGCGTCCTGACTTGCCGGGCCGCCGTCGCGGGGGTCGGTCCGCCAGCGCCGAGGGCGCGTGCCGCGGAGCCTTCGCCGGCCCCGCGTCCAGAAGAGAATCTACGCGCGGCGTTAGCACTCAGTCAACGCGAGTGCCAAAGGGAGGGCCCTGGTTCGCCATCGGCGTGCGATCATCGTGACGATGGCTTCTTCCTCCCGCTCCGCCGCGCCCGACGCCGCCGCCCTCGCCCCGTTGCTCACCCCGCAGGGCTGGCAGCTGCTGTCCTCACTGCCTCCTTACGACCCTGACTCCGCCCTGCGCCTGGGCGAGGAGCTGCGCGAGGCCGGCCACAGCCCGCAGCTGGTCTCAGCAGCCCTGACCCAGCAGCGCCTGCGCGAGCGCGCCACGGCCAAGTTCGGCCCCTTCGCCTCCCAGATGCTCTTTACCCCAGACGGCCTGGAGCAGGCCACGCGCCTGGCCGTGTCCGCCCACCACGCTGCCCGCTACGCCAAGGCAGGAGTGAGCCGCGTGGCGGACCTGGGCTGCGGCATCGGTGGGGACGCCGTGGCACTGGCCGGCCTGGACCTGCCGGTTCTCGCCGTCGAGCGCGATGAGGCGACAGCGGCACTGGCCACGGTCAATCTCATGGCCTTCTCCCACGCCGAGGTCCTGTGCGCTGACGCGCTGGAGGTGGACCTGGCCGCCCACGGCGTCGACGCCGTCTTCGCTGATCCCGCCAGGAGGGCCGGTGGCTGGCGCCTGACCGACCCCGAGCAGTGGTCTCCTCGGCTCAGCCAGGTCCTGGCGCTGCGCGACCAGGTCGAGGCCCTGGGCATCAAGGTCGCTCCCGGCATCGAGCACGCGGCCCTGCCGGCCGACTCCCACGTGCAGTGGGTCAGCGTGGGCGGAGAAGTCGTCGAGGCGGGGATCTGGTGCGGCCCCTTGGCCCCCGAGGGCCCTGGCCGCTCCGCCCTCGTCCTCACCGAGGACCCGCACCGCCCAGGCGGCCCCACCGCCCACGTCCTGGCCGACCCGGGCTGTGTGGACCCCTCGACCGCTCCCGTCCAGACCGATGCCGTGGCCGGAGCTGATGACCTGGCTCCCCTGCTGCACGAGCCCGACGGCGCAGCCATCCGTGCGGGGCTGGTTGCCTTCATCGCCGAGCAGCTGGGGGCGCGGCCCCTGGCTCCACGCATCGCCTACCTCACGGGCTCGGCTCCCGCTCCCGAGCATCTGCGTCCCTTCCTGCGTAGCTGGCGTATCCGGGAGGTCTTGCCCCTGCACCTCAAGGCCCTCAAGGCGCGGATGCGCACAAAGGAGATCGGGCGACTGGAGATCCACCGCCGCGGCGTTGAGGTCTCCCCCGACGCCCTGCGCGCCTCACTGCGTCCCAAGGGTCCCCACGGCGAGACCTGGGTACTGACACGGCTAGGCTCGATGCCGGGGCGTGGCCGCGGCAAGGCCTCGGGCCCCAAGGGCGTGGTCCTGGTGGTCGAGCAGCTGGAGCAGGCGGACGCAGCGCAGGCCTAGACTGACCGCGGACGGCCTAGACAGGCCCGGTTCCGCCGCGGCGGGTCGGACTTCTTCTGGCACCCTTCCTGACGAAGGGCGCACCATGACCACGGCACCACGCTTCCGCCATCACCACCGCCAGGAGCTGTCTTTTGCCTCCTCACCGCGCTCCGGCGTCGGTATTGAGTGGGAGCTTCAGCTCCTGGACCGGGACTCCCTCGACCTGTGCCAGTGCGCCGCCGAGATCCTGGGCGCCGTCGGCCAGGACCCGAATATCCACGGCGAGATGATGCTCAACACCATCGAGCTGGTCTCGGGAGCCCGTCACACCATCGCCGAGTGCGTCGAAGACATTGCCTTCGCCTACGACCGTCTGCTGCCGGTGGTCGACCCGCTGCGCGTGGACCTGGTCAGTGCCGGCACCCACCCCTTCGCTGACCCCCTGGTCCAGCGAGTCACCGACGCCGAGCGCTACTCCCGGCTCGTGGACCGCACCCGCCTGTGGGGTCACCAGATGCTCATCTTCGGCACTCACGTCCACGTGGGCCTGGAGGACCGGGACAAGGCCCTGCCCATCCTCAAGGCGCTGCTGACCCGGACCGCGCACCTGCAGTGCCTGAGCGCCTCGTCTCCCTTCTGGGCCGGGGAGGCCACCGGGTACGCGGACAACCGGGCGATGATGTTCCAGCAGCTGCCCACCGCAGGTGCCCCGCACCAGCTTGATATCTGGGCGGATCTGGAGGCCTACGCCGGGGACATGATCCACACCGGCGTCATCGAGGAGTTCAGCGAAGTGCGCTGGGACGTGCGCCCCTCCCCCCCCCAGGCTCGGCACCATCGAGGTACGCGCCTGCGACGCCGCCACCAACCTCACTGAGCTCGCCAGCATCGCGGCGCTCACCCAGTGCCTGGTCGAGAGCTTCTCCCGCGCGCTGGACAGGGGTGAAGAGCTCGACGCCATGCCTGACTGGTACGTCGATGAGAACAAGTGGCGCTCAGCGCGCTACGGCATGGACGCCATCCTCATCACCGGCTCCGACGGCGAGGAGGAGCTGGTCAGCGACACCGTGGCCCAGATGGTCGAGCAGCTCATGCCAGTGGCCGAGGAACTGGGGTGCGTCCGTGAGCTCGTAGCGATCCAAACCACGCTCGACGCCGGAGCCTCCTACCAGCGTCAGCTCGCCGCGGTCAGCGCTGCCGGCGGCGCCAACCAGGCGGCCGTCAAGCTCATGCAGGCCGAGGTGCGGGCGGGCAGGCCCCTGAGCCCCACCGAGGTCCTCTCCACGGCCTCGACGATCCACCCCTCCACCCTGCCGGCCTCTCACCGCCATCGTTTCGCCAGCGCCTGAGGCACGGCGTCGGCCCGCAGGCCGTTGGCCGGCTCCGCCAGCCCTGCCGGCTGGAGCTGCTCCGGGTCAGAGGGCGATGATGGTGTCCAGGGGCATCCCGGAGTCAGGAGCGAAGTCCATGGGGCTGGGCTCCACGCCGGCGCGCACGGCCGCGCTGCCCAGCGCCGCGATCTGGGCACCGTTATCCGTGCAGTAGCGCAGCGGGGGCAGACGCAGCGTGATCCCAGCCGCCTCGCAACGCTCGGCCGCCAGCGAGCGAACCCGGGAGTTGGCGGAGAACCCACCGCCGATGACCAGGGTGTCCACGCCCTCGTCCAGGCAGGCCTGGACGGCCTTGCCAGTCAGGGAGTCATTGACCGCCTCGGAGAAGGCAGCGCACACGTCCGCCTTAGGCACCTCCTGGCCATCATCCTCCAGGGACTCCACGTAACGGGCCACGGCAGTCTTGAGGCCGGAGAAGGAGAAGTCGTAGCGGTGGCGCTCCTTGTCCTTGCCGGCGGCCAGCCCTCGGGGGAAACGGATGGCCTCGCGGTCCCCTTCCTGGGACAGGCGGTCGACGTGGGGGCCACCGGGGTAGGGCAGACCGAGAAGACGGCCCACCTTGTCAAAGGCCTCACCTGCGGCGTCGTCCAGGGTGCCGCCGAGCTCACGCACGTTGGTGGCGATGTCGCGGATGGAGACGATGTTGGAGTGACCGCCGGAGACAATGAGCCCGATAGCCCGCTCAGGCAGGGCGCCGTCGACCAGCTCGTCGACGGCCAGGTGACCGATGACGTGGTTGACGCCGTAGATCGGCTTGCCCAGCGAGGCAGCCAGCGCCTTGGCAGCAGAGATGCCCACGGTGAGGGAGCCGATGAGGCCAGGGCCGGCGCATACGGCGATGGCGTCGACCTCAGACAGGTCCACGTCCGCCTTGGTCAGGGCGGCGTCCAGCGTGGGGACAAAGGACTGCAGGTGGGCCCGGGAGGCGATCTCGGGGATGATCCCGCCGAAGCGGGCGTACTCATCCATCGACGTCGCCACGACGTCCCCCAGCAGCTCGCGGCCTCGCACTAGCGCCACGCCAGTCTCGTCGCAGGTGGACTCGATTCCCAGGATCAGAGGTTCGCTCACGCCCGCCAGCCTAGTCCCTACGCCCATCAGCCCGGATACCCCGAGCACGACGGCGGGGTCGTCACCTCGTGAGGGTGACGGCCCCGCCGTCTCAGATCCGTCAGGCGGGCCTGGGGCCCGCCTGGCCAGGCTCACACGTGAGCGTGCTGGCCCTTCCACAGCGCGTGGCCGAGGTCGCGGTTCAGACGCGAGATGACCTCCAGCGGCACCGACTTGGGGCACACGGCCGCGCACTCACCGATGTTCGTGCAACCACCGAAGCCCTCGGCGTCGTGCTGGTTGAGCATCGAGACCACACGGGACAGACGCTCGGGCTGACCCTGCGGGAGCAGACCCAGGTGGGAGATCTTCGCACCGGTGAACAGCATGGCCGAGGCGTTCGGGCAGGCCGCCACGCAGGCACCGCAGCCGATGCAGGCCGCAGCCTCGAAGGCAGCGTCAGCCTTCTCCTTCTGGACCGGCACCGAGTGGGCCTCGGGGGCCGCACCGGTGTTGACCGAGATGTAGCCGCCGGCCTGGACAATGCGGTCCAGGGCGGAACGGTCGACCACCAGGTCCTTGAGGATCGGGAAGCCCGCCGAGCGCCAGGGCTCGATCGTGATGGTGTCGCCGTCCTTGAAGGAGGGGTCCTCGGCCAGGTGACGCATGTGCAGCTGGCAGGTGGTGGAGCGGATCGGCCCGTGGGCCTGTCCGTTGATGACCACACCACACTGACCGCAGATGCCCTCACGGCAGTCCGAGTCGAAGGCGACGGGCTCCTTGCCCTCCTGGAACAGCTGCTCGTTGAGCAGGTCGAGGACCTCGAGGAAGCTCATGTGCTCCTCGATACCCGACATGGAGTACTCCTCGAAGTGCCCCTCGGTGTTCTGGTTCTTCTGACGCCAGATCTTGAGCTTGATGTTCACTTGTAACTCCGCTGCTTGAGCTCGATGTCCTTGTAGATGAGGTCCTCCTTGTGGAGGATCGGGGGCTGGTTCTCGCCGCCCCACTCCCACGCGGCCACGTACAGGAACTCATCGTCGTGGCGCAGGGCCTCGCCCTCAGGAGTCTGGGACTCGGCGCGGAAGTGACCACCGCAGGACTCACGGCGGTGCAGCGCGTCGATGCACATCAGCTCGGCCAGCTCGAAGAAGTCGAGCAGGCGGCCAGCCTTCTCCAGCGTCTGGTTGAGCTCCATCGCCTCGCCCGTGATACGGGCGTCGCGCCAGAACTCCTCCTTCAGCTCACGGATCTGCTTGATGGCCTCACGCAGACCCTCGTCGCGACGCTCCATGCCGCAGTACTCCCACATGATGCGTCCCAGCGCCATGTGGAAGTCATCGACGGACCGGGTGCCGCGCAGCGCCATGAGCCGGGAGATCCGCTCCTCGACGCTCTTGCGGGCTTCCTCGATCTCCGGGGCGTTGGGGTCGACCTTGCCCTCACGGAGCATGTCCGCCAGGTAGTCGTTCATCGTGTCCGGCAGGACGAAGTAGCCGTCCGCCAGACCCTGCATGAGCGCCGAGGCACCCAGGCGGTTGGCTCCGTGGTCGGAGAAGTTCGCCTCACCAGCCACGTACAGGCCCGGGATGTTGGACTCCAGGTCGTAGTCGACCCACAGACCACCCATCGTGTAGTGGACGGCCGGGTAGATGCGCATCGGCGTCTCGTAGGGGTCGTCACCGGTGATGCGCTGGTACATCTCGAACAGGTTGCCGTACTTGGCGCTGACCTGCTCCTTGCCCAGGCGCTCGATGGCCTCGGAGAAGTCGAGGTAGACACCGCGCGAGACCATGCGCTCGGTGCCGTCGGGCGCCTTCTCCTTGATGGCCGGGCCCACGCCGCGACCCTCGTCGCACATGTTCTTGGCCTGACGGGAGGCGATGTCACGCGGGACCAGGTTTCCGAAGGCCGGGTAGATGCGCTCCAGGTAGTAGTCGCGATCCTCCTCGGGGATGTCCTTCGGGTCCTTCTTGCAGTCCTCTGCCTTCTTCGGCACCCAGATGCGTCCGTCGTTACGCAGGGACTCACTCATGAGGGTGAGCTTGGACTGGAAGTCACCAGACTGCGGGATGCAGGTGGGGTGGATCTGCGTGTAGCAGGGGTTGGCGAAGTAGGCGCCCTTGCGGTGTGCACGCCAGATGGCGGTCGCGTTGCAGCCCATGGCGTTGGTGGACAGGAAGAAGACGTTGCCGTAGCCACCGGTGCACAGCACGACGGCGTCCGCCAGGTGGGTCTCAATCTCGCCGGTGACCATGTCACGGGCGATGATGCCCTTGGCCTTGCCGTCCACGATGATGAGCTCGACCATCTCGTGGCGGCGGAACTCCTTGACCGTGCCGGCGCGCACCTGGCGCTCCAGGGCCTGGTAGGCGCCGATCAGCAGCTGCTGACCCGTCTGGCCACGGGCGTAGAAGGTACGCGAGACCTGCACGCCACCGAAGGAGCGGTTGTCCAGCAGACCGCCGTACTCACGGGCGAAGGGAACGCCCTGGGCCACGCACTGGTCGATGATGTTGGCGCTGACCTCGGCCAGGCGGTAGACGTTGTCCTCACGCGCCCGGTAGTCACCGCCCTTGACCGTGTCATAGAAGAGGCGGTAGATCGAGTCGCCGTCGTTGCGGTAGTTCTTCGCCGCGTTGATACCACCCTGGGCCGCGATGGAGTGCGCGCGGCGGGCGGAGTCCTGGTAGAAGAAGCACTTGACGTTGTAGCCCTGCTCGCCCAGCGACGCCGCAGCAGCGCCACCAGCCAGGCCGGAGCCGACGACGATGATGTCGAGCTTGCGGCGGTTGGCGGGGTTGACCAGCTTGGCGTTGAACTTGCGCTGCTCCCAGCGCTTGGCGATCGGGACGTCGTGGGGCGCCTTGGTATCGGCGATCTTCTCGCCCTCGGTGTAGAGGCCCTCGATGAGTTCAGTCATCATTCACTCGCTCTCGATCAGTCAGTAGGCGACGGCCGCGCAGTGGTCAGCGAACTGCTCGGCAGCCGAGCCGATCGCGTCGCAGAACTGCGGGTAGTAGTCGGCAGCGGCCATGGGCGCGTCAACCCAGCCGAAGAGGATCGCCGTAGGCACTGCCATGAAGCAGGCGAACAGCGCGAAGGCGACGACAAAGGCGATGACGCGGACGAAGGGGATGACGTTGCCGCGCATGGCACCGACGGTCTGCAGGGCCGACCACACGCCGTGCCACACGTGCAGGCACAGGGCGGCCAGCGCCACCAGGTAGATGAGGTAGACCCACCACAGCTGGAAGCCGTAGTACATGTTCTGGTACGCGCGACCGTGCACGTACTCACCGCCCGGAGTGGCGGATAGGGTGGTGAACTGCAGGATGTGCCAGATGATGAACAGCAGCAGGATGACGCCGCCCCAGCGCATGGTGCGCATGGCGTAGCGCGAGGCGAAGTACTCCGCGCCCGGCTTCTTCACGGCGTACTTGTCACTGCCGCGCGCCTTCTTGTTGCGGTGCCACAGGTGGAAGGCGCTGCCAGCGTGCGCGAGCAGCAGCACCACCAGCGCGATGCGCATGATCCACAGGAAGCCCTCGTAGGGCAGCAGCGGCTGGAGTAAGGTCCGCAGGAACACCGCGTAGTGATCGTAGGCAATCTCGCCCTGGAAGTAGTGGGTGTTGCCGTAAGCATGGAAGATGACGAAGAGCAGGAAGACGATGCCCGACCACGCCATGAGGCGCTTCATAAAGACAGTGGTCGAGAAGGCGGTCCGCTTCTTCTTGGGTGAAACAGTCTGTGAGGCCACGGCGGAAGCGTATCCAGGGTGAGTGCGCCGATAGTCCTATTCGATGTCCCCGATTCAGCATCCTGATCCGAGATTGGCGTCATGACGGTGCTTCCCGGCCCTGCCCGGCCTCATACGCACTGCGAGCCAGCCTCATTCGTCAGGTCAAAAGACCTCACGTCCTGCATCATTTCGTCAGACCACTCGCACCAAATGTCTCCGCGCCCACAGCTCCCAGGCCACCGCGCAGGTCCAGGCGCATGACCACGGCGTCTTCCACCGGTGCGACGTAGTAGCGCCGGCGCACACCCAGGGGGCGGAATCCGTGCCCGGCGTACAGGCGCTGGGCCGCCTCGTTGGAGGCCCGCACCTCCAGCAGCACCGCGCGGCAGCCACGACCGCGCGCCACCTCGACCAGATCGGCGAGCATCACCGTGGCCACGCCACGGCGTCGTGCGGCCGGCACGGTGGCGATGGTGAGCAGGTCAGCCTCCCCGCGACCGTCGCCGAGCCACAGGCCGGCGTACCCCAGCAGGCCACCGGCTGCATCCTCGACGACGACGTAGCGACGGTCCGCCTGCGGCCCCTGGGCCGCGGCGAACTCGTCTGCCACCAGCTGAGAGCTCCAGGCCTCGCCGCCAAAGAGCTCGCCCTCCAGGCGAGCCACCTGCGCAAGGTCAGCACTCGTCATCGCACGCAGATGAGCCTGCGCGAGGCTCTCACCCCGGTCGGGGCCGGTGACCTGGCTCACCTGTGACGCTTGGTGGCGGTGGGCATCTGGACGTCGGCGTGGCGCAGGTAGAGAGGCTCAGTGGGCAGCTCACGCCCCTGGGCGAGCCGCACCAGCGCGAGACGGACCTGGGCCAGCGCGTCACCGGAGACCGGCGCCAGCGCCGTGCGAGCCTCAGCCAGCTCGGGGTAAAGCCCGACGCCAGATCCGGCCACATAAGCCACCGCGTCAGCCTCCAGCACGCCGGCGAGCTCAGCCGGCACCATCACGCCGATCTCGCCCAGCCGCTCGACGTCGTCGGCACCCTTGGCACGGTAGCGCGCGGTGTAGACCTCCTTGCGGCGGGCGTCGGTGGCCACCTGGACCACCGCCTGACTGGCAGCCTCCTCGCCCTCAGCCTGCACCAGCTCGTCAAGGGCGCGGCGGGCGACGGCGTCCAGGCTCGGCATGCCGTAGACCCTCAGTCCACGGGCGCGTCCCACGGTGCGTGCAGTCACCAGCCCCGCCCGCAGCCCGGTGAAGGGAGCCGGGCCTGTCGCGGCAACGACGGCGTCCAGGGGCTGGTTCGCCACGCCGGGGGTCGACAGAGTCTGGGAGAGCATCGGGCCCAGGGACTCAGCGTGGTGGCGTGAGTCCTCCTGGTCGAGCGAGGCCAGAACCGTCAGGCGCAGGGCCTGGTCAGGGGCCTGGCCGGCAGGGTCCGCGTCGCAGACAAGGAGCTGGGTTCCGAGCGAGGAGTCGATGGAAAGAATGCGCACGGGACCCAGCCTAGGCCCTTGCCGGACTCAGACGCTCAGGCCAGGAGGCTGTCGAGATCGACACCTGCCCACCGCGGGCCCACCGCGGTGAGCGTGATCGTGCGTCGTCCGTCGTCGACCTCGGCCAGGTCAGTGACCCCGTGAGCCGCGTCCGAGGGCGCCGTCTCCTGTCCCCCGTCGGCCTCCGCACCGCCAGGGCGCGCAAGGCCACCGTGCGGGCGTCCCACGGCGATCTCCAGGCGGTCGGCGCTCAGGGCCTCGACCTTGTCCTCGCCCCACTCCACCAGGGTCACGGACTCCTGGAGGGAGGAGTCCAGGTCCAGCGCATCAATCTCCTCCAGACTGGACAGCCGGTAGGCGTCGACGTGGATGAGGTCCGGCCCCTCTCCCAGGGCGGGGTGGACACGAGCGATGATGAAGGTGGGCGAGGACACTCGTCCGCGCACGTTAAGGGCGGAGCCGATGCCCTGGGCCAGGGTCGTCTTGCCGGCCCCGAGCCCTCCCGAGAGCATGACGAGATCGCCACGGCGCAACAAGGCGGCCACGCGCGCACCCAGGGCTCGGGTGCCGTCCGCGTCCGTCGTCGTCACGGTCACGGTCTGGGCTGCGTGAGAGGTCATCACCACTCCTGAGGTCTCGGGCTGCTCGGCGGGCCTGCCGGCGGCTCCACTCTAGGCGTCCCGCGGCCAGCCGCCCTCACCTGACCGGGACACGCGGGACACGCGGCCCCAGGCGGGTGAGGATCTCGTAGCTGATCGTTGAGCACACCCTCGCCCAGTCCTCGGCGGTGGGGACCCCCTCACCGTCACGGTCGGGGTCGCCCCACACAATCGCCAGGTCGCCAGCCGCGGCCGGCACGGGCAACGGCGAACCGGCGGCGTCAGTGGCCGGGCCGAGGTCGATGACGACCTGGTCCATGCACACCTTGCCCACCACGGTGGTGCGCCTGCCCGCCACCCAGACCGGGCCGGTGCTGGCGGCGGCACGCGGGATCCCGTCGCCGTAGCCCAGCGGCACCAGGCCTACCCAGCGGTCGGTCGGAGCGCTCCAGGTCCCGCCGTAGGAGACCGCCTGTCCAGCGGGAATGCGCTTGACCTGGACAAGCGGCGCCTGCAGGCGCATGACCGGGCGTAGCCCCAGCTCCTGGGAGGTGGCGACGGCAGGCTCGGGCGAGAAGCCGTACAGGCCGATGCCGATGCGCACCAGGTCCAGCCGGGCGTGCGGGTGCCACTCCAGCCCGCCGGTGGCGGAGAGGTGGCGCACGCCCGGGTGCAGACCCGCCTGGTTGAGGATCTGCTCACCACGCCGGAACCGCGCCAGGTGGTCCTCGGTGGACCCGCTGTCCGGCTCGTCAGCCCGCGAGAGATGGGACCACAGGCCGACGACGTCGACCTCCCCCTCGTCCTGCGCGGCCCTGGCCTCGCGTGCCAGCGCCGGCAGGTCCTCCAGCACCGCCCCCGCGCGGGACATCCCCGTATCCACCTTGACGTGGATCCGGGCCACGACGCCCTGGGCACGCGCCGCGGCGCGAACGGCCTGGAGCTGCGTGAGCGTGGAGACTGACAGGTCAAGGTCTCCTGCCAGCGCCTCCCGCAGGGGCGAGCCTTCCCTGGCAGCCTGCTGCGGGCTCAGGACGGGTACCAGCCAGCACAGCAAGCGTGGCGCCTGGCTGGAGGCAGGCTCGTCGGCCGAGCGCGGGCGCGCGACACCAGCCGCGTCAAGCAGACCGCGCAGGTGCAGCGCCTCATCGAGCTGGGCGACGCCGAGCCAGCTGGCACCGGCGTCCAGACAGGTCCGCGCCACCGCCTCGATACCGTGGCCATAGGCATCGGCCTTGACCACGGCCATCCATGCGCGTCCGGCCTTACTGGCAAGAACGCGAGCGTTGTGGGCCAGGGCCTCCAGGTCGATGAGGGCACAGGCGGTTGCAGCCCCGGGCGCCCTCACCTCAGCCGCCCAGGTGCGCGCTGAGGTCTGTGGTGCGGATGAGTCAGCGGAGGACGCGACAGTCATGAACGGCATTGTTCCACTCTCGCCACGGGCGAGCCGTCAGGGGGTCAGGCTGTGAGCAACCATTCGCGCCAGGACACCAGGCAGTGCTTCAGCGACGTCCAGGGCCGTCACCGGCCCTCCGTGCGCGCCTTCGCACTCGCCATCAGCCTCCAGCCCCTGTCGGGTCAGGCTCGCCGCCCAGCCGGCGCGTGCGTGAAGACGGACCGCGAGCGCGGCACAGGCTGCGGGGTCCAGCCTCTGTCCGCCCTGCTCCTCCTGCGCTCCCCGAGCCGCGAGCACGGTGCCCAGGACCCCAGCCAGGACGTCGCCGCTGCCGGCCGTGGCCAGCCAGCCGGGACCAGCGTCCAGGGACAGCAGCCCAGCCTCGGTCGCCCCCAAATCCGTCCCTGCTGGACGTGCCACGAGCGTCGGGGTCCCCTTGAGCACCACCGTGGCACCGGTCAGCGTCGCCAGCTGTCGGGCTGCGGCAGCCGGAGCCGCCTCGACCTCCTGGCGGGTGCGCCGCACACCGAGCTCGCTGATCAACGCTGCGGCTTCGCCGGCGTGGGGAGTCAGTACCCTGCGCTCACCCAGCCCGCCGGGCGCCATCGTCCCGGCCGCCAGCACGGACGGCACCAGCGTCAGGGCCCCCGCGTCCACGACGGCAGGCAGGTCCTGGTCAACGGAGCGCTCCAGCGCCTCTGCCAGCTGGGCCATCCGTTCCTCGTCGCCCGGGTCGGTCCCCGGCCCGATGACGAGCGCCTGGCAGCGACCGTCCGCCGGGACGACCTCCGGGCGACGGGCGAGCACGAGGTCCTCCACCCGGCGTGGGGCGATGAGCCGGACCATGCCGGCCCCTGTGCGCGCCGCCGCGCTCGCGGTCAGGACAGCGGCGCCTGGATAGGTCAGGCTTCCTGCCCACAGGCCGACGACGCCGCGGGTGTACTTGTGGTCAGCGTCGCCGGGCACCGTGACCATCCTGGCGAGCGTGGTTTCGTTGGGCCGCTGTACCAGAGGGGCGCCGGCTGGCACCGGCAGGCCGAGGTCGGCGACCTCGACCTCACCCACGTGCTGGGCTGCCGGCGGCAGGAGATGGGCTCCGCGCAGGCAGGTGAAGGTGACGGTCCGGTCAGCGGTGAGCACCGGGCCAGGCACGGTGCCCTCGTCCACGCCGGTCCCCGAAGGCAGGTCCACCGCGAGCACGCGAAAACCACGCTGACCGCGACCTCCGCGGGCGATCAGGGGCTCGACCAGGGCAGCCGCCTCGGCGCGCAGGGCTCCGGTGGCGCCGATGCCGGTCAGTCCGTCCAGGACGAGCCGGAAGGAGAGCGGACCGCGCAGTGCGGTCTCATCGTGCAGCCAGGAGGCTGCCTGCTGCCCGGCCAGGACCGTCACGCCGTCGGCGTACGCCTGGGCCAGGGCAGCGGCGTGCGGGTGCTCGGTGGCCAGCAGGGCGGTCACGCGCGCGCCGGCGCGCTGTAGTGCGGCGCCTGCCAAAAGCGCGTCGCCGCCGTTGTGTCCGCCGCCCACCAGCAGGACCACCCCGGCGCCAGCGGCTCCGCCGAGCCTGTGAACGGCGCTACCGGCTTGCACGGCGCCAGCGGCCTGGGCCGCCAGCTCCTGCCTGGAGGCGGCCAACAGGTAGTGAGCAGCGGCGCGCATGTAGCGGTCGGTGCCCGCCGTCAGCGGCGCCTCGGCCTCGGCGATGGCGGAGGCCGGGTAGGCGGTGATCGGGTGGAGGGTCGGGCAGGTTTCACGCACCTGCTCATCCTCCCCTCTCACGTGAGGCTGTGGCAGGCTCTGGCCGCCACCAGTCTTGGCAGGGGCTAGACCCAGGGCCACGAGCTGGTGAGGAAGGCCTCGACCGCCCGGTGGCGGAAGGTGTAGGGACGCCCGCGCTCAACGATCCCGCGGGTCAGGTCCAGGCGCTGCGCCGTCGTTCCCAGTTCGCTGGCATGCGCGTGGCCCATCTGACGCGCGATCTGCGTCAGGGTGCGCTCGTGCGGGTCCAGTGCCGCCATCGCCCGGAGGAACCGCTCCTCCCGGGCCGGTAGGCGGGCGAGGACGCGCTGGACATGGGTCTCGGCCTCCGCCGCGGCGCTGCGCCAGCCCTCATGGACCTCCTCAGCCGTGATCATGTCCCCCACCCCCGCGAACCAGGCGCGCTCCCCCGCCAGCTGGAACAGGAAGGGCTCGCCGCAGGACAGGTCGATCAGGGCGCGGCAGGCCGTAGGCGTCATGCGGATCCGCTGGTTGTGCCCGTGCGCATCAGCGATGACCCATCCCTCGTCAACGAAGGGATGCAGCGCCAGGGCCAGGTCGGCCTCGTCGAGGGCTCCCAGCGTCGTGGTCTGGAACCGGCGCGCGAAGGTAGCGCCCGTCCGGGAGCCCGCCGTGTCCTGAAACTCGGGCAAGCCGGTGAGGTAGACCGACAGCGGCAGCGCAGGACTGAGCTCAACCCCGCCTGGCACCTGGCGCCGTTCCTCGTGCACGAGAGCGTCCCCCAGGGCAATGAGCAGCTGGGAGCGCACCGCGTCGTCGGTGATGTTCTGCACCTCGTCGACGTGGAGGAGGACCATGCGGTCCTTGTGCCGGGCTGCCTCCCGCCCGATCTCGATGAGCAGCTCGCTGAGGCTGGTGTAGGGATCCGGTCCGGCTGCCTCCCGTAGCGAGACGGACACGCCTGAGAGCGCGACCGCCTCAACCCGACCGAGCAGACGTTTGATCCGCTCCTCCCGCGCCGCAGCCAGGCCCGCCTCGCGCGCCAGGTCGATCAGGGCCACGGCTACCCGCTTAAGGGGATCAGCACCAGCCGGGATACGCAGCTGGGAGGTGACCCAGTCCCCGCCTTGCGCAGCGTCCGCCGCGATCTTGCGCACGAGCGAGGACTTGCCTGTGCCCGCCTCGCCCAGGATCGTGCGACCCCGCTCAGCGATGCCACCGAGCCTGCGCGGGCGCAGGACGTCACGCCAGTCGCTCAGCTGCGCGGCCCGGCCGGCCCAGACCTGGGGGACGGTGTCCGATCCTGGGCTGAACGGCGAGTCAAGGGGACGTCTCATGTTGGTAAGTTTACCAAGGTGCGCCGGCGCTGATAACATTACCAAGCCCTCTGGCGCCCGTAGACAGCCCACCCATCGCTTGGCCTACACCCTTAGACCTGGTTACCTGGAGCGGTGATCGTAGGAATCGGTACCGACCTGGTGGACGTGGCACGGTTTGAGGCGCGTCTACGCGCTGTGCCGGCGCTGGCCAAGCGGGTCCTGACCGACCGCGAGCGCGAGGCCTGCGCCGCCCGCCCCGACTCGCTGGCCGCCCGCTTCGCGGCCAAGGAGGCGGTGCTCAAGGTCCTCGGCTCCGCACTCGCCCAGCGCGGTCGCCAGGCCCCCAGCGGCTGGAGCTACCGGGACATCGAGGTCGTCAGCGCCCCGGGCAGGCCTGCGCGCCTGGCGCTGCACGGCGTCGTCGCCGGGCTCGCCGCCGAGCTCGGCGCCTCACGCTGGCACCTCAGCCTGTCTCACGACGGCGGGGCCGCCACCGCCGTCGTCCTGGCCGAGGGCTGAGCCTGCCCGCTTCCCTCTCATCGCGAGTGTGCAGGTCGGTGGGTGGGTGTGCACCGCGGTCCTGCACCCTCACCCACCGACCTGCACAGTGGAGCACTCGGCTCTCCTGGCCAGCTCCTACTCGACCGTGACGGACTTGGCCAGGTTGCGTGGCTGGTCCACGTCCAGCCCCTTGGCCCCGGCCAGCGCGGCGGCGAAGACCTGGAGCGGGACCACCGTGAGCAACGGCCACATGAGGGTCGGCGTACGCGGGACCCGGATGACGTCGTCGGCATAGGCGTCCACCGCGGCGTCACCCTCCTCCGCGATGATGATCGTGCGCGCACCGCGGGCACGCACCTCCTGGATGTTGGAGATGACCTTGTCATGCAGCACAGGGCGGCGCGGGGTGGGGACGATGACGAAGATCGGCAGCCCCTCCTCCACCAGGGCGATCGGTCCGTGCTTGAGCTCGCCTGCGGCAAAGCCCTCGGCGTGCACGTAGGCCAGCTCCTTGAGCTTGAGCGCCCCCTCCAGGGCCACCGGGTAGCCCACGTGGCGTCCCAGGAACAGGAAGGAGCTGCGATCAGACAGCTCAGCCCCCAGGGCCTTGATCCTGTCCTCCTGGGTGTCGAGAAGCTGCTCGATCTTGGCCGGGATCTGTCCGAGGTTGCCCAGGTAGTCGGCCACCTCGTCCGGCCACTTGTTGCCCCGCAGCTGGGCGAGGTACAGGCCCAGCAGGTAGCAGGCCGTGATCTGGGCGAGGAAGGCCTTGGTCGAGGCCACCGCGACCTCAGGGCCGGCGTGGGTGTAGAGCACGGCGTCCGCCTCGCGCGCGATGGTGGAGCCGTAGGTGTTGACGATCGCCAGGACCTTGGATCCCTGCTCACGAGCGTGGCGCAGCGCCTGGATCGTGTCCATCGTCTCCCCTGACTGGGAGATGGCCACCGTCAGCGTCTTCTCGCTCACGATCGGGTCGCGGTAGCGGAACTCGTGCGCGAGCTCGATCTCCACCGGGATCCGGCACCAGTGTTCGATGGCGTACTTGGCCACGTGCCCCGCATAGGCAGCGGTTCCGCAGGCGATGACGATGATCTTGTCCACGCTGCGCAGCACGGAGGGATCGATCCGCATCTCGTCCAGGACGATCTCGCCGCGCTCGTCCACGCGCCCGCGCAGGGTGTCCGCCACCGCGGTGGGCTGCTCGTGGATCTCCTTGTCCATGAAGGTCTCGTAACCGCCCTTGACCGCGGCCGAGGCGTCCCAGGACACCTCCCAGGTGCGCGGAGTGACCTGGCGGCCCTGCGCGTCCCATACCGTCACCGAGTCAGCGCTGACGAGCACCACCTGGTCGTCATCGACCTCGGCAGCCCTCTTGGTGAAGGCGACGAAGGCGGCCACGTCCGAGCCCAGGAAGCTCTCCCCCTCCCCCAGGCCGATGACCAGCGGGCTGGAGCGACGCGCGGCCACAATGACGCCGGGGGCCAGGGGCGTGACCGCCAGCAGCGTGAACGCGCCCTCCAGCCGCTTGGTGACCGCCTGCATCGCCTCCACGAGGAGACCGGCGACGACGTCAGCCCCCGGTTCCTCTCCGGTGGCCTGGACCTGGGCCAGGCGTGCAGTGAAGTCCATGTCCAGCACATGAGCCGCGACCTCCGTGTCCGTGGCGGACAGCAGCACGCGGCCAGCCTCCTCGACCTCGGCGCGCAGGGTGCGGAAGTTCTCGATGATGCCGTTGTGCACCAGCGCGATACTGCCGGCGCGGTGCGGGTGGGCGTTCTCGGTGGTCGGGCCGCCGTGGGTGGCCCAGCGGGTGTGCCCGATGCCGGCCGAGGCCGGGTGAGGCGGGGTAGCAGCCAGCGCGGCACGCAGGTTGTCCAGCTTGCCGGCGGCCTTGACGACGTCGAGGCCGCCCGGACCGACCAGCGCGACCCCAGCCGAGTCGTATCCGCGGTACTCCAGGCGTCCCAGGCCGTCCAGCAGGACGGTAAGCGAGCGGTCAGAGGCTGCAAGGGGACCGGTGTGGCCGACGATTCCGCACATGGGAGCGATGCAACCACGCTCGAGGGCATCGATCAACGCACTGCGCTGTCAGCGTGGCGGGCAGGCTTAGGCGTCACGCACCCCGATAGGACACACTGGAGCCGTGAGCGCACCCTCCCCCTTCATCGAGCTCTCCCGCGACCAGTGGCGGGCCCTGGCCTCCTCAGCCCCGCTGCCCCTGACCCAGGCGGACGTGGAGAAGCTGCGGGGCCTGGGCGACCCGATCGACCTGCCCGAGGTCGACGTCGTCTACCGTCCCCTCACGGCGCTGCTGGAGACCTATATCACCTCCACCCGCGCCCGAGGCCAGGCGACGGCTGAGTTCCTGGGGGTGGATGAGCGCCCGACCCCTTTCATCATCGCCGTCGCCGGATCGGTGGCAGTGGGTAAGTCCACGACCGCCCGCCTCATTGCCCACCTCCTGCGCCGCTTCCCGGCCACGCCCCGGGTGGACCTGGTGACCACGGACGGTTTCCTCCTGCCCAACGCCGTCCTGGAGGAGCGGGGACTGACCACCCGCAAGGGCTTCCCCGAGTCCTACGACCGCCACGCGCTGCTCGACTTCGTGGCCGCGGTCAAGTCCGGGGCACCCCGGGTGAAAGCGCCGGTCTACTCCCATACGGTCTATGACATCGTGCCCGAGCGGCGTATCACGGTCGAGCGCCCGGACGTGCTCGTGCTGGAGGGGCTCAACGTCCTCCAACCCGCCCCACGCGGGCACCAGCCCCTGGGTGGCTCCACCCTGGCGGTCTCCGACTTCATCGACTTCTCGATCTACGTCGACGCCGATCCCGAGCACATCCGCAGCTGGTACCTGGACCGCTTCCTCACTCTCAAGCGCACGGCCTTCCGCGACCCGCGCTCCTACTTCCGCCGCTACGCCTCCCTGCCCGACGACGTGGCCCTCACGGTCGCCGGCGGGATCTGGGAGAGCGTGAACCTGGCCAACCTCAAGGAGAACATCGAGCCCACGCGTGAGCGCGCGACGCTGGTGCTGCACAAGGACGCCGACCACCACATGAGCCGGGTGCGTCTACGCAAGGCCTGAGTCCGGCGCGGCTGCGGGCACGCGCCAGCACGGGTCCCTGCTCGCGCTGGTGTCCCATCCACGCGACGACGGCGGGGCCCACCTTTCGCTGGAAAGGTGGGCCCCGCCGTCGTCCGGCTCGCCAGGGGCCTACAGCGAGAGCGTGTCCTTGACGACGCCCGCCAGCTGACCGGCGACCTCGTCCGCCTCCTCCTGGGTGGCGGCCTCAACCATGACGCGTACGACCGGCTCAGTGCCCGAGGGACGCAGGAGCACGCGGCCGGTCTCCCCCAGGCGCGCCTCGGCTGCGGCGACGGCGTCCTGCACGGTCTTGTCCGTGCCGGCGGCAACCTTGTCCACACCGCGAACGTTGATGAGGGTCTGGGGCAGGCGGGTGACCACGCTGGCCAGCTCGGCCAGGGACTTGCCCGTGCGCTTCATCCGCGCGGCCACGCGCAAGGAGGTGAGCACGCCGTCGCCGGTGGTGGCGTGCAGGGAGTCGATGACGTGACCGGACTGCTCCCCACCCAGGGTGTAGCCGCCCTGGAGCATCCGCTCCAGCACGTAGCGGTCACCCACGCCGGTCTGGACGGTGCGGATACCGTGCTCCTTCATGGCCAGGATGAGGCCGAGGTTGCTCATCACGGTGACCACGAGGGTGTCGGAGCCCAAGGTGCCGTCCTCCTTCATACCGATGGCCAACAGGCCCATGATCTGGTCGCCGTCAACGAGGTTGCCCTCGGCGTCCACGGCCAGGCAGCGGTCGGCGTCGCCGTCGTAGGCCACTCCCATGTCCGCGCCCACGTTGCGCACGTAGGCCTGGAGCTGCTCGGGGTGGGTAGAGCCACAGGCGTCATTGATGTTGAGACCGTCCGGGGAGGCGTTGATGACGATGACCTCCGCCCCGGCGGCGCGCAGGGCGGCCGGGCCCACGTTCGAGGCGGCCCCGTTGGAGGCGTCCACGACGATGCGCAGGCCGGACAGGTCGGTGGCCACGGAGTCGACGAGGTGATTGATGTAGTTCTGGTCCGCCACGGTCTCGCCCTTGATGACCCGGCCCACCCCCGCGCCGGTGGGCAGCTGGTCGATCGTGCCGAGCAGGGACTCGATCTCGTCCTCGACGGCGTCGGCCAGCTTGTAGCCGCCGCGGGCGAAGAACTTGATGCCATTGTCCTGGAAGGGGTTGTGGGAGGCGGAGATGACCACACCCAGGTCCACGTCCTGGGTCGCGGTCAGGTGGGCGATGGCAGGGGTCGGCAGGATGCCCACGCGGGTGACGTCCACGCCGGAGGAGGCCAGGCCGGCCGAGATGGCGTGGTCGAGGAACTCGCCACTGGCACGGGTGTCACGGCCCACGATGGCGCGCGGTCGCCCGCTGCGCGAGCGCTTGGAGGCCGGGGTCTGCCGGGTCAGGACCTGGGCCGCCGCCTCACCGAGCTGAACGGCCAGGGCCGGGGTGAGCAGGTCGTTGGCCAGGCCGCGCACGCCGTCGGTGCCGAAGAGTCGTGCCATGGGTGTTCCTCCTGTGATCGGTTCGTCTCCATCATTCCACGCCCACGCAGTGGCGTGCGTGAGCGTGGCCTGTCCCCTGGCCGTGCTCATGGACTAGGTTGTGGCGATGACCACTGTGCATGAGACCACCGGTCCTTTCGATCTCGCGCGCGAGGCCGCCCAGGTCATCGCCAGCCGCTCCGGCGTCGCCCGCCATGACCTCGCCCTGGTCCTGGGCTCGGGCTGGGGCGGCGCCGCGGACCTCATCGGCGAGACCGTCAGCGAGATCCCCGCCGCTGAGGTACCCGGCTTCCACGCTCCTGCCGTCGCCGGCCACGTGCCGGTCATGCGCTCGATCCGCGTGACGGGTACCGACCGCTACGCGCTGGTCCTGGGAAGCCGCACGCACTTCTACGAGGGGCGCGGGGTGCGAGCCGTCGCGCACGGTATGCGAACGGCTGCCGCCGCCGGCGCCCGCCAGGTGGTCCTCACCAACGGCTGCGGCGGGCTCAACCCCGACTGGCGGCCTGGCCAGGTCGTCCTCATCCGCGACCACATCAACCTCACAGCCGCCTCCCCGCTGGAAGGGGCGACTTTCGTCGACCTGACCGACCTGTACTCCCAGCGCCTGCGCGACCTCGCCCATGAGGTCGACCCGAGCCTGCCCGAGGGCGTCTACGTCCAGTTCCGAGGCCCCCACTATGAGACGCCGGCCGAGGTCAAGATGGCGGGGATCCTGGGAGGCGACCTCGTGGGTATGTCCACCACCCTGGAGGCCATCGCCGCGCGCGAGGCCGGGATGGAGGTGCTGGGCCTGTCCCTCATGACCAACCTGGCCGCCGGCATCTCCCCCACGCCGCTGTCCCACGCCGAGGTCATCGAGGCTGGTCAGCAGGCAGCCCCGCGTATCGCGCGTCTGCTGGCCGAGGTCGTCATGCGCATGGGCTGACCGGCGTCCACGCCGACCCAGCCGCTCCAACCACCACTCCCGTGCCGCGAGTCCACCCCCTCGCGGCACGGGACACTTCTTCAAGGGCACTCAGACGCGACGGCGGCCGGCCACCTCGCTAGGAGGTGACCGGCCGTCGTCGTACAGACGTAGCGCTGGCTCCAGGCGCCAGCTGCCGGATCAGCGCTTGGAGTACTGCGGAGCGCGGCGGGCCTTGTGCAGACCGGCCTTCTTGCGCTCGACGATACGAGCGTCGCGGGTGAGGAAGCCGGCCTTCTTCAGCGTGGCGCGGTTGGCCTCACGGTCGATCTCGTTGAGGGCGCGGGCGATGCCCAGGCGCAGAGCGCCGGCCTGGCCGGAGATGCCACCACCGTTGATGCGGGCGATGACGTCGAAGCGGCCCTCGAGGTCGAGGATGGTGAAGGGGGCGCGCACGAGCTGCTGGTGCAGCTTGTTGGGGAAGTAGTCCTCCAGGGTGCGGCCGTTCAGCGTCCACTGGCCGGTGCCAGGAACGAGGCGCACGCGGGCGACGGCCTCCTTGCGGCGACCCAGGCCAGCACCGGGAGCGGTGATGGACTGGCCACGGCCCTCAACGGAGCCCTCGGTCTCGGTGGTGTAGCTGGAGGGGGCGTTCTCCTCGTCCAGCGCGTCAATGTCGACAGTGGTCTCAGCCACGATATGTCCTTTGCTTGTCGCGGGGTGCCGAGCGCTGGAGCGCTTACTGGGCGACCTGGGTGATCTCGAAGGCCTGCGGGTTCTGGGAGGCGTGCGGGTGCTCCGCGCCGGCGTACACCTTGAGCTTCTTCAGCTGGGCGCGACCGAGCTTGGTGTGCGGAACCATGCCCTTGACAGCCTTCTCGACGGCGCGCTCAGGGCGGGTCGCGAGCAGCTCACGGTAGGAGACCGCGGTGAGGCCACCGGGGTGGTTGGAGTGGCGGTAGGCGAACTTCTTGTCAGCCTTGCCGTTGGTGAGGGCGACCTTGTCAGCGTTGATGATGATGACGTAGTCGCCGCAGTCCGCGTTCGGGGCGAACTGGGGCTTGTGCTTCCCACGGAGCAGGGTCGCAGCCTGGGCCGCGAGGCGGCCGAGGACGACGTCGGTGGCGTCGATGACGTACCAGTTCTTCTCGACGTCGCCGGGCTTCGGTGTGTACGTGCGCACGGGCGTTGCCTTCGTTTCTCTTGGCGAGTGGACACGCCGGAACCAGCGCTCTAAGCAACGCTGTCCAGCGAGACCACCATGGTCAGGTGAGTGGTCGGAGCACTGGCGTACCGGGGCGAGTGGGACGGCACCGCGGAAGCGCACATACGTGCTGCACGACGATTGCCCACCATACCGGCGCGCCTATGAGAGGGTCAAAAGGTTGACGGCTCCTTGCCCCGTGAAACCCGCCACGTGGGGCGCACCCTCAGCAGCCACAGTCGTCATCGCCCGGCCCCGGCAGGCTGCGCACCACCCGGGCACGGCGTGCCTGGGCAGCGAGCTCGCTGTCGGGCGGGTAGACGACCTCCTCCAGCGTCAGTCCGTAAGGCGGGGCTACCGGCGCCGCCTGGTCCCGGCTACGCGCCGCCAGCAGCCGGGCCGGCCAGGAGACCGGCTGACGCCCCTGGCCGACGGCGAGGCCTGCCCCCACCAGCGAGCGCACCATCGAGTGGCAGAAGGCGTCAGCCACCACGGTGAGCGTGACCAGCCCGGCGTCCGGCCCGCTGGAGGCGCGTTGCCAGTCCAGGCGCCTCAGGGTGCGAATCGTCGTCGCCCCCTCGCGCGGCTTGCAGTAGGACAGGAAGTCGTGCTCACCCAGCAGGCCTCGCGCTGAGAGCGCCATGGACTCAACATCGAGGGCCTGCCCGACCCACAGCACCTGGCCGCGCCGGCACGGGTCGTAGGCCCTGCGCCCCTGAGACGGCGCGCCGTCGTCGATGCGGTAGACATACCGCCGCTCCAGCGCTGAGAAACGCGCGTCAAAGTCGGCCGGGACGCGCCTGGCGCCCCGCAGGACGACGTCACTCGCTCCGCGGGCGAGCGCGCCGATGAGACCGTTCTCGGCGGCACGCTGGGCCTGACGGGCCAGCACGCCCGTCACGCGCGCCAGCAGCGCCTGGCCTGGCTCACGATCACTGCGGCCCGGCAACGCCTGCCAGGCGCGCTCGCTGACGTCCAGGTGGGCCGTCTGCGCCGCGGCGTGCACGCCGGTGTCCGTCCGGCCCGCCACCGTCAGCCGCACCGGCTCGCGCAGCACGGTTGCCAGGGCGGCGGTCAGCTCGCCTTCGACCGTGCGCAGGCCAGGCTGCGCCGCCCATCCCTTGAAACCTGCGCCGTCATAGGCCAGGTCGAGGCGCAGCCGCAGGCGCTCCTCGGTCTCCGGCACGCGGTCAGGCAGGCCAGGCTGCGGTCTCGGGGCGGGCGGACGGGAGGACGTGGATGGGGCAGGCACGTGGCTATTCGACCACATGAGGGCGTAGCCAGGTACGGTCGCCTCATGACCAGTGACACCACCCTGTCCGTGGACTGTGGCGGAGGCGGCATCAAGGCCTCGGTCCTCGATGCCGAAGGCGCTATCATCTCCCGGGCCGTGCGCACCCCCACTCCCTACCCGTTGCCGCCGAGCAAGCTGGTAGAGACCATCGCGGGCCTAGCCCAGCAGCTGCCTGACGCCGACCGGATCACGGTCGGGATGCCCGGGATGATCCGCCACGGCGTCGTCATCGCCACGCCCCACTACATCACCCGTGACGGACCTCGCTCCAAGGTGCTGCCTGAGCTCGTGGAGCAGTGGGCGCGCTTTGACATGGGCAAGGCCGTCAGCCAGCGCCTGGGAGCCCCGGCCCTGGTCCTCAATGACGCTGAGGTCGCCGGTGCAGGAGTCGTCACGGGCCACGGCAGCGAGATGATCGTCACCCTTGGAACAGGCCTGGGCAACGCCGTCTTCGACAACGGCGTCCTGGCGCCCCATGTTGAGGTCTCCCAGGGGCCTGTGCGCTGGGGACTGACCTACGACGACTACATCGGCGAGCACGAGCGCCTGCGCCTCGGCGACGCCCACTGGTCGCGGCGCGTGCGACGGGTCGTCGACGCGCTGCGCCCGATGTACATGTGGGACCGCCTCTACCTGGGCGGCGGGAACTCCAGGAGGATCGCCCCGCTGCAGCTGTCCCGGATGGGCTCCGACGTCGTCGTCGTTCCCAATGAGGCGGGGATGACCGGCGGGGCCCGCTGCTGGTCCATGGCCCGGTACTAGGGCCGCGTTGCCCTTGACCGACGGCGCCGCAGGCCACGGCCGCCCGCCAACGGCAGCGGAACGCCCCTCAGACGCACGGAAGGCCCGCCTGGCTGAGCAGCCAGGCGGGCCTTCCGTGTTCCTCACGCCGTCAGACGCGAGGCAGGCTCAATCAGGCCTCCTCGACCTTCTGGGCGGCAGCGCCACCGGCGGGAGCGAAGCCAGCGGCCTCGGCGTCCTCGGCGGAAGCGAACCAGACCTCAGCCACGGTGGCGTCGTACCAGCGCGAGCCGGGAACGTGGTACTTCATGGAGTCCTCGTTGCCCTTGACCTTGTGCTCGTCGTCAGGAGCCTCGGCCGAGCCCTCCTCCAGACGCACGGCGCCGGCGTACTCCTTCTTCGCCTCAGCGGCGGGAGCCTCGGTCTTGTCCTCCTTGGCCACGGCGGCCTCGGCAGCGCGCTTGGCGGTCGCCACGGCGTCAGCCACGACCTCCTGCTTGGCCACGGGCTCCAGGACCAGCGAGATGACGGCCATGGGGGCGTTGTCACCCTTGCGCGGCGCGGTCTTGACGATGCGCGTGTAGCCACCCTCACGGTCGGCCAGCTTCGGGGCGATCTCCTCGAAGAGGCGGTAGACGGCGAACTTGTCCGTGACCTTCTTCAGGACGGTGCGGCGGGCGTGAAGGTCGCCGCGCTTGCCCTTGGAGATGAGCTTCTCGACGTAGGGACGCAGGCGACGGGCGCGAGCCTCCGTGGTCGTGATGGACTCGTGGATGAAGAGCTGGGTCGCGAGGTTCGCGAGGATGTGGCGCTCGTGCTGGGCGGAACCGCCCAGGCGGGGTCCCTTGGTGGGGCGAGGCATTGTTGTCTCCTAGGTGAATGACGAGCGGGCTCAGGCCTGCTGCTCGTCGCTGAACGTGGGGTTGGTGTAGTCGTCGTCCGCGATGTAGTCGACCGAGGAGCCCTTGAGGGACAGCCCCAGCTCGGCCAGCTTCTCCTTGATCTCGGAGATCGACTTGGCACCGAAGTTACGGATGTCGAGGAGGTCCGCCTCGCTGCGCGCGACGAGCTCACCGACGGTGTGGATACCTTCGCGCTTGAGCGCGTTGGAGGAACGGGCCTGCAGGTCCAGCTCGTCGATCATGAGGGCGAGGTCCTGCTGCAGGGCCTGGTCCATCGGCGAGGGGCCGACCTCGATGCCCTCGGCCTCGACGTTGAGCTCGCGGGCCAGCCCGAAGAGCTCGACGAGGGTCTTGCCGGCAGAGGCAAGAGCGTCACGAGGGGTGATGGAGGCCTTCGTCTCGACGTCAACGACGAGACGGTCGAAGTCCGTGCGCTGCTCAACACGGGTAGCCTCGACGGCGTAGGAGACCTTCTTGACCGGCGAGTAGATCGAGTCCACCGGGATGCGGGAGATCTCCCCGTTGGGGTCCTTGTTCTGGTTGGCCGAGACGTAGCCACGACCGCGCTCGACGGTCAGCTCGATCTCCAGCTTGCCCTTCTCGTTGAGGTTGGCGATCACCAGGTCAGGGTTGTGGATCTCCACGCCAGCCGGAGGCGTGATGTCACCAGCGGTGACAACGCCCGGACCGGACTTACGCAGGTACATGACGACCGGCTCGTCGTTCTCGGACGAGAGCACGATCTCCTTGATGTTGAGGATGATCTGGGTGACATCCTCCTTGACGCCGGCGATGGTGCGGAACTCGTGGGGAACGCCGTCGATACGCACACTGGTTACGGCTGCGCCTGGGATGGACGACAGCAGCGTGCGCCGCAGGGAGTTGCCCAGGGTGTATCCGAAGCCGGGCTCGAGAGGCTCGATGACGAACCGCGAGCGGCGGTCCTCCTCGACGACCTCCTCGGAGAGCGTGGGTCGCTGTGCAATGAGCACTGGGTTTCCTTTCGTCGCGGCGCCCGCTATATGACGCCGTTCCTCATCGGTGGTGCAGCCGCCCGGGGCTCGGGCCCTGCACCCGCTGGCCGCCGGTGGCGGCAAGCGGCTGGTGGCCGACGACGTCGCTGACCGTCAGGAGAGCGACGGCGTCGGCCAAGGAGTCTCAGACGCGACGGCGCTTGGGCGGGCGGCAGCCGTTGTGGGCCTGGGGGGTGACGTCCGTGATGGAGCCGACCTCGAGGCCAGCGGCCTGGAGGGAGCGGATCGCGGTCTCGCGGCCGGAGCCCGGGCCCTTGACGAAGACGTCAATCTTCTTCATACCGTGCTCCTGGGCGCGGCGAGCGGCCGCCTCAGCAGCGAGCTGGGCGGCGTAGGGGGTCGACTTACGCGAGCCCTTGAAGCCGACCTGGCCGGAGGAGGCCCAGGCGATGACGGCGCCGTTGGGGTCGGTCAGGGAGACGATGGTGTTGTTGAAGGTCGACTTGATGTAGGCGTGACCGTGGGTCACGTTCTTCCGGTCCTTGCGACGCGGCTTACGCACGGTGGTGCGGCTCTTGGGAGGCATATTTCCTTCTTCGATCTAGGTCGTCGTTCCATGGCGGGCAGCCGTGCCCGCGCTGTGGACTACTGCTTACTTGGCCTTCTTCTTACCGGCCACGGTGCGCTTGGGGCCCTTGCGGGTACGCGCGTTGGTCTTGGTGCGCTGGCCGTGCACGGGCAGGTGACGGCGGTGACGCAGACCCTGGTAGCAGCCGATCTCGATCTTGCGGCGGATGTCCGCCTGGACCTCGCGGCGCAGGTCACCCTCAACCTGGTAGTTGGCGTCGATGTGGTTACGCAGCAGGACGAGCTCGTCCTCGCTCAGGTCCTTGACGCGGGTGTCCGGGTTGACCCCGGTAGCGGCGAGGGTCTCGTGCGCGCGGGTGCGCCCGATTCCGAAGATGTACGTGAGGGCGACCTCGACTCGCTTCTCGCGAGGCAGGTCGACACCGGAAATACGTGCCACGGTGTGGTTCTCCTGTGTGTTCCCGGAGGTCGTCGCCCACCTCCTCCGCCTCGTGCGGCGGCCCCGGCCTCCAGGAACCGAGGGTTGCGATCGGCTGGACCGAGTCGCTGGGGTGGGTGCTTGTCAGTGGCCGCCAGGCTGGCGACCTGCGTCGGGACTCAGCCCTGACGCTGCTTGTGCCGCGGGTTCTCGCAGATGACCATGACACGGCCGTGGCGACGAATCACCTTGCAGTTGTCACAGATCTTCTTGACGCTCGGCTTGACCTTCATGATGTTCCTCCGTCCCCCTCGCGGGGAGGACTGTCACTTGTACCGGTAGACGATGCGGCCACGGGACAGGTCGTAGGGGCTGAGCTCCACGACCACCCGGTCCTCGGGGAGGATGCGGATGTAGTGCTGCCGCATCTTTCCGGAGATGTGCGCGAGCACCACGTGCCCGTTGCTCAGCTCCACCCGGAACATTGCGTTCGGAAGGGCCTCGACGACCGATCCCTCGACCTCGATGACGCCGTCCTTCTTAGCCATGTTCCTCCATCGGTGCTTTCTCGCTCGAGTGGCCCGACGGCGTCGCCGCCAGGCAGCGCGCCCTGGTGACTCACGTTCCCTCACTGAGGGCGCGCGGGACTCTTCAGACGCACCAAGTGCCAACGATACGGCACACGCCGGGGACCTCACCATGCGAGAAGCCGCACACTGACGGTGTTCCCCAACACAGCGCTCCGGCGCCGCCGTCGCGGCCTAGCGCAGGGGACGCGGCTCGATGCCGTAAGGCGCCAGGCCCTCCACACCGCCGTCGGAGGCAGTGAGCACCCACACTCCCCCGGGCACGATCGCCACGGTGTGCTCCCACTGGGCGGCACGCGAGCCGTCCTGAGTCACCACGGTCCAGCCGTCGTCGAGCTCGCGGACCTCGCCGCTGCCGGCCGTGAGCATAGGTTCGATGGCCAGCACCATGCCTGGCCGAAGCCGCGGGCCCTTGCGTCGCACCGAGTAGTTGAGGACGTCGGGGTCCATATGCATCGCGGTGCCGATGCCGTGACCGACGTAGTCCTCCAGGATGCCCAGGCTCACGCCCTCACGCTCGCTGACCTGCGCCACCACGGCCTCGACGGCGTCGCCAATGGCGTTCAGCCGTGTGGCGCGGCCCGTTGTCTCACCGGCCGCCGCCCGCGCCACGGCGGCGATGGCCGCCCACAGAGCCTCACGCGTGGCACAGTCCAGCACCCGGTCCACGCGGTTGGCGTAGCGTCCGCCCACAACCGTGGTGAAGGCAGCGTCACCGTGCCACTGGGTACCAGACTCATCCAGGACGTAGGCACCACAGTCGAAGGTGACCAGGTCTCCCTCTTCCAGCACGCGGGGTCCGGGGATGCCGTGAACGACCTCGTTGTTGACCGAGATGCACACGGTGGCTGGATATCCCTCGTAGCCCAGGAAGTTCGAGCCGGCACCGGCCTTGTCGATCACCGCCGCGCTGACGGCGTCGAGCTCGGCCGTGGTGATGCCAGGACGCACCGCCTCACGCAGCGCCGAGTGGATGTCGGCGACCACCAGGCCGGCCCGGCGCATCTGCGCCACCTGCTGCGGTGTCTTGATCTCGATCTGCTCGCGTCCCAGCACGAGGCTCCTTTCGGCGTCGGTCGGCAGCCGCCCAGGCCGCCGGGTATGACGACGGCGGACCATCCCGTCTCTCAGGTGGTCCGCCGTCGTAGGTTGTCAGGCCTGAACGCCCCGCGAGGCGAGGGCGCTCATGATGCGCTCGGTCACCTCGTCAATGTCGCCGATGCCGTCCACACGCACCAGCAGCCCCTTGGACTCGTAGAGGGCGGCCAGAGGCTCGGTCTGCTCGGCGTAGACCTCCAGGCGACGGCGGATCACCGGCTCAGTGTCGTCGGCGCGGTTCTGCTCCGTGGCGCGCTTGAGCAGACGCTGGACCACGACCTCGGCCTCGGCCGTGATCTCCAGGACGACGTCCAGGGCCAGGCCGCTCTCGGCGAGCATGGCGTCGAGCTCGTGGACCTGGGCCTCGGTACGCGGATAGCCGTCAAGCAGGAAGCCCTGCGCGGCGTCGTCGGCAGCAAGACGGTCCTTGACCATGGCGTTGGTGACGGAGTCCGGGACGTACTCACCGGCGTCCATGTACTTCTTCGCCTGCTGGCCGAGCTCGGTGTTGCCCGCGACGTTGGCGCGGAAGATGTCACCGGTGGAGATGGCCGGGATGCCCAGACGCTCGGAGATACGTGCGGCCTGGGTGCCCTTGCCGGCCCCGGGAGGGCCGAGGAGGACCATACGTGCGCTCATGAGAGGAACCCTTCGTAGTGGCGCTGCTGAAGCTGGGAGTTGATCTCCTTGACCGTCTGCAGACCGACGCCGACCATAATGAGGATCGTCGTACCACCGAAGGGCAGGTTCTGGGACAAGCCCAGCCAGATCACTGCCAGGGTCGGCAGCAGGGCGAGGACCAGCAGGTAGACCGAGCCAGCGGTAGTCACGCGGTTGATGACGTAGGAGAGGTACTTGACGGTCGGCTCACCGGCGCGGATACCCGGGATGAAGCCGCCGTACTTCTTCATGTTGTCCGCGATCTCCTCCGGGTTGAAGGTGATCGTGGTGTAGAAGAAGGTGAAGAAGAGGATGAGCAGGCCGTAGCCCACGAGGTAGACCGGGTCGGTCTGGCGCAGGTTGGCTGAGATCCACTGGACCCAGGAGCTCGTCGGTGAGCCGAACTGGGCGATGAGCTGAGGCATCGCCAGGATCGAGGACGCGAAGATCACCGGGATCACACCTGCGGTGTTGATCTTGATCGGGATGTAGGTGGTCGAGCCGCCGTACTGACGCCGCCCGATCATGCGCTTGGCGTACTGGACCGGGATCCGGCGCGTGGCCTGCTCAATGAACACCACGGCCACGGTCGCCAGCAAGATCACGGCCAGGACCGTGAGGAACTTCGAGGCGCCCCCGTTGCCACCCAGAATCGAGAACAGGTTCTGTGGCATGCGTGCCACGATCGACGTGAAGATGAGCAGCGACATACCGTTGCCGATGCCCTTCTCCGTGATGAGCTCACCCAGCCACATGATCAGTCCGGTACCGGCGGTCATCGTGACGATCATGAGCCCGAGGTTCACCGCCGAGGAGTCCGGGATGACGGCCACGGAGCAGCCGGTGAACAGGTTGCCGGAGGAGGCCGTGGCCACGATGGTGGCCGACTGCAGCACGCCCAGGCCGATGGTGAGGTACCGGGTGTACTCCGTCAGCTTGGCAGTACCAGCCTGGCCCTCCTTGTGGAGCTCCTCGAAACGAGGGATGACCACGCGCAGCAGCTGGATGATGATCGACGCCGTGATGTAGGGCATGATGCCCAGCGCGAAGACACTCAGCTGCAGCAGAGCGCCGCCGGAGAAGATGTTGATCAGGCTCAGCAGCCCGGCGTCCTGGCTCTCACCGATGCACTGCTGGACGTTCTTCATGTCCACGCCCGGGGTGGGCAGAACCGAGCCCAGCCGGAACAGCGCCATGATGCCCAGCGTGAAGAGGAGCTTCTTCCTCAGGTCGGGCGTGCGGAACGCCTGCATAAACGCGCTGAGCACTCGAACTCCTGTAGGTGGCGGGAACAAGGGTGACCACGACGGGCACAGGGCGCCCTGCGCGGGGTACCGACAGGCACCGTGCGCCACACTACAACGACAGCACAGGCAGTAGTCCAGCCATCAGCAATTCCTGACGGGGTATAGGTCACGCTCCTGTGCGCTTGGCCGCGCCGGGTGAGTGGCATGGCGCGCCGTCACCGCTGCCACGCGGTGGGTACGTCTGTGCCCCGCAGACAGCACGGTCCCCGGCTACCGGAGAACCGGTAGCCGGGGACCGTGCTACTGATCAGATCAGCGTCAGCGAGCCGTGATGGACCCACCGGCAGCCTCGATCTTCTCCTTGGCGGAGCCAGACCAGGCGTCGACCGTGATGTCGAGCTTGACGTTAACGTCACCCGTGCCGAGGACCTTGACCAGGCGGCCGCCGCGGACGGCGCCCTTGGCCACGAGGTCCTCGACGCTCACCACTCCACCCTCGGGGAAGAGCTCAGCGATGCGACCGACGTTGACCGGCTGGAACTCGACGCGGTTGGGGTTGCGGAAGCCGCGAAGCTTGGGCAGACGCATGTGCAGCGGCATCTGGCCACCTTCGAAGCCCGCACGAACCTGGTAACGGGCCTTGGTGCCCTTGGTACCACGTCCGGAGGTCTTACCCTTCGAGCCCTCACCACGACCCACGCGGGTCTTGGCCTTCTTCGAACCGGGGGCCGGACGCAGGTGGTGCAGCTTGACGACCTGGACCTTGTCCTCGTTCTTCGTGCTGTCAGCCATCTCAGGCCTCCTCAACGGTGACCAGGTGGGCCACCGTGGCGATCATGCCGCGCACCGAGGGGTTGTCCTCACGCACGACGGACTGGCGGATCTTGCGCAGGCCCAGAGACTGCAGGGTCTCGCGCTGGCGGCGGGTGCCGCCGATGCCCGAACGGACCTGCGTGATCTTAAGCTGCTTGTTCTCAGTGGCGGAAGCCATCACGCACCCACTCCTTCAGCGGCCTTCTCGGCCTCCTTCTTCTCGGCCGCGGCGCGCTTGTCAGCCTCGCCCTCGGCGCGAGCCCGCAGCATGGACTGCGGGGCGACGTCCTCCAAGGGCAGGCCACGACGGGCGGCCACGCCCTCCGGCTGCTCGAGCTGCTTGAGCGCCGTCACCGTCGCGTGGACGATGTTGATGGCGTTGGAGGAGCCGAGCGACTTGGACAGGATGTCGTGGACACCGGCGCAGTCCAGCACGGCGCGCACCGGACCACCGGCGATAACACCGGTACCCGGGGAGGCCGGACGCAGGAGGACGACTCCGGCGGAGTCCTCACCCTGGACCAGGTGCGGGATCGTGCGGCGGATCATCGGGACGTGGAAGAAGTTCTTCTTCGCGATCTCGACGGCCTTGGCGATGGCGGCGGGAACTTCCTTCGCCTTGCCGTAGCCGACGCCGACCGTGCCCTCACCATCACCCACGACGACCAGGGCCGTGAAGGTGAAGCGGCGGCCGCCCTTGACGACCTTGGACACGCGGTTGATGGTGACGACGCGCTCGATGTACTTGTCGTCGTTGCCACGGCCGTTGTTACGGTCGCGGCGGTCGTTGTTGCGGTTGCGACGGCCGCGGCCCTCGCCGCGACGCTCGTCGTTCTCGTTGCGGGCCGAGCCGTCGGACGACGCGGACCTGTCTCGCTGCGGTGCAGCCATCAGATGTTCCTCTGCTTTCTCGTCGTCTGGCTCAGAGCTTCAGGCCGCCCTCGCGGGCGCCGTCCGCGACGGCCGCAACGCGACCGTGGTACTTCATTCCGCCACGGTCGAACACGACCGCCTCGATGCCCAGGGCCTTGGCGCGCTCGGCGACGAGCTCGCCCACCTTGTGCGCAGCACCGACCTTGTGGCCCTCGGCGCCCTTGACGGCGTCCTCAAGCGTGGAGGCGGAGCACAGGGTGTGGCCGATGGTGTCGTCGATAACCTGGGCAACCATGTGACGGTTGGACCGGGTAACGACCAGGCGCGGGCGCTCGGCGGTACCGTGCACGTGCTTGCGCACGCGCTGGTGACGGATCTTGCGGGCAATGGTCTTGGACTTGCCCCTCTTGATCGCGTAAGCCATGGTCACTTACCAGCCTTTCCGACCTTGCGGCGCACGTTCTCGCCGGCGTAGCGCACGCCCTTGCCCTTGTAGGGCTCCGGGGGGCGGATCTTGCGGATGTTCGCGGCGACCTCGCCGACCTGCTCCTTGGAGATACCGGAGACCTCGATCTTGAGGTTGCCGTCAACCTTGAGGGTGATGCCCTCAGGAGCCTCGACGACCACGGTGTGCGAGAAACCGAGCGAGAGCTCGATGCCCGTGCCCTTCTGAGCAGCGCGGTAACCGGTGCCGACGATCTCGAGGTTCTTGGTGTAGCCCTCGGTCACGCCGATGATCATGTTGTTGATGAGCGTGCGCGACAGGCCGTGCAGCGAGCGGGACTCGCGCTCGTCGTTGGGACGGGTCACCAGGATGGTGCCGTCCTCCTGTCGCGTGACGCTCAGCGGCTGCGCGATCGTGCGCGACAGGGTGCCCTTGGGGCCCTTGACGGTCACGTCGTTGCCGTTGATGGTCACGTCCACTCCGGCGGGAACCGGAACGGGAAGACGTCCAATACGAGACATTGCTATTCCTCCGTTCCTTGTTTCACCAGACGTAGGCGAGGACTTCGCCGCCCACGCCCTTGGACTCAGCCTGCTTGTCGGTCAGGAGGCCGGAGGAGGTGGACAGGATGGCCACCCCCAGGCCGCCGAGGACCTTGGGCAGGTTCGTGGACTTGGCGTAGACGCGCAGGCCGGGCTTGGAGACGCGCTTGAGGCCCTGAATGGCCCGCTGGCGGTTGGCTCCGTACTTCAGGCTCAGCGTGAGCGTCTTGCCGACCTGGGCGTCGGAGACCTCGAAGTCGGCGATGTAGCCCTCGGCCTTGAGCATCTCAGCGATGCTCACCTTGAGCTTGCTCGACGGCATCGAGACGGCGTCGTGGTAGGCGTTGTTTGCATTACGCAGACGGGTCAGCATGTCTGCGATCGGGTCTGTCATAGTCATGAGTGGGCCTGCGCCCTTCCTCGTCGTGGTTTCCTCATCGGACCTGCGACGTAAGTTCTTACCAGCTGGACTTGCTCACGCCGGGGAGCTGGCCGCCAAGGGCCATCTCGCGCAGGCAGATACGGCACAGGCCGAACTTGCGGTACACCGAGTGCGGACGGCCGCAGCGCTGGCAGCGCGTGTAGGCACGAACAGCGAACTTCGGCTTACGGTTGGCCTTCTCGATCAGAGCGGTCTTCGCCATGTCACTTCTCCTTGAAGGGGAAGCCGAGCTGCTTGAGCAGCGAGCGGGCCTCCTCGTCGGTCTTGGCCGTGGTCACCACGGTGATGTCCATGCCGCGCACGCGGTCGATGGAGTCAGCATCGATCTCGTGGAACACAGCCTGCTCCGTGAGACCGAAGGTGTAGTTGCCGTTGCCGTCGAACTGCTTCGGGGACAGGCCGCGGAAGTCGCGGATGCGGGGAAGCGAGATCGAGATGAGGCGGTCCAGGAACTCCCACATGCGGTCGCCGCGCAGCGTGACGTGCGCGCCGATCGGCATGCCCTCACGCAGCTTGAACTGCGCGATGGACTTGCGGGCCTTGGTGACCTGGGGCTTCTGACCGGTGATCGCGGCGAGGTCGCGGACCGCGCCCTCGATCATCTTGGAGTCGTGAGCAGCCTCGCCGACACCCATGTTGACGACGACCTTGACGACGCGCCCGACCTCCATCACGTTGCCGTGCTGGAACTCGCTGAGCAGGGCGGGGCGCACCTCCTCGGCGTACTTGGTCTTCAGACGGGGGGTGGTGTTCTCAGCCATGGTCACAGGTCCTCCCCGGACTTCTTGGCGTAGCGCACACGGACGGTGCGCTTGGCGCCGTTGGGGCGCTCGCCCTCCTCGACGCGGAAGCCCACACGGGTGCGCTCCTTGGTCTTGGGGTCGACGAGCATGACGTTAGAGGCGTGGATCGGGGCCTCAACGGTCTCGATGCCACCGGTCGTGGCGCCCTGAGCGGACTGGCCCACGCGGGTGTGCTTCGTGACGCGCTGGACGCCCTCGACGACCACGCGGTCCTTGCTGGGCAGGACCTCCAGGACACGGCCGGTCTTGCCCTTGTCCTTACCGGCGATGACGATGACCTGGTCGCCCTTCTTGATGCGTGCCATGTTCAGATCACCTCCGGGGCGAGCGAGACGATGCGCATGAACTTCTTCTCGCGAAGCTCACGGCCGACGGGACCGAAGATGCGCGTACCGCGCGGGTCGCCGTCGTTCTTGAGGATGACGGCTGCGTTCTCGTCGAAGCGGATGTACGAGCCGTCCGGACGCCGGCGCTCCTTGCGGGTGCGCACGACGACCGCCTTGACGACGTCGCCCTTCTTGACGTTGCCGCCGGGGATGGCGTCCTTCACGGTAGCGACGATCGTGTCGCCGATGCCCGCATAGCGCCGACCCGAGCCGCCGAGCACACGGATGCACAGGATCTCCTTGGCACCGGTGTTGTCGGCGACCTTCAGTCGCGACTCCTGCTGGATCATTGGGTGTTCTCCTGTCGTCGAGCCGGTTCTCGACAGCCCTGGTGGGGCGCGAGCCTGGCCGAACGTTCCTTCTTCTCATGCACGCTGCTCCCCCGCCGAGGCGTGGGAGTCCGCGGCGCGTGGCTCCCGGCAGACACAGGCGCACAGGGCGCGAGGTCTCTGCTAGGCGCACTACGGGCGCGCGCAACTCCCACAGCCTAGTGCAACCGCATGATTCTGCGGAACCGGGGCGAGGCGAAAGCGCCTGTGCCTTTGCTCACCGCACCGCAAACCTCCGCTGGGCGCGCACGCGACGACGCCGCCGCCCCCTGACGGGAGGCGACGGCGTCGCTGTGTATCCAACGCGAGGCGTCAGATCACTTGGCCTTCTCGGCGATCTCGACCAGGCGCCAGCGCTTGGTGGCGCTGAGCGGACGGGTCTCCATGATGACGACGAGGTCGCCGACACCGGCCTCGTTGTTCTCGTCGTGGACCTTGACCTTGGACGAACGGCGCAGGACCTTGCCGTACAGGGAGTGCTTGTAGCGCTCCTCAACCTCAACGACGATGGTCTTGTCCATCTTGTCCGACACGACGTAGCCGCGGCGGACCTTGCGCTGGTTGCGCTCGGTGGTCTCGATATTCTGCTCGCTCACTTGGACTCCTCCGTGCTCGGAGCGGTACGGATGCCGAGCTCACGCTCGCGCACGATGGTGTGGATGCGGGCGATGTCGCGACGCACGGCCTTGAGACGACCGTGGTCCTCCAGCTGACCGGTCGCGGACGCGAACCGGAGGTTGAACAGCTCGGCCTTGGCCTTGGAGAGCTCCTCAGCGAGGCGCTCGTTGTCCATGGCGTCGAGGTCGGTCGGGGTCAGGCCCTGGGAGCCGATAGCCATCAGACGTCACCACCCTCACGAGTAACGAAACGGGTCTTCATCGGAAGCTTGTGCTGCGCACGGCGCATCGCCTCACGGGCGAGTGCCTCGTCGACACCGCCGAGCTCGAACAGGATGCGTCCGGGCTTGACGTTGGCGATCCACCACTCAGGAGCACCCTTACCGGAACCCATGCGGGTCTCGGCGGGCTTCTTGGTCAGAGGACGGTCCGGGAAGATGTTGATCCACACCTTGCCGCCACGCTTGACGTGACGGGTCATGGCGATACGGGCCGCCTCGATCTGGCGGTTGGTGATGTAGGCGGGCTCGAGAGCCTGGATGCCGTAGTCACCGAAGGCGATCTGGTTGCCGCCCTTGGACAGGCCCGAACGGTGCGGGCGGTGCTGCTTGCGGAACTTGGTCCGGCGAGGGATGAGCATGGCTCAGGCCTCCGTTCCCTGCGGAGCGGCAGCGCTCTCGGCGGCCGGCGTCTGCTCGGCCTGCTGCTCGCTGTTCTGACGCGGGGCGCGCTCGCCACGACGCTCGCCACGACGACGGTCTCCACGACCGCGGCCGCGCGGGCCGGACTCAGCCTGCTGACGGGCGAACTCGCGCTCCGTCATGTCGCCCTTGTAGATCCACACCTTGACGCCGAGACGTCCGAAGGTGGTCTTGGCCTCGTAGAAGCCGTAGTCGATGTTCGCACGCAGGGTGTGCAGCGGCACGCGACCCTCACGGTAGAACTCGCTGCGGCTCATCTCAGCGCCACCCAGGCGGCCGGAGCACTGGACACGGATGCCCTTGGCGCCGGCGCGCATGGCCGACTGCATGCCCTTACGCATGGCACGGCGGAAGGAGACTCGGCTGGCGAGCTGCTCCGCGATGCCCTGCGCCACGAGCTGGGCGTCCAGGTCGGGGCTCTTGACCTCGAGGATGTTGAGCTGGACCTGCTTGCCGGTCAGCTTCTCCAGCTGACCGCGCAGGCGCTCGGCCTCGGCGCCGCGGCGACCGATGACGATGCCGGGACGCGCGGTGTGCAGGTCGACGCGGACGCGGTCACGCGTGCGCTCGATGTCGACCTTGGAGATACCGGCGCGCTCCATGCCGTCCTCCATGAGGCGGCGGATCTTGACGTCCTCCTCAACGAAGTCGCGGTAACGCTGACCGGGCTTCGTGGAGTCGGCGAACCAGCGCGAACGGTGGTCCGTCGTGATGCCCAAGCGGAAGCCGGTCGGGTTGACCTTCTGCCCCATTAGCGGGCTCCTTCCTTCTTGGCGGCGTCGGCCTTGTCGCCGACGATGACGGTGATGTGGCTGGTGCGCTTGAGGATCCGGCTCGCGCGCCCCTGGGCGCGGGGACGGAAACGCTTGAGGGTCGGGCCCTCGTCAGCGAACACCTCGGTGATGAACAGCTGGCTCTCGTCGAAACGCTCACCCGCCCGCTCGGCCTTGACCCGAGCGTTGGCGATCGCGGACTCGATGACCTTGCGCACCGGCACCGCAGCGGCCTGCGGGGCGAAACGGAGCACGTTGACGGCCTCGAGGGCGTTCTTGCCGCGGACGACGTCCACGACGCGACGTGCCTTCATCGGCGTGCAGCGCACGTACTTGGCCTGCGCCTTGGCTTCCATGTTCTAGCCTCTCTTCCTGCTGCGGGCGTCAGCGACGCGACTTGCGGTCGTCCTTGACGTGCCCGCGGAAGGTGCGGGTCGGAGCGAACTCGCCGAGCTTGTGGCCCACCATGGACTCGGTGACGAAGACCGGGACGTGCTTGCGACCGTCGTGGACGGCGAAAGTGTGTCCGAGGAAGTCCGGCGTAATCACCGAACGACGGGACCAGGTCTTGATGACGTTCTTGGTGCCCTTCTCGTTCTGGGCGTCCACCTTCTTCATGAGGTGGTCGTCGACGAAGGGACCCTTCTTCAGGCTGCGCGGCATATCAGGCTCCTATCAGCGCTTCTTGCCGGTCCGACGACGACGCACGATGAGGCGGTCGCTGGACTTGTTGGGACGACGGGTACGGCCCTCGGGCTTGCCCCACGGGGACACAGGGTGACGACCACCGGAGGTACGGCCCTCACCACCACCGTGCGGGTGGTCAACCGGGTTCATGACGACACCACGGACGGTCGGGCGCACGCCCTTCCAGCGCATACGGCCGGCCTTACCCCAGCTGATGTTGGACTGCTCGGCGTTGCCGACCTCGCCGACGGTTGCACGGCAGGCGGCCTCGACGTTGCGGATCTCACCGGAGGGCATACGCAGCTGGGCGTACTTGCCCTCCTTGGCCACCAGCTGGACCGAGGTACCAGCAGAGCGGGCGATCTTGGCACCGCCACCCGGACGCAGCTCCACGGCGTGGACCACGGTACCGGTCGGGATGTTGCGCAGCGGCAGGTTGTTGCCGGGCTTGATGTCAGCGTTCGGGCCGGACTCGACCACGTCGCCCTGGCCCAGACGGTTGGGGGCGATGATGTAGCGCTTCTCGCCGTCGGCGTAGTGCAGCAGCGCGATGCGGGCAGTGCGGTTGGGGTCGTACTCGATGTGAGCGACCTTGGCGGGCACGCCGTCCTTGTCACCACGACGGAAGTCGATGACGCGGTAGGCGCGCTTGTGACCGCCGCCCTTGTGGCGGGTGGTGACGCGGCCGTTGGAGTTACGACCACCAGTCTTGCTCAGCGGACGGACGAGGGACTTCTCGGGCTCGCTGCGCGTGATCTCGACGAAGTCGGCCACGGAGGAGCCGCGGCGACCCGGCGTCGTCGGCTTGTACTTACGGATTCCCATGTCGATGCTTTACCTTCCGTGGCTCACTCGGCCACATCGCCAAAGATGTCGATGGTCCCCTCGCGCAGCGTGACGATCGCGCGCTTGGTGTCCTTGGACTTGCCGAGCCCGTTGCGGGTACGGCGGGTCTTGCCCTGGCGGTTCTGGGTGTTCACGGACGCGACCTTGACACCGAAGATGGCCTCGACGGCCTGCTTGATCTCGGTCTTGTTAGAACCCGGCGCGACAAGGAACGTGTACTGGCCACGGTCCATGCAGGCGTAGGACTTCTCGGAGACGACCGGCGCGACGATGACGTCGCGGGGGTTCTTGCTCTTCTCGAGGCTCACTTGGACTCCTCCTCGCCCTTGCCGAGGAAGCTGTCCAGGGCAGCGGCAGTGAAGACGACGTCGTCGTTGACCAGGACGTCGTAGGTGTTGAGCTGGTCGGCCCAGATCACGAGCGCCTCGGGGGCGTTGCGCAGGCTGAGCGCGGTGAGCTCGTCGGCGCGGGTAGCAACGACCAGGGCCTTGCGGTCGGTGATGTTGCGCAGCGCGCCGAGGGCCGACTTGGTCGACGGCTTCTCGGAGGTGACGAACTCGGTGATGACGTGGATGCGGCCGTTGCGAGCGCGGTCGGACAGCGCAGAGCGCAGCGCGGCAGCCTTCATCTTCTTGGGGGTCCGCTGGCTGTAGTCACGCGGCTGCGGGCCGTGCACGGTGCCACCGCCGACGAACTGCGGAGCGCGGGTCGAACCCTGACGGGCGCGGCCGGTGCCCTTCTGGCGGTAGGGCTTGCGGCCACCACCACGGACGGCGCCGCGGGTCTTGGTGGCGTGGGTGCCCTGGCGAGCCGCGGCCAGCTGGGCCACGACGACCTGGTGCATCAGGGGGATGTTGGTCTCGACGTCGAAGATCTCGGCGGGCAGCTCGGCGGAGCCGGTCTTCTTGCCCTTGGAGTCGACGATGTCGACAGTCAGTGCGTCAGCCATGGTCGTTAGGCTCCCTTCACTGCGGTGCGGACGACGACGACCGAGCCCTTGGGGCCGGGGATGGCGCCGTTGACGAGGAGGACACCCTTCTCGACGTCCACGCCACGAACCTTGAGGTTCTGGACGGTGGTCGTCTCGTGGCCCATGCGGCCAGCCATGCGCAGGCCCTTAAAGATGCGGCCGGGGGTGGCGCAGGCACCGATGGAACCGGGCTTGCGGTGGTTGCGGTGAGCACCGTGGGAGGCGCTAACGCCGGCGAAGCCGTGACGCTTCATGACACCGGCGAAGCCCTTACCCTTGGAGGTGCCCTGGACGTCAACCTTCTGGCCGACCTCGAACAGGTCAGCGGTGAGCTCCTGGCCGGCCTCGAACTCGGAGGCCAGCGAGGTACGCACCTCGGCGACGTGGCGACGGGGGGCAACCCCGGCCTTGGCGAAGTGGCCGGCGAGCGGCTTGGTGACCTTGCGCTCAGCGATCTCACCGAAGGCGAGCTGGACGGCCTCGTAGCCGTCGGTCTCGATGGTGCGGACCTGGGTCACGACGTTGGTGTCAACACGCACGACAGTGACGGGACGCAGGACGCCGTTCTCGTCCCAGATCTGCGTCATGCCGAGCTTGGTGCCGAGCAGCGCCTTGGCAGGCGCGGCGGCAGCCGGCTGGTTAAGCGTAGTCATGGCTTCAGTCCTCAGAGCTTGATCTCGATGTTGACGTCGGCCGGCAGGTCGAGTCGCATGAGCGAGTCGACGGCCTTGGGCGTCGGGTCGACGATGTCGATCAGCCGCTTGTGCGTACGCATCTCAAAGTGCTCGCGGCTGTCCTTGTACTTGTGCGGCGACCGAATGACGCAGAACACGTTCTTCTCGGTCGGCAACGGCACCGGGCCCACGACCGTCGCACCTGCGCGGGTCACGACGTCGACGATCTTGCGCGCCGAGCTGTCGATGACCTCGTGGTCGTAGGACTTGAGCCGGATGCGGATCTTCTGTCCCGCCATGGCGCCTAACCTCTCTTGCTTTCGGTGACCGGTCCACGCGCTCGGGCGTGTCGCATGGCGACTCGCACAAGTACCTCGCTGTGAAGGAATAGTGGGCCGGTCTGGACACACGGAAACCCGGAGGACCCGGGTCCGTCAGACTGGTTCCCGGGTCGACCCCGGGAGGTGGCTGTCAGGACCTGCGCCCTGGCAGCCCGATAACGGTATCAGCGGCGCCACCGCTGACGGAACCCGCGAGGGCCCGGAGGGGCTGTGAGACTGAGCACCCGGTCCACGCGCTCGGGCGTGTCGCACACCGAAGCACTCTTGACACGGCCTTCGCTCACCTGCGGGGCGTCAGGACAGAACCTGACACCCCGCGTCGACGGCGTCTACTCCTCACCAGCGCACTCGATCGCCAGCTGCCGGGCGATGGACGGCACCCGCTCCATCGCCGTGCGCACGTCGTCGGTGTAGACGTTGGCCAGCGTGACCGTCTGTCTCACGCTCACCCAGCCCGGGGCATAGGTCCCCACCACCAGGCCGCCGGTCACCATCGAGCCCATCGAGGTCAAGGCGCGAGCCAGGTCCAGGTGGTCCAAGTCCGCCACAGGAGACTCCACGCTCATCAGGTCGCCCGTGCTCTCGTTACCGGTGTCGTGGACGAGCACCAGCCGGTCGCTGCCGTAGCCATTGGGCATGAACCCCTTCAGGCGCCCTGCGCCGCGGTCGAGGTCCTCCTCAAGTCCGTAGGTCTGCACCAGGTGCTCACGCATCTCACTCCAGGTCGCCATCGTCTTCTCCTTGCTTGTGCGTCATTGGTCTACAGCTGGTAGCCCGAGCGCTGCAGGCCCCACAGCACCGGGTCCAGGATCCGGAAGGGTGAGATGCCGCGCAGGGTGAGCTGGTCGGCGTGCCGGGCGCTGTCCCCGACGGAGGAGACAGCGAAGTGGCGCACCTCAGCCAGCTTGCGGGAGGCCGCTGCCTCGTCAGCCACGATCGTGACTGGTGGGTCGCTCAGCAGGGACAGCAGGCCCCGCAGCTCGGCGTCGAGGAAGGCCGTGTCGGCGTCGAGGAACTGCGCAGCCTCAGCGGCGTCCATCTCGGCCCGGCGCACCGTCTGGTCCCAGTTGTAGTGGGCCGCCGGGTTGGCCAGCGCCTGAGCAAGGGCATCAGCGCCGCCCACGTCACCCAGCGCGTGCAGAGAGTCAAACTTGGCCACGACCATGGCCAGCCGGGCGTGCCCGCTGCCCATCTGTGCCAGGACCTTGGGAAGGGCCTTCTCCGGAGTATCACCCAAGCGCGAGTCGTCGACGCTGGCGATGACGCCGTCCAGCCGCTGCTTGACCTGCTGGAGCATGAGCGGGTCGAAGAGGAAGAGCGTCAGGTCCGCACGGTCGATGAAGGACAAGCGCGGATCCGGCTCAGCCGTCAGCTTCTCGACGTCCTCGCCGGCCACATCGCGCACGATGATGTAAAAGGGCTTGGAGGAGGAGGCCTCTGCCTTCCACATCATGACGTCGTCGAAGCCGGGCAGGGTGCCGGCCAACGCCTTGTTGTCGAAGACGCGCTCGTAGTAGTTGCGCTCGTACAGGCTGGCGGTCTCCCCTACCTCGGAGATGATGACGCGCCGCTTGACGGCGTAGCGCTTGAGCGAGTCGATGAGGACGGCGATATAGACCGACTTGCCCGAGCCGCGCGCCCCGGTCACGGTCATCGTGAAGGTCCGTACTCCTCGCCACCCCTCCTGCAGGTCTCGGTGGCAGGTCGGGCACACCTCCAGGGAGGTCGTCTGCGAGCACTGCTGGCACACGCCGAAGGTCGGCAGCTTCTTCGTCTCGGGACTGATCCCGGCAGTCACCAGAGGCGTGATCCTGGCACGACGACGGCCGTAGCGCTCGGCCTGCTCGTCGGTGCGGGGAGAGCAGCGCCCCACGCAACGAAAGACCACCTGGTCCTTGGGCAGTTCGGTAAAGCAGTAAGGACAGGCGCTCATGCTGTCCTCCCTTCCGTGCTCGGCGCCTGGCCCAGCCAGTCCAGCAGCGGGTCGAGGGCAGTCATGGTCTGGTGGTCGTAGGCCGTGTCCTGACGCGCCAGCTGCTGCCAGGCCGCGGGGCTGAGCGCAAGGGCGCGAGCCTGGGGCATCGTCTCCAGGACGGTCTCTTCACACAACAGCAGGTAGTCGGCGTCGGTATCGACCCCGGGCAGGTCGGTGATGACCACGGTGCGTCCCGGCGCCGGAGCGGGCGCGATCGCACCGACGCCGTCCTGGGACGCGCCGGAAACGGCCGGCCGCTCGATGACCGGCAGGTCCGTCTCCAGTGTGAGGCACAGGTCCTTGATGAAGCGCAGCAGAGCTTCGACCTGCGGCTGGAGCTGACGCATCGAGCGTGAGGTGTCCACCAGCACGCGACTGAGCGAGACCTCCATGCTCTGCCCGGTTTCCTGGCGCCGTTTGGCACACCATCCGCCCAGGCCCCGGGTCGAGCTTCCGCCCTCTCCCGGGCGCACCGAGATGCTCTCGCCGCTGCGCACGAGCTGGAGGACCGGGGCCTGGACCTGACCAGCCACCGGGTTGGAGCGGAAGAAGTGGCTCGTCGTACCGTTGCCCTCCTCCAGGGACAGGTCGACGACGGCCTCGCCCGAGAAGGGCGTACCCGTCAGGGACTCAACCACCAGCGTGACCGGTGCGTCCTCGGTGAGACTACCCGGCGGCAGGACGAGGAAGTTGCCTGCACTCGTGGGGCGTTTGGCGCTGTCAGTACCACGGGCGCTGAGCCTGGCGGGCTCGCGCGAGCTCATGATCACCTTGAGCGGGCCCTGTCCCTGGAGCGTGGCCCGCTCCCACTGGCCGCTGAGGTAGTTGTGAATCATCGTCAGTCTCCTGTCATCTCTCAGCGGCGCTGGAACAGGCCCCGCAGGCCTCGTGAGGAGGTGCCGAGAACCTGTTTGTCACACCAGGTGTCCATACCCTGAATCCCGTATCCGACGTAGGCCGTGTGGATAGCCCGGTGCACGGCCTCCACGCCCGCCTCTCCCAGCATCCTCACGCGTGCCCGAATCGCCGCCTTGGCCAGGGCCACGGGGTCCGGAACCAGTCCGCCGAGCACGGATGCGGCGGCTGCCACGTGCTGTCGCGATCCCTCTACTCGCGGGGCGAGTGAGGCGGCCTGCTCCACGATCGTGCGGGCGTTCTCGGCGTCGGCCAGAGCTCTGAGAGCGCCGTCCACCAGCTCACCTGTGGCCAGATCCGTCCCCCGGTGCAGCAGCTGGGGATGGGAGTCCAGGACCTCGACCAGCTCCACCGAACGCTGCTGCAGCCGCGCGGCGACCGTACTGAGGTCACCCGGCAGGCCTGGGCGCAGACCCTGGACCGCCGCCAGGGCCAGGATGGCCAGAGCCCGGTCACATTCGTCTGTCACTGCCCGGCACTGCATGAGCGGCTCCTGGGTCCTGGCCAAAGAGTGCGTGGCAAGCAACGTGGCGCAAGCCCAGCCCACCGCGGTGGGGGCAGCAAGGCTGAAAAGCGGCTGGGGATGGAGCCAGGCCACAGTCGCCGCCGCCGTCGGCGTCGAGACGTAGGCGTAGGTGGCGCCCAGGGGCTGGCTCGGTGGGTGGTTCTTGGCCACGAGCACCTGCTGAGCCAGCGCGGTCGCGCTCTCCTGACCGGCGTGGTAGAGCGCGCAGGCTGCTGCCGCCTCGCTCCAGCTCTGCCACAGCTGCTGCCAGGGCGGCATGGCCGCCGGCGCCACATAGCGCGCGACCTGGTCCTGCAGCTGTGGGGAGGTGGCGACCTGGTCGCCACGCTCAAGGCCGACGACGGCGTCCATCGCCTGGCGCCACTGCTCGGCCTCCCGCTGTGGGGAGGAGGAGACGAGCAGCCGGCTGGCAGCGACCTCCAAGGCCACGTGGGGCGACGCCGTCGCCACCGGGGCAAGCCAGTCACACACCTGCGGCGCCAGGCTCGGTACGGTATGGAAGCGGTACTCCCCCACGAGCAGGTCACCGAGCAGCCGGCACACTCCCGCCCGCAGCGCCGATGGCAGGCTCGGCTCGGCCAGGGCGCTGCCGTCCGCCGTCATGAAGGCCTGGGCGACGGGCGCCAGCAGGCGCATCTCAACGGTCTCGTCCAGGACGACGCCGTCGCGCACCAGGTTGCCCACCGCCGCTAGACGCTCACGTGCTCCCGCGGCGCCGGCAGCCTCCAGGGTGGCGATGAGCCGGCCGGCCAAGTCCGGCAGCACCGCACACCCCTGGCTGCTGGTTGACCACTGCGCAAGGCTGCGCTCGGCGTCCTCGTCGTCGTGACGCTCACGACGCAACAGCCAGGCCGCGTCCTGGACGGCTGAGTTGAGGTACTTCTCCGCCAGCCCCGCCACGACGCCGGTGGCCGGGACGTCACGGGGCACCACGCTCAGCTTGTCCCACCAGTGAGCGGGATCGCTCTGGCTAGCGCCGAGGATCCGCTCGGCCACGAGGGAGGACAGGTAGGCCGCTCCCGCCAGGCCAGAGGGCTGGCACGCCACCAGCTCCAGGTCCACCGTCGTATCCAGATGGCCGTCACTGACGCCCAGGATCCCGGCGTCGGAGGCCTCGACCATGGCCAGGGGCCAGGCGGGAGACAGGTCGGTATGGACCGTGAGGAAGGACAGCAGGTCCCTCATGGCCGAGCGAGCGCCCTGCCAGGTACCCAGATCACGGCTCATCGCGGCCACGAGCACTCCCCAGGCCGTGGTCAGTGTGTGCGCGGCCGCCGCCTGCGCCGTGACCAGGGCAGTATCCGGGTGCTGGTCGACGACGTCGAGGCGGTCGGAGGCCGGCACGCACACCAGGTCCAGTCCCGAGGAAGCCAAGGCATCGACCTCCAGCGGAGCGGCCGCCCGGGCGAAGGTGGTGTAGCCCAGCAGGCGCGCGGTGGCCGGGGCGCAGGTCCGCTGGAGCGCACCGATCCACAACGCAGCCTCATCGGTTGACTGCACCGGGAGCACGAGCGTGGCGCCGTCGACCCGCTCTCCCGTTACCCGAGCGCGCAGGCGTTCATCCAGCAGGTCAGCGATGTAGGCCAGGACCGGCCCACAGCCGGCCTGGGTGATGAAGGCGGCGACCGTTTCCTCGGTCACCACCGTGCCGGGGAGGAAGGCGTCCGGGGCACTGACCCGCGCCTGTCTGACGGCCTGTGCACCCACCGGCGTGCTCCATGCCGGCGAGCGCCACAGGTCGGCGGTGGCCTGCGCGGGAGCAGGCTCTGCGGCAAGCAGGATGAGGTGGCTCATCGTGTTGGCGCGCCCCGTCGTGTCCGGCCCGGCCGGCGCGGTGTGTGCCAACACCGTCCCGTCCACGGTGAGGACCTGAGTCAGACGGCGGTCAGCCGCCGCCTCCTCCTGCGGCGTGGGGAAGTCAGGAAGCGGGACGACCAGGTCCAACTCGGGGCGGATATGGGTCAGCAGACGCTCGCGCAGGTCATCTGCTATCGCGGGCTCGCAGGCCATGAGCTGCCAACCGCTGGTCTCGCGCCCGTCGACGACACGATCGACGTTGGCGTACAGCAACTGGACCCCAGCCCGTGCCACGGGCGTACTCGCTGTGCTCACTTGAACCATCCCTTGCCCTCGCTGGTACGGTCCAAGGTGGCGATCGCCGGGTCAAGCAGTGCGTAGTGCTCCAGGACTGGAAGGTCCTGTCCCTGGGCCGCGGCAGCCGTGTAGGCCGAGACCATGAGGCGTACGTAGAAGCCGTTGCACAGGCTGGAGTCGAACCACTGGACCACCGAGGTCTGGCCAGGGGGCATCTGGAGGGCCTGGTAGTTCTCCGGCTGCAGATCCTTGGACGGTTCCTGCTGCATGAGGGGGATGAGCTCGCCGTCCCACGGACCCAGAGGCAGGCGTCGGGGGTTGCGCACGAGGCAGTAGGTGAAGGCCTTGGCAGGGTCAGCCAGAGGCAGCAGCGGCTCAATGACCAGGCTAGCGGTGTGGTTGCGCAGCTTGAGCACACCGGGCCAGCGGATGTCATAGCGGTAGACCCACAGGGGCGGAACCTGGACACGCACCGGACGGGAGACCTTGACCTGCCCGGCCAGGTGCTGCAAGGAAGTCAGGTAGGCCACGCCTCCACTGGCGTCCAGCATCCCTGACTCGACGATGAGCCCGCCGTCCTTGCCGTACTTCTCCTGCGTCACCGAGGCGGCCAGGGCCTGGCACTGCTCGTCCCGGTACAGCTGTACCTCGGCCGCTTCACCGGGCCAGGCAAAGGTGACCAGGTCATGGCTGGCCGCATGACGAGTGACCACGACCTCCGAGGGCGGAGCCACCCGCTTGGTGCGCACTGGCTGGGACAGGGTGGCCTCCTGGTCGCGCAGGACGACCGCGGTGAGGTAGATCGAGTCCCAGGCCACGTCGTCGGGCCAGGCCACACCGATGAGGCTGCGGCGCTGGCGGTCAGGCTGATCCGGGATCTCCTCGATACCAGCCGGGATCGTGATTCTGTCCTCCTCACGCAGCCCTGCTGCCCCCAGCTGCGCCTGGGGGATCCTGCCACGATCGACCGCGGCAGGATTGGGGGCGGTGCGCGACAGGAAGATCGCAACCTCGGAGCCCTTGCCCTCGCTCCAGGTGAGGTTGAGGGACAGGGAGGTCACACCCTGTCCCTGGTTGTCGACCTGCTCGACCACCAGGTCCGTGACCTTCTCGACCCGCTGGGTCACGAGCACCGACACGTGCTGGATCGCTGAGGTGTAGACCGTGCCGTCGATCTCCGCCTCCAGCGCGGCGACGTAGTGGTGCCTGCGGCCTCCCACTACCTCACGGTCCTGGAAGCCGGCCCCGTTGTTAGCCGTGGCGTAGCTGCGCCAGATCGAACCGTGCAGGTACTTGTGGGGGGACTCGCCCACCGGCAGCTTGGCGGTGACCACAGTGCAGCGTGTGCCCTGGGGGGCGTTGACCTGGTCCCAGCGTCCAATGACAGCGCGCGAGCCCTCGTCGAACTCCACGCTCCAGCCGGACAGCGGGTGGACGTGGACGACGGAGGCGACGCGACGGCACTGGCCCAGCTCCTGGGTGCCAGGAACACGTTCGTAGCCCCACACAGAGACAAAGTGCAGCGCGTAGGGGTACACCGTGGAGTCGGTGCAGCTCAGCTCCTCGGTGACCGCCAGGTCCACCCCATCGGCTGGGTCGTAGACCGGCTCCTCCTCCGAGACGACGACGCGGTAGACCTCGTTCTGACCGGCATCGGGCCAGGTGTAGCGCAGCACGCCGCCTTCCATGACCTGGACCGAGACCTCGACGGCGTCTCCACCCTCATCCCCACGATCGAGGTTCTCCCGCGTGTAGTCGTAGGCCGGGAAGACCCAGGAGTGAGGAGCCTGAGGCGGGGGTGGGACCGCTGGTACCGCCGGCACGCCGGCCTGGGCAGGGGGCGAGGGGACGGCCGTCGCCGTGACCGCGCTGGCCGGCGAGGGCACCGCCGAGGCAGCCGGAACGGCCGCCACGCCAAGGGCCGGCTCAGCCGCCCCAGATGGCATCGGGGCCTGCGCACCAGACACCGTCTGAGGCGATGCTGGCACCACCACCGGTGCTGGCACCACCGCCGGCGCCGGAACAGGAGCATAGGCGGCTGCCGGCACCGAGGTCGTCGCCGTGGATGGAACGGCAAGCGCGGCACCGATGCGTCCTTCGGGATTGGCCAGGGTCCCGATCGGTCGATCCACACCGGCAGCGCCGGGTGAGGCCGCCTCAGCACCCGTGGCGGGGAAGGCCGCAGCGATAGCCTGCGCCAGGGGCACCGCTACCTGCTGGTGCAGACCAGGGTCGGCGTCCAGCAGGTCACCAGTGACCCGGCTGGGATCAAGAACCAGGCCTGTCCCGCGGGCCTCGCACATGCGATACACCTGGCTCCAGGAGCTCACGGGCAGGTGCGAGCGTGCTGCGGGAGAGGCACTGGCGTGCCAGTCCTGCATGAACTCGATGAACTGTGGGAGCGAAACTGCCATAAGGCCAACACCTGGTTCTCTCACGAGCGGGAAGACGGTCGACGATCGTCCGCAAAGGGGCCTAGTACACGAGGGAGTCCGTGGCTGCGGCGCGTGCCTTGGCCGGGGCCGGGTAGACGAAGTAGTCCGATGTCAGCGCCGTCGTGGCGTCCGTCATGGCCATCGTCGTGGACAACCCGTCACGGCGTTCGCGGAACCAGTGCCCCTCGGCCCTGGTCTGCGGCTCTGTCCCGGCATAGCGTCCGGGCGCGAAGACACCGGTGACCACGGTGGTCTGACGGAAGCGTTCCAGGTCCTGACGGTACTGGGACAGGGGACGGCTCGCGCCACTGGGAGGAACGACCTCCAGAGCCAGGGAGTCGTTGACGCCCTGGGCCAGCGCCGTCAGGCACTCCTCCCAGTAGGCAGCGCCGATACCCGAGCGCACCCCGTGGGACTCCAGGCCTGCCGCCCAGTGGGTCAGCGCCGTCTCACCAGTTCCGGCCTCAGCAAAGACGTCAAGGTCACGACGCATCAGCCGCGCTACCTCATCCGGGCTCAGGTCCGCAGCAATAGCGCTTCCCAGGGCCTGCCACGCCTCCTTGAGCCAGCCGACCTTGAACACCCGGATACGCAGCTCGGCCGCCGTCGTCTCGATCGTGGACTGGCCTGCCTGGGCCTCCACGCTCTGGAAGGCGGCCGGCAGGCTCGCCGCGTGGTCCTCGGTCGTGCGCTGCGTGTCCTGCTCACCCAACGGGTCAGACATGAAGGAGGTCAGGACCGAGGCCCAACGATCAAACTGCGCGTAGGCCTCACCCTGAGCGGACAGGTCCTCGATCGCCAGCCTGAGGTTGGCGCTGAGCACCGGGACCAGGGTCTCGCGGGTACGGGCAAGGTGGAGCAGACGGAAGACGCCGCGCTGCTGGACCACGAAGGTCCATATCGAGGACACGATCCAGGACACGAAGGCTACACCGGCCACAATGCCCGCGATGAGCCAGGTGATCTCGCCCAGCGCCGCCAGCCCCAGGCTGATGAGCAGGACGATGACGAAGATGCCCAGCAGGATCCGCATGATCCTGGCGATTCGACGCTGCCGAGTCTCCAGGGCCTCGGTCTCATCCTCCGCCACGAGGGCGCGCAGCTGCTCGTAGTAGCCGTTGAGGTCAGCGCGGGTCTGGTCGAAGACCTGAGTGAGGTAAGAGCCGATCAGCGGCAGAAGCCGATAGCTCCCCTCCTGCTGCCAGCGCTGGATCTCACCCCACACCCGCGCGGCCTCAGCGGCATCCGGACCGCCAGCCTGGGACAGGGCGGCGAGCTCACCCATGACGCGCCGAATCTCCATCTGGTCCCAGCAGCGCAGCTGCGTGCCTGCAGGGAAGGGGCCGACCGGCACAGCGAAGACGTAGGAGCCACCTGCATCACGGGCCGGCGCCAGGATGTCACGGTCGCGGATATAGCCCTCGTTGGGGATGATCTTGAGCTCGGCGTAGCCCGAGCCGTCCGCGAGCGCCTGACAACCGTTGACCAGGTCCTGCCACAGCGCTGCGAAGCTGCGTGGCCGGGGTACCCCCAGCTGGGGCATCTCGGTGGGCATCGTCGAGGACGCCTCCCGAGCGGCCGCGGCAAGCTCGCGCCACCCGGCGGTGCGACCCGAGGCGTCCACCCCACCGACGACGACGGAGACGGCGCTGCCTGCTCCGAAGACAAAGCCCTCTACCTTCGCAGCCACCGTCGCCTTGACCCCTCGGATCTGGGAGCGCAGCCACGCCCCCGGCGCACCCAGGACCGCCTTGACCATGAAGGAGAAGAAGAGCCGCAGTGCCTGGAGAGCTCCTACCTGTTCCTGCTCGACCACGGGCACCGCGGCCGACTGGCGGCGCAGGGAGTAGTAGTGGCGAGAGAACCACTCGTTGGCCATAGCCACCACTCGGCCGTGGGGATCGTGGAAGGGATAGACGTGCCCACCGCCGGCCTCCGGGCGCACCGGCTGGGGCAGGGTCTGGCCCACGCTCATCACCTGGTGGCGCAGGGTCTGCTCGACCGCGGAGGCGTCGACATGACGCACGAAGGTGCGCACCACCCTCACCGAGCTGCCCGAGGCCGTCGAGTCCTGGTCGGTCGGGGCCTGCTCGACCGAGCCTGCGATACCGGCCTGCACCGCGATGCCGACGGCGGCCGCCGCCGGAATCTGCTCAGGCGTGAGCCACCAGGCGGTGGCGGGGAAGGCAGGATCAGAGGTGGGCTCCGGAGAGAGCATGACGTTGCTCCACCCCGGGTGCCCGACCACGGCCTCAACAGGCTCCGGGCTCCAGGGCACCAGCACACGGACAGGCTGCTTGTGCGCTCCGGCGGCGACGGGCAGGTTGAGGTAGTGCAGCTCATCCATGGCGTCCAGGGCGTCGCGAGCCGGGTGCCCGAGCGGCACGACGGCGATGACGCGGACCAGGTCCAGGTCGTGGCGACCAACGACCTCGGAGTAGCTGTGCACCTGCGTGCGTCCCTGGCTCACCCGGAGCACGCGGGGGTTGTCATCCGCACCGGCCGCCTGACCGGCACCCGGCGTTGACTCCAGCCACTGGAAGGGAGCCAGGAGGCCGGCAGCGGACAGGTCGGTCAGCGCCGCCAGAATCGGGCGCTGGCTGGGTGGTGCGATGACGATCGACTCACTGCGGCGCTGCATCAGTACACCATCCCGCCTTCCAGCGGGCTGCGTCGCGTCGCTGCGGCGCCAGCCGGTGCGACGGAGGCGATGACCTCGCGCACGCTGGTGAGCTCGTCGTACATCTCCTGAGCCAGGTCAATTGACAGAGGCGCGGAGTCCACCAGCTCGCGGCTGCGGAAGTTCGTGAAGGAACCCGGGCCATCCTGCTTGCCCTCGCCCGGCAGGTAACGCTGGTCGAGATCCGCCAGGATGTTGTCGCACAGGGTCGCCAGCGCCTGACGCCGCTCCTCCGGCTGCGTCAGTCCCTCCAGGAAGGCTGGGGTGGGCAGGCCAGCGACCTCACCGTGCCCGAGCAGCTCGCTGATGGCTTGCTGGGTCGGAGTACGCACCCCCATCTTCGAGCTCGGCGCGTTGTCAGAGGTGTCGGCCCACCGGCGCAACACCTGCCACGGCGTGAAGACGGACAGGGAGTCATCCACGTCGAGGTAGGCCAGGAGGATGGACTCCAGAACCGCCGCGAGCGCCGAGTTGGGCGTGACCATCTGGGAGTGGGAAGTGAGCATCGGTGCCGGGAAGGGAACAAAGCGCTCGGAGTCGGCGTCCCACACGCTGATGGGATCGGTGTCCTTCTCCATGCCCCAGCCCGGCCGCTGGATTCCTCCCGAGAAGAAGGCGACCCACCAGCCGTGGACCATGGCGCGACGGTCGTCGTCGCCCATCGGCAGGCCTCCGGGCAGCGGCCTGGCGCGGCGGAACTGCCAGAAGCTAGCCCGTGCACCCGAGGAGCCGGTGGCGTGGTGCCACGCCGTCGAGACGGACTTGAGCAGCCCGGAGTAGGCCACTGGAAGGGTGCGCGGGTAGGAGCCGAAGACGTCGACCCGGGAGACCTGGTCGTCGCTGAGGGCCTGCTCGATCGTCTGGGCCACGGCGGGACCGTCAAAGGAGGTCTCGTGGCTGGCGTAGGTCACCAGCTCGGTGGCGACCTTGGTGTGGCGGAAGGGGACGGAGGAGAAGTTGAAGGACAGCGCCGGAGCCGATCCGTGCAGCCGCTGGAAGACCTGGGCGTCGACCTGGACCAGCGGACGCGCCATCGCCATGGCACGTTGCATTCCCTCCAGGACCTCGTCGGCACGACGGGCCTGCTCGAACTCCCCGGCCGCCGGGTCGGTGAGGTAGTCGCGCAAGGACTGGGAGACGAAGCTCTCGAAGGCCTCACCGCGGCGCCCGACGAAAGCGCGAGCCCGCCCCAGCACCTGGGCGCGTGAGAGCCGTACCTCGTACTGGGCGGGGGCCGGCATCTGACTCATGACACCGGGAAGCCCTGCGGGCACCCACGGACTGGCGATCTCCAGCAGGTCAGCCGGAGCCGGAGCGCCCGAGCCCTGCTCCCACTCACCGCGGATGATCTCGCGAACCGCTTCCCGGTAGGCCTGGTCAAAACCTCCCCGGGCTGCCGGTGGGACTGCCTCGACCACGTGCTCCTCGAAGGCTGAGGGATAGGTGGCCACGTCCATGAGAACGACCTCGTTGTGCGCCGTCGAGAAGCGCTGAGGCACCACCTGCTCGGAGGTCATAGCCGCAGTGGGCTCGGTGGGCCAGGCGGAGTACAGGTCGGTGGCGACGTCGGCCACACCGGCAACGTCCTGAAGCGACTGACGGTCATGGGTGAGGACCTTGAGCTTCTCGTTGAGCTCGTACTCCAGTGGCTTGAGAGCCGAGCCCACCATGTCGTCAAGGACCTTGGCCAGGTTCTGAGCCAGGGCGTAGACGAGCCACTGGTAGATGCCCACAGCCGCCTTCTCGCGCACCTGCTCGGCCCACTGTCCCTCACCGGTTGCCGTGAGCGTCTCCTTGACCCGGGCGGTCAGAGGAGCAACGAAGTCCTGCGGGAGGACCAGCGCGTGCTGGGGCTGCTGCATCCCCATCCCGGCCAGCGAGCCAGCCAGGCGCTTGATGACACCCGCCTCGCCGCGGAGCTCACCGATGACCTGTAGGGCGTAGGGCAGGCCGAGGTCGGCCAGGTCCGTGCGGACCTGCTCCACGATCGCGGTGTGCACCTCCTGGGCACGGGCGCGGGTGTACTCCACCGCCATCGTGGCCAGCTGCGGCATGATCTGGGGCTCGACGCTGCCCAGCCACTGGTTCATGCCCACGATCCAGTCCGACAGCGGCATCTCGGCAGCCTGTGGGCGCGTGCTCATGACCTGCTGCGCCATCTCTGAGGCACGGGCCCAGATGAGGCTGGCGTTGGCGGTCGCTGAGTCGTTCATGAGCCAGGCCTGCGCGGCAGCGTCGACTGCCTGACCGCCGGCCATGACGGTCTGGCCCGTGGGCTGGGGCAGGTGCATCTTCGCCAGTTCCTCGGGCATCCGCGCCTGCCACAGAGCGGCCAGGCGCTGGGCGTCCCCGCTGAAGTCACCGGCGGAACGGAAGCCGTCGAGCAGGTGGTCAATGCTGCGCCGTGCCATGCGCTGGGAGGCGTACTCGGCGTAGCGGTCACGCCCGGTGCTCAGTGAGGCGTAGCCGAAGGAGCCCCATGCCGTCTCGGTGGGGTCCACTCCCCAGCTCACGGCGTTGTGGTTGGGGATGTCGACCTTGTTGGCAATGTCGAACTGCACGTAGCTCTCGAAGGCGGGAGAGGCGATGTAGCGGGCCAGGCCTCGCCCCATGCCGCGGAAGACGCCGGAGGTCGTGCCGTCTCCGAAGACGGCCCCCGTCCCTCCGGCCTTGAGCCCGATCGGGATGACGCGCTTGAAGGCGTGGCCGGCCTTGGTCGCCCCGCCCATGAGGGAGTAGAGCTCCTCGTCGAGCCGGGCGGCCTTGCCGCCGTTGGAGGACTGCGCGGCGATGATCTCACCGAGCATGGCCAGGGTATTGCCTGGCATTCCGTCCTTCTTGTCCTTGGGCACCTCGTTGAAGACCTCGGCGGTGTACAGGAAGACGGAGATGAGCTGGGGATCAATCGCCGGGGTCGTCTGGGTGCCTGCGATGACGCGGCAGACGTCTAGGGTCATCGAGGCTCCCGAGCCGCCGGCCATCGAGGAGACCACGAGGACCATGGGCGGCGCCGTCGTCGCCGGAGGCTCTCCGACGCCGGGCACGCGCCGGGCCACCTCGGCAGCCTCACTGACGGACTGCGTACTGGCCATGCGAGCCAGCGCGTCCTGGACGGCCTGGGAGACGGCCGACAACCGGTCCAGAATGAGCAGGCGACCGATACCGCGGCACTGCCCGGCGCCGACGGTGACCGGGAAGGGCACGTCCTGGACGGTCCCGGGCATCCAGGTCGCCAGCTGCCTCAGGCCTGCCGGGCCCTTGGACTGGACCTGGTGGGTCAGGCTGTCGTCCACCACGGAGTAGCTTCCGGCCGAGACCCCGCAGGCCACGTAGGCCCCGCCCTGCTGAGTCACCGAGCCCAGGCCACCGGGCTTCTCCTCCTGCAGCGGCGTATCGACGCTGAGGAACTGCCAGCACCCCGGGATCTTCTCGATGCCGTAGGCCGCCAGGTCGGCGTGCAGCTGATCCATCATGTAGGCCAGCGTCTTGGCGCCAGAACCTCCACAACCGACCACGAGCACCTTACGCATGGCCTGCTCCTTTCCACCGGCCGGGCCGGCAACACTTCTTTTGGGGGTCAGGGCACCGCACAGGTGGTGCCGTCATGGTCGTGATCTCCCGGGTCTGGACGTGACGCACCGGGCGCCTGGCTCAGGACTGTCCGGGAGGAGGCGGGGCCGAGGCCGGTCCACCAGCGCTGTCAGAGCCCTGGGACCCCGGCAACGGGAAGGAAAACGGTGGCGGTCCTGCTGGCGCGGGCGAGTCTGGCGCCGGGGTTGGACCCGCAGTCGGCGCGGAAGACGCCGTCGGTCCGGAGGGGACGTGGCCGTAGGAGGACGACGCCGAGGCAGCGCTGGGAACGCTGCGGCTGTACAAGGAGCTTGCGCTACCCGGAACCGGTGCTCCGGGGGCCGCGGCGCCAGGTGCAGGAGCCGAGGGGCCGGGTACCGGCATGGGCGCCGGCATCGGGGCTGTACCAGGGACCGGCACCGGGGACACGGCAGACGAACCCGCTGGGGGCATCGGTGTGCTGAAGCCGCTGGCACCCGCCGACGGCGGAGGAAGGACCGTGGCCTGCGCGGCAGCAGGACCGGGCTGGTTCGCGCCGGCGGCCTCGTTCTTCGTGCCGCGGTTGCTGGCCGCCAGCGTCGCAACGCGCGAGGGCAGGCGCTTGGCAGCGTCCTGAGTGATGCGGTCGATGTCGCTGCGCTCCAGCGAGGGCGAGAAGACCAGCAGGGTGACGGTCCGTGGGGAGTCAGGCTGGTCGAGCACCACGACCCAGTTCCCGCGCACGCTCAGTGGCAGGACGGCGTGACCGCCACGCTGGCCCTCCAAGGACCCAGACACCGACGGCGCCTGGGGCTGGTCCAGCCGGACCTGCGGCACCGAGGTCGGCGCCAAGCCAGGGTGGGCCCGCAGGACGTACCCGTCCGTACTGAGCTCCCGGGTCCCCTTGCGTACGGCCAGCTGCTTGAGATCGCGAGAGGACAGGTCGACGCTCGGAGGCTGCCCGTCGCTGGGAACCTCAACCACTGTGCGCCCGATGACCAGGCCACCGGCTGGGACACGCGCCATGAGGTACTTGACCAGGTAAAGCAACAGGATCGGGATGGCGATCCCGAGCACCAGCGCGACGACGAAAGTGGCGCTGGTGGTCGTGACGTTGAGGGGACGGCGCATCTCACCGTTGAAGGCGACCGTCGTGGAGCGGGCCTGGTCGGCGTGTCCCAGCGGGGAGATCGAGACCTCCAGGCTGCCCGTGACTGAGCCGTTGGCGTGATCCTTGGTCGACAGGCTCACCTCAAGGTCCGCGGTGGCACCGTCGGCAACCTCCAGGCAGGACTCGGCGCTGGAGTGACTCGAGCTGATCGTGACCTCACCTGCCTCAGCCGGGGCTCCAGTCAGGGTCACTGCACCCGGGTCCAGCCACACGCAGCCCGGGCCACTCACCCCCACCGTGCCGGTGGCGGCGGTCTCCTTCTCCAGGAGCGGGAAGGTCAGGGCCGCGGCCACAGTCGGGAAGTTCAGCGGGGGCACTAAGGTGACCTGCTCAGTCACCACCGTCGGGGACAGGGTCGTGCCCGGCACGCGGGCGCCGTCGACCCCGGTCGCATCCGGCGTGGTGAGCGTGATCGTGCGGGTCATCGTGGCCGCGCCCGGTGCGAGGTCAGCGGGCACCGTGATGTCGTGCCCGCCCGCCAGGTCTGCCGCGTCGTCGGTCTCAAAGAGCGTGACCTGCTGTCCCTGCGCGTCCTGCAGGGTGACCGTCGCGTTCAATGTCCCGGTGATGCGCTGGGGATCGACCGGTGCCCCATCAGGCCGGTCGTACAGGCGCAGCTGGACGTCCTTGACGGTCTCACCGGCCCGCAGCTCCGTCCTGCTCAGGTCCTCCCATACCAGTTGAGCCGGGGAGGAGAGCTTGAGGTTGATCTGGATCTCCTCGCCCTGGCTGGCCGCCGCGTTGTCGACGAAGGCAAGCCGCCACACCCCGTCCCAGGCAGGCGTGTGCGCTGCGTCAGCGCTGATCTCCAGGGTGCGCGGCGTGATCCACCGTGAGGTCACTCCCTCGTCCTGGCGCTCCTGCGTCTGGCGGGAGGACAGGACGAGGGGCTCGTCCTGTCCGGGCCGGTAGAGATAGGCGTCCAGACCGTCCACCGAGGAGGAGGCCAGGATGTGGGCCTCGTCCAGCGCGCCGTCCAGGACGAAGGCAACCTCTCCCTGCGTGCAGGCCTTGGCCTGGCAGATGCTGATATTGCGGGTGTCCACCGTCGTGCCGGCCGCCGCGATAGAGTCGAAGGCCATGAGCAGGGAGTCGATGTCAGAGACGGGGTAGAACTCCCCCACTGGCTGGGTCTGGTCACCACACCGCTCCAGGCCGTCCACGTCCTTGCCGGCAGCCTCGGTAATGCGCCGCATGAGGGAGAAGTCCGCCGAGCCGTCGTTGAGCCCGATCCCGAGGATGGTGATGCCAGCGGCCCGTGTCTGGTCAACTACGCCCGTGGGCCGGCACAGGTCGCTGACACCGGCCTGCTCGGCTGCTGCCGTCCCCTCCTGCGTGCTCAGGTCGGCGCCCGGAGCGTATCCCTTGTCCGTACCAAACTGGTCCTTGGCACTGTCCGAGGTACGCACGTCCAGGTCGAAGGCGCCGTCAGAGAACCAGGCGATGGCCCGGCAGCCGGAGGAGTCGTGTCCCACGAGGTCTGCGCGCGCCCCTTCCAGCGCATTCCAGTAGTCCGTGTCGAAGTTCTTGATGTCCTCGCCGACCTGAGTGATCGTCTGCTTGATCGCCCCGCTACTCGCTTCGCTGATGGCGGTCCACTCACCCGCGGCCGCGTAGTCGGCGGCGAAGCCAGCCACGCGCACGTCCAGCGTCACCTTGGCCGACTGCGCGAAGGAGGCCAGACGGTCCGCCAGGTAGTGGCCCGCGGTGACTCGGGCCTTGTCCGGATCGCTCTGGCGCAGGGACCCAGACTGGTCGATGAGGAAGACCAGCGAGCCTCGACCAGCCCCGGCCATGCAGGCTCCGAACTCGTCCAGGCCGGCGATGGACGCCGCCTTGGCGTCCGTGGTCGCTGCTTGGGCAGGCAGGACCAGACCCGGACTGACCAGGCTGGCAGCGCCGAGCACCAGCCCGGCCGCCACCGCGGCCAAACGCCGCCACATAGTTGTCATCTCACGCACCACGTGTCACAGCCTTCCGATGACCAGGGCGAAGCGCAGCGCGGCCAGAACAATCCCTGCCACGCCCAGGACCACGCTGACCCGGTAAAGCACCGTAGGGAGCCGGGAGGGCGCGTACCACGAGCCGACCTGGGCCATGGCGTTGCGTACCAAGAAGGCGCAGCCCAGGCCGAGGCCCACCACACCTGCCAAGAGCCAGGAGAAGACGGCCACGACAGCCGAGGACTGCAGCGCGCAGGCAAGGATGGCGAGCACGGAGGCAGCCATCGAGATGTAGATGAGGAGCATCGGGGCACGCCTTGCCTGCGCCTGCTCCGGCGTCGCCGCCGTGCCAAAGACGGCCGTGGGAGCTCCGGGCACCGGCAGCCCGCCACCGGTCGCCACGGGAGCGGCCAGCACGGGAATCGTGGGGCCTGCAGGACCAGTGGGCGCGCCAGGGGCCGAGGGCGCCGTTGGCATGACCGGGCCCGCCACCGGCGCCATGCCTGCGACGCCCGGGCCAGCCACGGCCGGTCCTGCCACCGGCATAGCCACGCGACCAGAGCCGGCACCCACGACGGGAATCGCTCCTGTCACCGGCGCAGCGCCGTGCCCGGGCTGTGCCACCGGCAGCGTCCCAGCAGCCTGGGCAGCAACAGGAACGACCGGCGCACCGGCGGCAGGCAGGCCCGGGGTGCCAGATGTGCCTCGTGGAGGTACCGGGTATCCACTGGTCATGGAATGCTCCTAGCGGGGATGAGAAGGTGGTGCTCGTCGGCCGTCGCGGCGGCTGGCTCAGGAGGCGCCCCGCGCCTCGATCTGCTCCAGGGCGTCGAGGATCTCCTGCCGATGAGGAACATCGACGCCAAAGCCCTCCAGGGTGCCGATCGCCTCACGGGCACGGCGCGCCTGCGCCGGGTCCATGTCCACCAGGGCGCCGACATCACCCTCACCCAGGGACACCGCGCCGCTGGCCGCGGCCACGACCGTCTCGCGCACGGCGTTGATGTCACTCATGGCGTTGGTCTGGAAGGCGTCCACCCCGGAAGAGACCGAGAAGACGAAGACGGGCAGCGGCAGCAGGAGGGTCGCAACGAGGACGAGGGCGGGAAGAAGACGCGGGCGCGAGCGCACCGTGGCCGCGATAGCCAGGATGAAGGCGACCACGGAGACCACGACGCCGGTACCAAAGCGTGTCAGGGCGAAGGGACTGACCAGTGGCTCCCCACCGGTGATGACGCCGAGCAGGTCGATGGAGGCCAGGAGGTCATAGGCCCCAAAGCCAATGAGCGCAACGCTGGCCGCACACAGCCCGGCCGAGATCCAGGTCGCCCGAGAACGACGTCGCGATGCCCGGTCGCGCTTGCTTGCGACCTGCCCGGGAGGCATGACCAAGGGCGCCACGCTTGCGCCGGCCGGGGGCACGAGTCCCACCGTTGACGTAGCAGGCACCGGCAGCGGCGCTAAGGGCACCGTCGGAGGGAACGTAGATGCCTGGGAAGCCAAGGGGCCCGGCGCCACAGGAGCCAACGGCGGCGGCCCCGCCGGGGTCTGACCGACGGGGTGAGTGGGCTGTGGGAAGGGGCTAGGCGGGGGAAGCTGGGCCATGAGGGGACCTCAGGAGGGGGTGGAGAGACCACAGCCGTCTGGCCCGGAGACGCGACGATGCGGTCGAGATCACTCGTACCCTACACCAGGTCATGGCCGCCGGACAGCGCTCCCACAGGGCGACCATGGGCCCAGAATAGTCAGGACATATCGACACCCTCAGGCACGGCCGCAGGTCCGCCCGCATGCGGACCACACCCCAGTTGCTGAAGCAGCCCGCCCCCCCCGGGCAAGAAGCAGCCAACAGCAAGGTTCCCCCGGCCTCCATCAGGAGACCGGGGGAACCTCGATCAGGCTGATTCAGCCTTCGCTCAGATGAGCCGGGTCAGATCATCTCATCACTTGATGATCTTGGTGACGCGGCCGGAGCCGACGGTGCGGCCACCCTCACGGATGGCGAAGCCGAGGCCCTCCTCCATGGCGATGGGCTGGATGAGCTGGACGGTCATCTCGGTGGTGTCACCGGGCATGACCATCTCGGTGCCCTCAGGGAGGGTGATGACACCGGTGACGTCCGTGGTACGGAAGTAGAACTGCGGACGGTAGTTCGAGTAGAAGGGGTTGTGGCGACCGCCCTCGTCCTTGGTCAGGATGTAGACGTGGCCCTCGAACTCGGTGTGCGGGGTGATGGAGCCGGGCTTGACGACGACCTGGCCGCGCTCGACGTCCTCACGACGGGTACCACGCAGGAGCAGACCGCAGTTCTCGCCGGCCCACGCCTCATCCATGGCCTTGTGGAACATCTCGATGCCCGTGACCGTGGTCTTCTGAGCCTCGCGGATACCGAGGATCTCAACCTCGGAGTTGATGGCGAGCTTACCGCGCTCGACACGGCCGGTGACGACCGTGCCGCGACCGGTGATGGTGAAGACGTCCTCGATCGGCATGAGGAACGGCTTGTCCATGTCACGCTCGGGGGTCGGGATGTACTCGTCAACCGCGTCCATGAGCTCCTTGATGGAGGCGGTCCACTTCTCGTCACCCTGCAGGGCCTGGAAAGCGGAGACGCGGATGACCGGGGCGTTGTCGCCGTCGTAGTCCTGGGAGGACAGCAGCTCGCGGACCTCCATCTCGACGAGCTCGAGGAGCTCCTCGTCCTCGACCATGTCGCACTTGTTGAGGGCGACCAGCAGGACCGGCACGCCGACCTGACGGGCGAGCAGAACGTGCTCGCGGGTCTGGGCCATCGGGCCGTCGGTGGCGGCGACCACGAGGATGGCGCCATCCATCTGGGCCGCACCGGTGATCATGTTCTTGATGTAGTCGGCGTGGCCGGGGGCGTCGACGTGAGCGTAGTGACGCTTCTCGGTCTGGTACTCGACGTGCGCGATGTTGATCGTGATACCGCGCTGGCGCTCCTCAGGAGCCTTGTCGATCTCGTCGAAGGGGGTGAAGGGGTTGAGGTCCGGGTACTCGTCGTGCAGGACCTTGGAGATCGCGGCAGTCAGCGTCGTCTTACCGTGGTCGACGTGACCGATCGTTCCGATGTTGACGTGCGGCTTGGTCCGCTCGAACTTGGCCTTGGCCACTGGTGTCCTCCTGGGACTCGGGTAGTTCTCTTCGTCGGGATTCGACTAGCGACATGCTAGCCGTGACGACTCTGAGAGTCTCTACTGTTGGATTGTTGGAAATCTTACTGGAATGACACCCAAACTCCGCAATGGAGCCGGGTGTCCCGGGGACCGGACAACTCTAGTCCGGTCCCCGGGAGGACCGAGGGTTACTCGCCCTTGGCCTTGGCGATGATCTCGTCCGCGACGTTCTTGGGAACCTCAGCGTAGGAGTCGAAGCTCATCGAGTAGACGGCGCGGCCCTGGGTCTTGGAACGCAGATCACCGACGTAGCCGAACATCTCGGACAGCGGCACGGCAGCCTTGATGACCTTGACGCCGACGGCGTCCTCCATCGACTGGATCATGCCACGACGGGAGTTGAGGTCACCGATGACGTCACCCATGTACTCCTCAGGCGTACGCACCTCGACGGCCATGACCGGCTCCAGCAGAACCGGCGAGGCCTTCTTGGCACCCTCCTTGAAAGCCATGGATCCGGCAATCTTGAAGGCCATCTCGGAGGAGTCGACCTCGTGGTAGGCGCCGTCGAGAAGCGTGGCCTTGACGTCCACGACCGGGTAGCCAGCCAGGACACCGGTGAGCATGGCGTCCTGGACGCCGGCGTCGACGCTGGGGATGTACTCGCGCGGGACGCGACCACCGGTGACAGCGTTGACGAACTCGTAGTGCTGCTTCTCCTCGCCGTCCTCGGCCTCGACGACCTCCAGCGGCTCGAAGGACATCTGCACCTTCGCGAACTGGCCGGAACCACCAGTCTGCTTCTTGTGCGTGTACTCGACCTTGTCGACCTTCTTACGGATCGTCTCGCGGTAGGCCACCATCGGGTTACCGACGTTCGCCTCCACCTTGAACTCGCGACGCATACGGTCGACGAAGACGTCCAGGTGCAGCTCGCCCATACCGCCGATGACGGTCTGGCCGGTCTCCTCGTCGAGCTCGACCGTGAAGGTCGGGTCCTCCTCGGACAGCTTCTGGATGGCAACGCCCAGCTTCTCCTGGTCGCCCTTGGTCTTGGGCTCGATGGCCACGTGGATGACCGGGTCCGGGAAGGTCATCGACTCCAGGATGATGGGCGCGTTCTGGGCGCACAGCGTGTCACCGGTGGTGACGTCCTTGAGACCAATGAAGGCGTAGATGTGACCGGCGTGAGCGACCTCGACCGGGTTCTCCTTGTTGGAGTGCATCTGGAACATCTTCCCGATGCGCTCCTTCTTGCCCTTGGTGGCGTTGAGGACCTGGTCACCGGAGCCGACCTTGCCGGAGTACACGCGCACGTAGACGAGCTTGCCGTAGAACGGGTGCGTGGCGACCTTGAAGGCCAGGGCGGCGAAGGGCTCGTTCTCGTCGGAGGGACGGGTGAGGACCTTCTCCTCGTCACCGGGCTCGTGGCCCTCCACCGGAGGAATGTCCAGCGGAGAGGGCAGGTAGTCGATCACCGCGTCCAGGACGGGCTGGATGCCCTTGTTCTTGAACGCAGAACCAGCCAGGACCGGGTAGGCCTCACCAGCGATCGTGAGCTTGCGGATGCCGCTCTTGATCTCCTCGACGCTCAGCTCGCCACCCTCGAGGTACTTCTCCATGAGCTCGTCGTCGGCCTCGGCGACGGTCTCCAGCAGCTCGGCGCGGTAGGCCTCGGCCTTGTCGACCAGGTCAGCGGGGATGTCCTCGTACTCGACGACGGCGCCACGGGTCTCCTGACCGTCGGCGTCCTTCTCGGGGAAGCGCACGGCGCGCATCTCAATGACGTCGACGACGCCGGAGAACTCGTTCTCGGCACCGATCGGGAAGTTGAGGACGATCGGCGTGGCGTGAAGACGGTCACGAATGGTCTGGACGGAGAAATCGAAGTTCGCGCCCAGCTTGTCCATCTTGTTGATGTAGCAGATGCGCGGGACGTTGTACTTGTCCGCCTGACGCCACACGGTCTCGGACTGGGGCTCGACGCCCTCCTTGCCGTCGAAGACGGCCACGGCACCGTCAAGCACACGCAGGGAGCGCTCGACCTCGACCGTGAAGTCCACGTGTCCGGGGGTGTCGATGAGGTTGATCTGGTTGTTCTTCCAGAAGCAGGTGGTTGCAGCGGAGGTAATGGTAATACCGCGCTCCTGCTCCTGCTCCATCCAGTCCATCGTCGAGGCGCCGTCGTGGGTCTCGCCGATCTTGTAGTTGATACCGGTGTAGAACAGGATGCGCTCGGAGACGGTGGTCTTACCGGCATCGATGTGGGCCATGATGCCGATGTTGCGGACCTTCTTGAGGTCAGTCAGCACGTCGAGTGCCACTAGTGAAGTCCTTCGTGTCGATGGTGTGATGAAGAAGGCGTCGGTCGGGGCCGGTCTGGATCAGGCCGGGGGTCCCCGACCGACGCGCGGATGATTACCAGCGGTAGTGCGCGAAGGCCTTGTTGGACTCGGCCATCCGGTGCATGTCCTCACGACGCTTGACAGCGGCACCCAGGCCGTTGGAGGCGTCGAGGATCTCGTTCATGAGACGCTCGGTCATCGTGTTCTCACGGCGCTGCCGGGAGAAGTCGACGAGCCAGCGCAGAGCCAGAGTGGTGGCGCGGTTGGGGCGAACCTCAACCGGGACCTGGTAGGTGGCACCACCCACGCGGCGGGAGCGAACCTCCAGCGCGGGGCGGATGTTGTCGAGGGCGCGCTTGAGGACCGAGACCGGGTCCTGGTCCGTCTTGGCGCGCACCCCCTCCAGGGCGCCGTAGACGATGCGCTCGGCGGTGGACTTCTTACCGTCCAGCAGAACGCGGTTGACGAGCTGGGTGACGACCGGCGAGCCGTAGACGGGGTCGACGACGAGCGGGCGCTTGGGAGCGGGACCCTTACGAGGCATTACTTCTTCTCCTTCTTGGCGCCGTACTTCGAGCGTGCCTGCTGGCGACCCTTGACACCCTGGGTGTCGAGGGAGCCGCGCACGATGTGGTAGCGGACACCGGGGAGGTCCTTCACACGACCGCCACGCACGAGCACGATCGAGTGCTCCTGGAGGTTGTGGCCCTCACCGGGGATGTAAGCGGTGACCTCGATGCCGGTCGACAGGCGCACACGGGCGACCTTACGAAGGGCGGAGTTCGGCTTCTTCGGGGTCGTGGTGTACACACGGGTGCACACGCCACGACGCTGCGGGCTGGCCTTGAGCGCGGGCGTCTTGGACGACGAGCGCTTCGTCGAGCGGCCCTTGCGGACCAGCTGCTGAATGGTAGGCACTACGGATTCTCCATCTTGAAGTGCATCTGGACAGTTCTGCTGCCCTCGCGCCAGCCCCGCTCCCCCATGGGCGCACAGCGCCGCGGAGCCTGGGCCGGCCCGTCAGCCTGTCAGGAACAGGCGACGTCCGGAGCCCCGCGGAAGGGGCCCGTCGGTTCCCGCCGCGGCAGACCCGCGTCACGTCGTCGGCCAGAAGGAGGCCACAGCGCTGGGAACGGAATGGAGAACGGCAACCCGCACGCGGGCACCGCAGGCAAGGTTACCGACGACGACGGCGCCTCACCAGTGCCTAGGGCCGACCGCCTTGGTGGTCTAGGACACGGCCGGGCCCTGTTCCGTCCTCATCGTGCGCGACCTCGGGGGCCTGGGAGGATCCCCCCCCCCGGCGCGAGGCACCGTGGACGCGCACGTGGCGCAGCAGCTCGCCCTTGAACAGGTGCAGCCCGTGCCGACCACGCGGATTGACCTCGATCCGCACCGACGCGCCTTGCTCATCAGCAACCGTGAGCACGTCCACCGAGGCGTTGGCCGCAAGGATGACGCCCAGCACCAGGCTAGCCAGCCCCGGGAGACTGGCAGCCACCCAGATCGCCCGCAATCCGTGGGCCATGCCGCCAAAGGAGACAAAAGAGGCGGCCAGTGCCCAGATCCCGGTGCTGACCATGACGGCCGCTGCCAGTGCCCGGCGGCTACGCACCCGCGTGGACGTCTCGATCGTGCGCAGCGCCTCCAGGTCGAACTCACTGACTTCCCGACCGACCGCAAACAGCCCCATCCACAGGTGCGGCAGGTCCACTACCAGACGCGACGGAGAACATGCCAGACGCGCCTTGTGCCACGGTGCCAGGGCACACACGGACAGCTCCTCGGTGTAGACCTCGGGGCTCGTGTTCGCGACGGGCCGAGCCTCGCGGGGCGCACCGGGGGCGCCGAAGCGCTGGCGAGTCGGGGAGGCACTCATATCACTGGCTTTCACGTCGTTGAGGGATGGCGTCGCGGGCAGGGGTCCCGGAGCCGTGGGCTGTCCTGGTGCGGTCTGTCTCCTTGTCCTTGGCAGTTGACGCCACCATAACTCCTGGACGGTGCCCCCCCCCGAGGCCACTTCTCACGGCCAGCTCGTACCTGGCTCATCGCGCGCGGCCAGGGCCAGGGGCAGCAGCCCGTCCTCCTGAGCCAGGCGCACCAGGTCCGCCCGGCTGTCAGCGGTCTTTCCCGCCTCGGCGTAGCGACGTCGCGCCTTGGCCACGTACTTGTTGACGGTGTTGGTCGCTAGTCCCAGGCGCCTGGCGACGTAGTCCGCCGTCGCTACTGCGGCGTACACCATGAGCACCTCGCGCTCCACCGCGGTCAGGCGGTCGCTGACGACCGTCGCGGCGTCGATGCCCAGCACGTCCGTCCACCGCTGGAGCGGCCCACTGGCATCGTCCAGGGCCTGGCGCAGTTCCTCCAGCATGACCGGCCCCTCGTCCCACGAACGTACGACGCCGACCTGTGCCACCTCGTAGGCCCGACGCACCTGGTACCGGTCCGCACCGGCGAAGTAGGCCAGCACACGCACTCCTGCCTCACGCAGGCGCCGGACGTTGCTCACCGGGTCCGAGCCGTCGCACAGCGCCAGGCTCATCAGGGCCAGCCGAGGCAGGGCCCCGCCCGCGGCGAGCAGGGCGTCCACCGAGCTGACGCGTCCGGCGTAGACGAGGTCCTTCGCCGCTGTCAGCAAGTGCTCAAGGCCGGCTGCCTGCAGCACGTTGTCGCTGATGAAGACCACCGAGGCGGACTGAAGAACCCCACCCGAGTCCTGGGTGTGCTCACCCATGCAGCCTCCGTCCTTACGAGCGCGAGGCGTCCGCTGCCCACACGTGGCGACGCGGCTCGCCCCGGGCCGGTGCCCGCCGACTCACGGCGCTACGTGACGCTGCGGCCCGGACCAGGGAGCCTGACCCAGCGGGCACGAACCGAGTTGAGGATATGGCTCAGGCGTCACTCATCCGTTACATACGTCAGGACAAGTTCTGGTATCAGGCACGGGGGCCACGCCCCAACCCCATCCTCGTGACGCACGACGGCGGCCCGGCACCGTGGTCAGGATGCCGGGCCGCCGTCGTCAGCGTCCACATGCGCGGCCGGTCAGTGCCGGGCTACGCGGGCTGGATCAGAACTGGTAGTCCTCGGAGGAGAAGCCAGTGCGGAAGTCATCGGAGAAGTCAGCCCGGAAGTCTCCCCCGAAGGAGAAGTCGTCCAGCGCGACCGACTCGCCGGTGCCGAACATGTCACCGAAGCCAGTGCGGGAGAAGACCTCCTGCTTGACCTCCTCGGTGGGCTCGACCTCGATGTCGGAGTAACGGGCCAGGCCCGTTCCGGCCGGGATGAGCTTACCGAGGATGACGTTCTCCTTCAGGCCCAGCAGCGGGTCCGACTTGCCGTTCATCGCGGCCTCGGTGAGCACTCGCGTGGTCTCCTGGAAGGAGGCCGCCGAGAGCCAGGAGTCCGTGGCCAGCGAGGCCTTGGTGATACCCATGAGCTCGGTACGGCCAGAGGCGGTCTTGCCGCCCTCAGCCATGACGCGGCGGTTCTCCGCACGGAAGTGCATGACGTCCACCAGGTCTCCCTGGAGCAGGTTGGTGTCCCCGGACTCCAGCACGGTCACGCGGCGCAGCATCTGGCGCACGATGACCTCGATGTGCTTGGAGTGGATGTCCACGCCCTGGGAGCGGTAGACCTCCTGGACCTCCTCCACCAGGTGACGCTGGGTGGCACCGACGCTGCGCAGGCGCAGGACCTTCTTCGGGTCCACCGGGCCCTCGGTCAGGGCCTGGCCGGGCTCAACGTGGTCGCCGTCGGTCACCAGCAGGCGCTGGCGGCGCGAGACCGGAACCACGAGGTCCTCCTCGCCGTCGTCGCGCGTGATGACCAGACGCTTACCCTCGGCGTCGTCCTCGATCTTGAGCGTGCCGGCGGCCTCAGCCACGGCAGCCTCGCCCTTGGGGGTACGAGCCTCGAACAGCTCCTGGACACGCGGCAGACCCTGCGTGATGTCCGCGGCACCAGCCGCACCACCGGTGTGGAAGGTACGCATGGTCAGCTGGGTGCCGGGCTCACCAATGGACTGGGCCGCGATGATGCCGACGGCCTCACCGATGTCCACGCGCTTGCCGGTGGCCAGCGAGCGGCCGTAGCAGGCCGCGCAGGTGCCGACGGCGGAGTCACAGGTGAGCACGGAGCGGACCGTGATCTCCTCGGCGCCCGCCTCAATGGCGGCCGCGACCTCGGCCTCGCCCAGGTCCGTGCCCGCGGCGACGACGACGTTGCCCGCCTCGTCGACCACGTCACGAGCCAGCGTGGTGCCGTAGACGGTGGTCGCCAGGATCTCGCTAGGCTCCTTGACCCGCTCGCCGTCGACCTCCTTCCACGTGAAGATGCGCTTGGCCAGGCCCTTGCGGGTACCGCAGTCGTCCTCACGCACGATGACGTCCTGGGACACGTCCACCAGACGACGGGTGAGGTAGCCGGAGTCCGCGGTACGCAGCGCCGTGTCCGCCAGACCCTTACGGGCACCGTGGGTGGCGATGAAGTACTCCAGAACGCTCAGGCCCTCGCGGTAGTTGGACTTGATCGGGCGCTCGATGAGGCGCTGCCTGGGGTCAGCCACCAGACCTCGCATACCTGCGAGCTGGCGGATCTGGTCCCAGTTACCACGAGCACCGGAGACCACCATCTGGTAGACGGTGTTGCGCTCGGGGAAGTTCTCACGCATGGCCTCGGCCACCTCAGCGGTCGCCTTGGTCCAGATATCGATGAGGGACTGGTAGCGGTCCTCCTCGGTGAGCGCACCCATCTCGAACTGGTCCTCGATCTCAGCCGCCTCAGCCTCGTAGCGGGCCAGGATCTCCGGCTTGGAAGCCGGGGAGACGACGTCGGCGAAGGCGACGGTGATGCCGGACCAGGTGGACCAGTAGAAGCCGTTGGACTTCAGCTTGTCCAGGGAGGCCGCCACGTCCACGCGCGGGTAGGACTCGGCCAGACGGTTGACGATGTTGCCGAGCTTCTTCTTGTCCACCACGTAGTTGATGTACGGGAAGGTCTCGGGCAGCGCCGTGTTGAACACCGCGCGTCCCAGCGAGGTGCGCAGCGTCACCGGCTCACCCTCGCTCCAGCCCTCGGGGGCCTGCCAGTCGGTGGGGGGCGTGATGCCCTCCTCGAAGCGGATGTCGCAGGTGGCGTTCATGTCCAGCTTGCCGAAGTCGTGCGCCATGAGCGCCTCGGCGAAGGAGGAGAAGGACGGCACGACCGGGTTGCCCTCGGCGTCCACCTCGACCTCGACCTTGGGGTCGGGGGTCTGGGTGAGGTAGTAGGTACCGATGATCATGTCCTGAGACGGCATGGTCACCGGGCGGCCGTCGGAGGGCTTGAGGATGTTGTTGGAGGACAGCATGAGGATGCGGGCCTCCGCCTGGGCCTCCGAGCCCAGTGGCAGGTGGACAGCCATCTGGTCGCCGTCAAAGTCGGCGTTGAAGGCGCCACACACCAGCGGGTGCAGCTGGATGGCCTTACCCTCGATCAGCTGCGGCTCAAAGGCCTGGATACCCAGGCGGTGCAGCGTGGGGGCACGGTTGAGCAGCACAGGGTGCTCGCGGATGACCTCGGCGAGCACGTCCCACACCTTGGGGTTGGCCCGCTCGACCATGCGCTTGGCGGCCTTAACGTTCTGGGCCTCCTTGAGCTCGACCAGGCGCTTCATGACGAAGGGCTTGAACAGCTCCAGCGCCATCTGGCTGGGCAGACCGCACTGGTGCAGCTTGAGCTGAGGACCGACCACGATGACGCTACGGCCGGAGTAGTCCACACGCTTGCCCAGCAGGTTCTGACGGAAGCGTCCCTGCTTGCCCTTGAGCATGTCGGACAGGGACTTCAGCGGGCGGTTGCCCACGCCCGTGACCGGGCGGCCGCGGCGGCCGTTGTCGAACAGGGCGTCCACGGCGTCCTGAAGCATGCGCTTCTCGTTGTTGACGATGATCGTGGGCGCGCCCAGGTCCATCAGCCGCTTGAGGCGGTTGTTGCGGTTGATAACGCGACGGTAGAGGTCGTTGAGGTCGGAGGTGGCGAAGCGGCCACCGTCAAGCTGGACCATCGGACGCAGGTCCGGCGGGATGACCGGAATGGAGTCGAGCACCATGGCCTCAGGAGCCGTGCCGGTGACGCGGAAGGCGTTGATGACCTTTAGGCGCTTGATCGCGCGGGTCTTACGCTGCCCGGTGCCGTTGGCCACGACCTCGGCCAGGGCCTCGGCCTCAGCCTCCAGGTCGAAGGTGCGCAGGCGGGCCTGGACGGCCTCGGCGCCCATGGCACCCTTGAAGTAGATGCCGTAGTCGGCCACCATGTCGCGGTACAGGACCTCGTCACCCTCCAGGTCACCGACCTTGAGAGAGACGAAGCGGTCCCAGACCTTGTCCATGTGCTCCAGCGTGCGCTGGTTCTTGCGGCGAAGAGCACCCATCTCGCGCTCGGCGGTCTTGCGCAGCTTGTCGCGCTGGGCCTGGTCGGCGCCCTCGGCCTCGAGCTGGGCGAGGTCCTCCTCCAGACGCTTCTGGCGCGCCTCGACGTCGGCCTGGCCGGCCTCCTCGACGTGCTTCTTCTTCACCTCCAGCTCGTTGCGCAGCGAGGGAAGGTCGTCGTGGCGGCCCTCCTCATCCACCTCGGTGACCATGTAGGCAGCGAAGTAGATGACCTTCTCCAGGTCCTTGGGGGCCAGGTTGAGCAGGTAGCCCAGGCGCGAGGGGACGCCCTTGAAGTACCAGATGTGCGTGACCGGAGCGGCCAGCTTGATGTGGGCCATGCGCTCACGGCGGACCTTGGAGCGCGTGACCTCCACGCCACAGCGCTCGCAGACGATGCCCTTGTAGCGCACGCGCTTGTACTTGCCGCAGGCGCACTCCCAGTCGCGGGTGGGGCCGAAGATCTTCTCGCAGAAGAGTCCGTCCTTCTCCGGCTTGAGGGTGCGGTAGTTGATGGTCTCGGGCTTCTTGACCTCACCGTGGGACCAGGACTTGATGTCCTCGGAGGTGGCAAGGCCGAGCTGGATGCGATCGAAGACGTTGGCGTCGAGCACAGTTCCTACTTCCGATGTGTCAGCTCATCGATTGTCTGGTGGGGCTGGCGAGCGTTGTTCCAGGACGCTGGCCCGCCCGTGGGGCCCGGGAGGGGCGGCCGGAGCCGCCCCTCAACCGGGGCCTGTGGTGGTCAGATCTCGTCGACCGTGGAGGCCATGGCGCCACCGGGGCGGCGGCCCAGGTCGAAGCCGAGCTCCTCGGAGGCGCGACGGCCGTCCTCGTCAGTGTCGTCCAGGCCGATGACATTGCCCTCGGCGTCCAGCGCCTCGACGTTCAGGCACAGCGACTGCATCTCCTTCATGAGCACCTTGAAGGACTCGGGGATGCCGGGCTCGGGGATGTCCTCACCCTTGACGATGGCCTCGTAGACCTTGACTCGCCCGTTGACGTCGTCGGACTTGACGGTGAGCAGCTCCTGCAGGGCGTGGGCGGCACCGTATGCCTCCATCGCCCAGACCTCCATCTCACCGAAGCGCTGGCCACCGAACTGTGCCTTACCACCCAGCGGCTGCTGGGTGATCATCGAGTACGGACCGGTGGAGCGGGCGTGGATCTTGTCGTCCACGAGGTGGTGGAGCTTGAGGATGTACATGTAGCCCACCGAGATCGGGTACGGGAAGGGCTCGCCGGAGCGACCGTCGAACAGACGGGCCTTGCCGTTGGGCGCGATGAGCTGCATGCCGTCGCGGTTGGGCAGGGTCGAGGAGAGCAGACCCATGAGCTCGTCGTCACGCACACCGTCGAAGACCGGGGTCGCCACCGGGGTGCGGGGCTCAGCCTTGACGCCGTTGGCGGGCAGGCGCACGGCCCACTCCTCGCCGGCCTTACGGGCCGCCGTGGCGTCCCACCCGCGCGAGGCCACCCAGCCCAGGTGGAGCTCCAGGACCTGACCGACGTTCATACGGCTGGGCACACCCAGCGGGTTGAGGATGACGTCGACCGGGGTTCCGTCGGCTAGGAAGGGCATGTCCTCGATCGGGTTGATCTTGGAGATCACACCCTTGTTGCCGTGACGGCCCGAGAGCTTGTCACCCACGGTGATCTTGCGGCGCTGGGCAATGTAGACACGCACCATGTGGTTGACGCCGGCGGGCAGCTCGGCGTCCTCGTTGGAGGCGTCGAACTCACGCACACCGGTGACGATGCCGTACTCGCCGTGGGGCACACGCAGGGAGGTGTCGCGCACCTCGCGAGCCTTCTCACCGAAGATCGCGCGCAGGAGGCGCTCCTCGCTGGTCAGCTCGGTCTCACCCTTCGGGGTGACCTTGCCAACCAGGATGTCCCCGCTGCGGACCTCAGCGCCGATGCGGATGATGCCGCGCTCGTCGAGGTTGGCCAGCGTCTCCTCGCTGACGTTGGGGATGTCGCGGGTGATCTCCTCGGCGCCGAGCTTGGTGTCACGGGCGTCAACCTCGTGCTCCTCGATGTGGATCGAGGTCAGCAGGTCCTCGGAGACCACACGCTGGGACACGATGATGGCGTCCTCGTAGTTCAGACCCTCCCAGGTCATGAAGGCAACCAGGAGGTTCTGACCCAGAGCCAGGTCTCCGCCCTCGGTGGCCGGACCGTCGGCCAGGACCGAGCCAGCCTCGACGTGCTCACCCTCGGTGGCCACGACGCGCTGGTTGTAGCAGTTGCCCTGGTTGGAGCGGCGGAACTTGGCGACCTTGTAGACCGTCTCGGAGCCGTCGTCGTTGGCCACGCGCACGAAGTCGGCGCAGACCTCGGTGACGACACCGGGCTTGGAGGCCACGAGCACGTCACCGGCGTCGACGGCGGTGCGGCGCTCCATACCGGTACCCACCAGCGGGGCATCGGGACGGATGAGCGGCACGGCCTGACGCTGCATGTTGGCACCCATGAGGGCGCGGTTGGCGTCGTCGTGCTCCAGGAACGGAATGAGGGAGGTACCCACCGACACCATCTGGCGCGGGGAGACGTCCATGAGGTCGACGTCTCCGGCCGGAACCAGCGCTGGCTCACCTCCGGTGACACGGCACAGGACGTGGGACTCAGCGAAGTGCCCGTCCTCGGTCAGCTCGACGTTGGCCTGGGCGATGATGTGCCGGTCCTCGTCGTCAGCCGTGAGGTAGTGGGTCTCGTCGGTGACCTGGCCATTCTTGACCACGCGGTACGGGGTCTCAACGAAGCCGAAGGGGTTGATGCGGGCGAAGGTCGCCAGCGATCCGATCAGACCGATGTTCGGGCCCTCAGGGGACTCGATGGGGCACATGCGGCCGTAGTGCGAGGTGTGGACGTCACGCACCTCCATGGAGGCGCGCTCGCGCGACAGACCACCCGGGCCCAGGGCGGACAGACGACGCTTGTGCGTCAGACCGGCCAGCGGGTTGTTCTGGTCCATGAACTGCGAGAGCTGGGAGGTCCCGAAGAACTCCTTGATCGCGGCGGTCACGGGCCGGATGTTGATGAGGGTGTTGGGCGTGATGGCCTCGACGTCCTGGGTCGTCATGCGCTCACGCACCTGACGCTCCATGCGGCTCATACCAGTACGCACCTGAGACTGGATAAGCTCACCGACAGCGCGGATGCGACGGTTACCGAGGTGGTCGATGTCGTCGAACTCGACCGCGATGTCCACGATCTCGCCGTCCTTGACGCCCTCAACGGTCTCGGCACCGGCGTGCAGGGCAAGCAGGTACTTGATCGCGGCGACGATGTCCTCGATGCGCAGCACCGAGTCCGCCAGGTCCGCGGCCAGGCCCAGCTTCTTGTTGATCTTGTAGCGACCGACCTTGGCCAGGTCGTAACGCTTAGCGTTGAAGTAGAAGTTCTCCAGCAGGGTGCGGCCGGCCTCGACGCTCGGCGGCTCACCGGGACGGATCTTCTTGTAGATATCCAGCAGCGCCTCGTCCTGGTTGGTGACCTTACGGTCCTCGTCCAGGGCGGAGGTCAGAGCCGGGTAGGCCTTGAACTCCTCGCGGATCTCGGACTCGTCCATGCCCAGGGCCAGGAGGAAGACCGTGATGTCCTGCTTGCGCTTGCGGTCGATACGCACGGCGACGTGGTCGTTCTTGTCGACCTCGAACTCCAGCCAGGCGCCGCGAGAGGGAATGAACTTGACGTTGTAGACGTACTTGTCCGAGGCCTTCTCGGTGGTGCGCTCGAAGTACACACCAGGCGAGCGCACGAGCTGCGAGACGACGACGCGCTCGGAGCCGTTGACGATGAAGGTGCCCTTGTCCGTCATGAGCGGGAAGTCGCCCATGAAGACCGTCTGGGACTTGATCTCACCGGTCTGGAAGTTCTCGAAGTCGGCCACCACGTACAGGGGCGCGGAGTAGGTCAGGTCCTTCTCCTGGCACTCCTCGGCCGTGTACTTCGGCTCCTCGAAGCGGTGGTCGTGGAAGGACAGCGCCATGGTCTCGCCGAAGTCCTCGATCGGGGAGATCTCCTCGAAGATCTCCTCCAGACCCGAGGTCTCGGGCAGCGAGCCAGGCCGAGCCGAGTTCGCAGCGTCCACGCGGGCGCGCCACTTCTCGTTGCCGACGAGCCAGTCAAAGCTCTCGGTCTGCAGGGCGAGAAGGTTCGGAGCCTGCATAGGCTCGGCGATCTTCGCGAAGTTGATGCGACGCGACGCGGTACGCGCGGCAATGTCAGCGGCAGTTGGTGCAGAGGTGCGCGAGGCAGCCAAAGGGGATCCTTCCCTCATCTCGGGGATCACTCTGCGTACACTGCGCACGGTGGGAGCCCCAGACCAGCGGAGCGGTACCGGTTCCCCAGCCAGGGGACCGTCCGTCCGACGGCGCTACGAGCGTCACTACACACAATGCACGCAAAGCGCTAGCGTACACGCCCCTAACACCGACATCTACGCCTGCGCGGTACCGACCCTTGCGATTCGCACCACATCCGCGCATACTACCCTCCCGTTCGCGGCCGGACCCCATGCACCCCGGCCGTACCAATAGTCTTTCGCGGCCCGCCCAGCCACCCTGGGCGGCGCGCTTCTGCCGTGGCGGAGTACATCCCCACCCGGGCCGCAGCCCCACTGGAACGTGCTTCCTCGATGCCGGCGTGCCTCCACCCATAGGCGCGTACTCCCCCACCAGGCCCGAGCCCCATTGGTACGCGCTTCCCCCGAAGCGTGCGTGCACCCTCAATTGGTGCGTGCCCTAGCGCTCCCCCAGAGACCGTCACATTCACCAAAGCACGCACCAATCACCCAACCCACGCACCAAAAGCCCATCGCACCACCCCCGCACGTCACACCCCCCCCACGCACCAAAAGCCCATCGCACCGACATCGCACGCACCACCCCCCCCCGCACGCCGCCCCATCCCCGT
>NZ_PKHA01000007.1:0-135555 GCF_002861525.1 Actinomyces urogenitalis | reverse complement strand
TAGCAGGCCCCGTGGAGCGCAGACCTGCGGATTGCTCGACGAAGGTCGTCACCGCGCAGACGCCCTCGAGACAGATCCAGCGACGCTTACGCCACCGGATCCGCACCGGACGGCCCACCCACGGAGCATCGATCACCTCGACCCCCACCCGACCGTCACCGGTGGCGATAACCCCGCAGCCGGGGCATCCGGCCACTGGATCGCAGGACTCCACCTCGAGCACCAGTCCCGCCCGGGCCTTCGAGACGGCCACCAGATGAAGGCCCAGGAAGTCCAGAAGGAAGTCACACCGGTCGCAGCGATCGAGCGCGTCAGGGCATGCACAACGATGATCGGGCATCGTCGAGGTCCTTGAGATCAGCGGGCGTAGAAGTCCGCTCATCATCAAGGACCTCGACGCCTATCCCCAGCTACCCCCCATCACCGGCGCGCCCACACTCAACTCTGAAGAGCCCATATAGGCAAACAAATATAGTAAATTAGCTAGAATTCCATTACACATATTGATAGGTATAGCAATCGCTATACGTAAGTAATTGTTTTTGGTAATCAAATCATCCATTAATGGTGATTTGAAATGAACGTCTACGAAAAACGTGACAAACTTTTACTGCTTAATTTAGAAGCTCTGGCTTCGGACAGTTACTCCACGATCGCTCTAGGTTATAGATCTATCCTGTGAAACCGCAAAGTTTTAGCGACTCGCACGCTTTTGGCGGATGGACATATTTCTTGTAGCTTACTTCTCGGAGCCTTCCAGGCTACCGGAAATCTGACAAACTGTGCCGAGCCAGCGATAAGTCAAATACCTAACCAGGAAGACTTCCGAAACCCATGAAGCTACCCCGACAGGGTGAAACGCCACGTTTTATGGCATAAAAAACAGGACGTTCACTTCGTATCAAAATGAACGTCCTAGTGGTGGAGCTAGGGGGATTCGAACCCCCGACCTTCTCATTGCGAACGAGACGCGCTACCAACTGCGCCATAGCCCCAGGTGCCCGACGATCGTAGCACCGTCGGGGCCCAGACCCGCAACCTGAGATACCGTGAGGCGAGCCACGGTCGCTGCCAGCCGCGTCGCTGCCACATCTGATCGATCAGGCCCCCGCAGCGCGACGGCGCTGGAGAATGGCATCCAGGTCGATCGGTTGACGCAGCTCTTCCCCCACCTCACGGGTGGCGAGGCTCCGCACAGCCTTCGGCCGCATCGGCACCGGCGCGGACGGCGCAGCCGTCTCCTCCAGCTCTTCCACGCGACGCCTGGGCGCCGTAGCGACCAGCGTGTAGGTCGGCGCCGGCACCTTCACAGGGTGCCAACCCTGCGGCGGTGTCTGGGTCGAGGCCTCGCGCGCGGCCGCGGCAGGCTTCGACTCGGTTTCCTCCACCGGAGCAGCCGGCCGCGTCGCCATGATCTTTAGCGCCACGGCGCTCTCCCGCGCCGCCTGAACCGGGGCAGACTCGCCCGCCGTCGGCTCCTCGCGGCCAGCAGTCGCCGTGGCGGTAGCTGCGACCGGCGGTACCTCATCAGCCACCTCGGTCAGAGCGGCACTGTCCGAGGCTGCCAACGCGGTCACCTCTGCCTGAGCAACCTTCTGCGAGCTCGCCAAGGCCTTCGCCTGCGTCGAAGACTGCCCGGCCAGGCGCTCCAGCTCAGCTTCCAGCTCCGCGATCCGACGCCGCTCACGGCGCTCGGCATCCTGCCCCGCCAGGGCAGCGCGGCGTCCGGCCGCCATGGACACTGCCAGGAGCGCGCCTGGCACCAGCGCGGGCCACCAGGGCAGGACCGTCAGCGCCGCGACGACTCCCACACCGAGCAGCACCCCCACCAGGGCACAGGCAACAACGGACCGGTGTGAGGCCGCGGCTCGCCGGCGCTCTCGCGCCTGTGCGTGCGCCTTCTTGGCTCGCACCAGCTCCCGTTCAGTGCGCAGGGCTCGCACGTTCCTGACTGCAGGCCTGTTCATCGCCCTGACCTCCGGTCGTCGTCGAAAGATCTCTGCGTGTCCACCCTCGGGGCAGGTCTCACCTCCGGCCTGAGACTGCGGTCCCACGGCCAGGAGCCGTAGCTGTGAGGAGTAACGATCCTCAACCCGCGAGTGTCCCAGGACCTCCCGGCGTCCGACCAGTATCGGGAGCAGGTACACGGCGAGAACCGCGACGAGCGCTATCAGTGCCCAGATCTCGATTCCCACGCGCCTACCGTATGCGGGCCACCGCACGTGGGGCGGCAGGAACACGGCGTGTTGAGGACACCTAGCGGCCAGTCACAGTGGACGTGCCCAACAGCTGAATCACGCCAGTCACACAGGCCCCACACGCCCCGCACGGCACGGTCGCCGACAGAGCCTGGTCCGGTCAGGAGTCCTCGTCTTCGTTCCTGGTCTCGCACTCAGGCGTCAAGCAGGAGGCAGTGCAGCAGGTCCCCTGCCACGACCGTCCGAGTCTCCTCAGGCACCACCGCGATAGCGTTGGCCCGTGCCAGTCCGGACAGCTGGGCTCGGCCCGGCTGCACCGTCGGCTCAGCAACGTACCCCTTGCTCGGCGAGCCACTGAGGTGGACCGGCACGAACTGGCGCTGATGAGCCGGAGAGTGCCAGCCGGTAGCGACCTTGGCGGGCAAGGAGGAGCGGTGCAGGGAGGATCGCCCCGCGATCTGCCGCAGCACCGGGCGGACAAAGGTCTCAAAGGCGATCTGCGCGCTCACCGGGTCTCCTGGCAGGCAGAAGATCGGGGTGCCGTCCACGGTGCCCACACCCAGCTGTCGGCCCGGGGACATGGCGACGGCGTCAAAACGCACTGAGCCCAGAGGTGCCAGGACCTCCTTGACCGTATCTCCCTGCCCCACGGACAAGCCTCCGGTGGTGATGAGGACGTCGGCACGCACCAGCTGGTCCTCAATCGTCTCGCTCAGCGCTCGCAGCTCGTCCGGCACTGCCGCCACCCGGAAGGCCTGGCCTCCGGCGTCTGCCACGGCCGAGGCCAGAGCGTGGCCGTTGGCGTCAAAGACGTCCCCGGGCTCACGAGCCGCACCCGGCTCCACGATCTCGTCACCGATCGACACGATGACCACACGCGGGGCGGGGTGCACCTTGAGGCGGTGACGCCCGAGCCCGGCCGCCAGAGCGACGTGCCGCGCCGAGATCCTCGTACCCTCGGTCAGAACCGTCTCACCAGCGCGCACGTCATCCGCGCGCTGACGCACATTGGCACCGGCCTCGACCTGAGCTCGCACCTGGACCCGCGAGGTCCCGCGGTCCGTGTCCTGCCAGGCCACGACGGCGTCCGCCCCCAGCGGCAAGGGCGCACCAGAGTCGATGAGGATCGCCGTGCCCGGCACCAGCCGAGTGGGCCGCATATCCCCCGCCCGCACCGCGTCCATGACCTCCAGAGTCACTGCGCTCGTGACCGAGGCGCCGGCCAGATCCGCCACGGCCACCGCGTAACCATCGATACCAGCCAGGTCCACCGCCGGCAGGTCCAGGTCCGCGACCACGTCCTCGGCCAGGACGCATCCCACCGCGTCAAGCAGGACGACGTCGAGCGGCGCAGCCGCCTGTGCGATATCCAGGCAGGCAGCCAGGTGCTCCGCGACCGTTCTCATCATGGCCTCCGTGTGACAACCGGTAGTGGGCAAAGACGCCCCACAGCGCTCAGCGTACCCGGCAGGCCTGCGCACCATGCCCGCGGCCAGCCGATGGGCATGTCCGTTCGGCCCGCCACGCAGGACCTGCGAGGATAGGGCCATGAGCTGCGACGCGCGTGACCTCCCCACCACCGAGGGACAGGAGGTCGATGACGCGAAGGACGGACTGCGCAGTCTGCTGCGACGCGACCGGCGGCAGCACCACCGTCACCCCGAGCACGGGCACGACGCCGTGTGCGAGGCCCTGACCGAGCATGCGCTGGAGGCCGTGGGCTCCCTGAGCTCGGTGGCCGCCTACGTCTCGGTCTCCCACGAGCCGTGCACCCGCCTGCTGCTGGACCGCCTGTACGAGCAGGGCACGCGCGTGCTCCTGCCCGTCCTCGGCCCGCACCTGGCACGCTCCTGGGGCTACTTCAAGGGTTCGGCAGACCTGGCCGAGCGCGCGCCAGGGCGTCCTCCCGAGCCCAGCGGCCAGGCTCTGCCCCCTGAGGAGATCAGCAAGGTCGAGGCCCTCATCATCCCTGCGCTCGCCGTCGACCGCGCCGGGCGGCGCCTGGGCCAGGGCGGCGGCTGGTACGACCGGATGCTCCCACTGCGGGCCCAGGGCGTGCAGGTCTTTGCCATGGTCCACTCCGACGAGCTGGTCACCGGCCCCCTGCCCACCGAGTCTCACGACGAGCTGGTCGACGCCGTCATCACCCCCGAGCAGTGGTTCCTCCTCGAAGGCTCTGCCTTCCAGGCCGGCTCCCACTGACGACGGCGCAGCTCGCCTCTCCTGCCCGCGCGGCCCGCCCTCACCTGGGAGGGCCTGCCGCTGCACCCACCGGGTGCCGCGAGCGCTCGGGCTCCACAGGCACGCGCCGTGACACCCTCCTCCACAGGACTCACCAGGCCTGCTGGTGCCCAGCGACGGCGTCACTCCACCCTGGATCTATGACTCCACTCCGTCACCGCGCCCTGGAGCGCGCACCACGACCTGTCCCCTCCGTCCTCCTGTGGCGCTGGCGCCACCTCGTGGTCGGTCTGTGCGTCGGGGCCGCCGCGCTGGTCACGCTCACGCTCCTGCGCCCTGGCCCGGGTGAGGTCGCGCAGGTCATCGTGACCACACGCCAGGTGGTGGCCGGTGAGGTCCTCCAGGACGCTGACCTGGCCCGCCGCGAGCTGCCCGTCGCCGCTCTGCCACGCACCGGGCTGGCCGACGGCGAGGTCGTTGGGACTCGCGCCGCCGTCACCTTGGAGGAGGGCACGGTGCTGACGACGTCGATGACCAGCCAGTCGCTGACCTCCGACCTCCTGCCGCACGAACGCGTGGTCCAGGTGCCGGTGGAGGTGGGCGCTGAGCTTGCCAGGCCCGGCGCCGTCGTCGACCTCGTGGCGGAGGCGCCGCAGGCAGGCGATGGCGCAGGCGCCGAGGTACCCACGGTCATCTGCGATGGTGCGCGGGTCCTGCTCACGCAACATGAAGGAAACAGTGATCGATGGAGCAGTGGGGCCACAGTCCCACTTATTACTCTTGCCGTTCCCGCCAGCACGGCTAGCCTGGTAGTAGGAGCCGCCACCCATGGCGCGCTCGGGATCGTGCTCAGTCCCTGAGTTCAGTCCCACAGCCCGCACGGCACTTGCCACGGCGCTGTCACCCAGACACTTCCACGCCGCCTGACGGTGGCGTGATCATCGAAAGGCCTCCCTCATGCTGAAGGGCTTCCGCGACTTCATTGCCCAGGGCAACGTCATTGACCTGGCCGTCGCCGTCATCATCGGCGGCGCTTTCGCCCCGATCGTCGAGGCTCTCACCAAGGTCCTCCTCAACATCATCGGCGCCCTGGTCGGCTCGCCGAACTTCAACTCGGTCGGCCAGTTCTCGATCAACGGCTCCGACCCGATCCAGCCCGGCACGATCATCACCGCCGGAATCAACTTCCTGCTGGTGGCCGCCGCGATCTACTTCTGCGTGGTCCTGCCGATGAACAAGCTCAAGGAGCGCACCCGCAAGGCCCAGGAGATCGAGGCCGCGGACGAGGTCCCGGCTCCCTCCGAGACCGAGCTGCTCGTCCAGATCCGCGACCTGCTCGCCGACAAGAAGTGAGCCCGGCGGCCACTGGGCCGCTGCTCACGGACGGTGCCCCCGCGACGACCACCATCGTCGCGGGGGCACCGTCATCTCCGTCTCCTAGGCGGACCCGCGCTGGCGCAGGCGGCGTCCGGCGCCGCTCACCCCCAGTGCGGGGGAACGTCACGCAGCAGGCGAGCGTCGTTAGCATGATCGCCCGCACCATCAGCACGCGAGAGGGCGTCCGTGAGCGCGTCCACGTGACGACGCCGTTCCTCCTCAGCGGCAGCCTCAGGCAGCTCACCACGCGCTACCCGCGCCTGGTCCGCCTGGGAGAGGGCCACTACCCTGCGACGGCGCCTGCCGTAGCGCCCGGACTCAGTCATCGGCCTGGGCGCGCGAACGCGTAACCGCGTGGGTGAGCACCGCGTCCACGCCAGAGCCTCGACGCAGCAGGGCCAGGGTGGCACGCAGCTCCTCGACCTCGGCCTCAACACTGCGCTCGACGCCGTCGGAGCGGATCCAGGCCACGAGATCATCCAGCTGATCGTCAGAGTAGGCCTGTAGCGGCAAACCTTGCGCGATCGGAGGCCGCAGCCCTCGCACCGGCTCACGCTCCTCCTGCTCGGCCTCGCCAGGCTCGGTCTCCTCACTGCCGTCCATGTCAAGCTCGGCCGGAGGCGCAGCCGCCACCTGCTCGGAGCGCTCCCGCTCCGCCTCGCGCTCACGAAGCACCTCGAGCACCTCGTCCTCGATCGCGGTGGCCTCAGCCTCCGGGTCAACAAAGACCGAGACAGAGAAGGCCGTGTAGACCCGCCACCCGCGACGCCGCAGGCGCTCCACCCAGTGGCGGTCACGACGTCGCAGGCTCTTCTGCGCCACATAGTCGGCGTCGTCGGTCAGCACCGCGACGAAGAGCTCACCGGGATAGTCCGGGTGCCCGATCGCCAGCGGGATCCGCGTGCCGCCCTCCAGGCCGTAACGAGGTACCACCGTCAGACCCTTGCGCCACAGACGCTCAGCAAGGTCCACCAGCAACGGATCGGGGTACTCCTGGCTTCCCTGGGCGTCATCCTGCGCCAGGCCAGCGGCCCGCACGAGGAGCTGGTAGAGCAGCTGCGCCCCAGGGGCGTGCAGACGCTCCGGGTCAATGTCCTGCGGCGCGAGGCAGGAGACCACCTGAGTGGTCCCGCGCGAGGCGCACAGCGCCTCCACCAGGCTCACCATCCCGCTCGGCTCGGACACAGCGCCGAAGCTGTGGATCGTCCGCCCATGCGGGGTCTTGGCGTAGCCCACACTGAGGATGACGTGGTCACGGCGCAGTGAGCGCGCCTCGGACAGGTCCACCACCACGAAGGGCTCGGCGATCCCACCGGCGAAGAACTCCTCCAGCGCCGGGGAGCCGACCACGGCCGCAGTGGTCGCGCGCCGAATCTGCTCGGCGTGCCTGGCGTTGAGGGCCACCACTCCCAGCGACTGCTCGGGGTGGGCCAGGGCGTGGTCGATCACGAGGTCCACCACGCGGTCCACCTCGGCCGGCACCGACTCCACAGCCGTCTGGCCAGGGGCCGGCATTCCACGCCCGTCCACCAGCTCCAGGCTGAGCGGGGCCGAGCCTGGGGGCGAGGGGATCGCCTCCACGACGTCGTCGTAGCCGTGGGTGGCCAGGAAGGAGGCGATCTGGGCGTCCAGGCTGTTGCGCGTGGTCGGTAGCGTGACCGAGGGCAGCAGCGATCCCAGCTCGGCCGCCAGGCCCGTGGGCTCACGCCGGGGATCACCGACCACGATCACCTGCTCGGCCCTGACGAAGGCCGGCAGCACCTGGCACACCGGCATATGGGCGCTGGCGTCGAGGACTGCCAGGCCCACCAGGGCCTGAGGATCGAGGACCTGCGGGACCAGCGTGGGCGGGACGATCCACACCGGCTTGACCACCATCGCCAGCGGGTGCTCCGCCAGGATCTCCCGCAGCGGCACGCCGTCGTCACGCGAGAGCGCCACGTACAGCGCCCGGGCGGCTTCCTTGTCCGCCTCGACCGCTGAGCGCACCCGACGGGCGTAGGCCTGGGCCACCGGCCCGGCCAGGGACGCCGACTGCTCGGCGTCCAGCTCGCGCAGACGGGCCTGACGCTCGGCCAGCACTCCCGAGTCGAGCCCGGCAAGGTCAGGATCCGTGCCCAGCAGATGCGCCAGCAGCGAGGTCCACCAGCAGTACTCCAGCTCAGTGTCCAGGTCCTGCTCGTCCACGCCGCGCGAGGCGAGATCGGCCACGAGCTCGCCCAGGCCGAGCTCGCCGAGCTGACCCATGACCCGGTTGATCTCCGGGAGCTTCTGCGCCGTGACGTCGTCGTCCGCCAGGGCCCGCACGCGCCCGAGGAGCAGGGGCAGGGCCAGACCCATCAGGTCCGGGACGTCGTCGGCCGTGGCAAGCATGGGCTGCAGCTCCTCCACAGCCTGCTTGGCCCGCCTGGCCGTGGCCTGCATGCCGTCCAGACCTGCAGGAAGCTCCGGCCAGCCGCTCGTGGGCTCGTACAAGCGCCAGGCCTCGCGACGGTGCTGGACCTTGACCAGCTCAGCGTGGAGGTCCTCCACCGGGCGGCCAGGGCGCACCAGGTCCTTGGCCTGCTTGATGAAGCGGCGGCGAGTGGCTCCCGACATCTCGATGGAGCGCTCCTCACGCCACTGGCGGGTCGCCGTCGCAATGACCATATCCGCTGCCGAACGCTCGAAGACGGCGGGGACAAAGACGTCCAGGGAGTCGCGCAGCCCGTCGAGCAGCTCCAGCTGGGCGCACCACTGCGTCAGGGTCAGCGCCCGGGAAAGGCCGCACTGCTCGGCCACCAGGGGAGCGTCCTTCTCGATGGCCGGCAGCAGCTCGTCAGCAAGCTCGGCAAGCCGGCTCAGAGCGTCAGTGGCCTGGTCGATGTCAGCCACCGTGACGCCGTTCCAGGCCGAGCTCGCCGTGCTAGGCGTCAGCAGCTCCAGGGCGTGAGCACGGTGAAGGAGCGTGCGGGCCTGGTCCAGGCCCTCCTCATCCAGGCGTTCCAGCATCCCCCACTCCACGCGTGCCCCGGTGCGGCTGCGGGAGCGACCGGTGGTGAACTCAGCCAGGTGCTGCAGCGCCTCGTAGGCGGAGACCCCCCACGGCTGGCGGGGCACATGGAGTGCCTCCAGCGAGGAGGTCAGGCGCTCACGCACCTCGCCCAGCCGCTCACGCAGGCCAAGGATCCCGGTCACGTCCAGTACCGGGGGCTCCACGCCGAGGGAGTTCTTGATGGACTGCGCGGCGTGCAGCCGCCATCCGGCGTCCTCGGTCAGATCGACGACGAGGTCCCCCAGCCCCTGCTCGCGCAGTACCTGCGCCACGGCGTGCCCGTCCGCTCCGGTGGCCGGCACGTGCAGGACCGTGCGTCCGGAGGCAGCGGCGTCCGCGAGCACGGCGGCCAGCGTGTCAACCACGTCGGAGCCGGGCGGGGCGTCCAGGAGGAGGGAGGCTCCGGTGCTCACAGCCTCGACGGCATCGAGCTGAGCCACGTCCAGGTCGCCGACACCGCGCTCCAGTGCCGGGTCCCGGTCCACGCCGTCGGCCTGCTCCAGCGGCAGGGCCAGGGCGGCCTGCGCGTCAGGGTCCCCGGCCAGCGCCGCCACCAGGGCTGAGGCCCGGGCCCGCTCGATGGTGGCGTCAAAGTCCTCCACCAGGGCCTGGCCGGGGTGCACGAAGGCGCCGACGACGAGCCGCTCATGGATCTCAAAGTCCGGCAGGAACTGGCGTCCGAGGGAGCCCAGCCGCGTGAGCGCGGCGCGTGGGGTGAAACCGAGCTCGGACAGCGAGGCGCGGGCAACGGCGTCGACGTCGGTCCGGCACCCAGCCGAACGCAGCGCACGGGTGACCACGGGGTTGACCTCGATCGAGGGCCCGAGGGTCAGGGCGGCGTCGCCGCCGGTGGAGGCCAGGCGCACCGGCCGCAACAGGACCGGGGCGTTGATGGTGCGAGTCAGGCCCGCTGCCACGGCCTGCGCCTGCTCCCCCTGGTCGCCGGCGCTCTCAGCCGGCTCGGCCACGTCAAGGGGCTCGGCCTGCTCGGCCAGCCCAGGATCATCAGCATCCGTGGTCGGCACTGCCTCGCTCCAGGAGGCCACCCCGAGCGCCAGGTAGACCGGCGCGACACCGAACTGGCGGGCCAGAAGATCAGTGCGCCCGGCGACCTCGCGCAGGGACTGGCGCGCCACACCGAGGGCGCTGCGCTCACGCACGAGGCTGGACAGGTGGGTGGGGCGGCCGGCGTAGAGCTGCGCCAGGCCCGAGGGGTGGGCGGCCGTGAGGTCAACGACTCCCTCCAGGAGCGTGATGTCATCCAGGCTTGCTACCCCGCCCAGGTCCACCAGCTCCTCACGCCAGCGCGCAAGGGCCTCCTCCAGGACCGCCTCACCGGGCCGCCCGGAGGGGTGGGCGTGGCTCGTGGGCGCAGAGAGCTCGGAAAGCGGGCGCTGCGCAGGGCCAGGCACGCCGTCCTCGCCGCCAGGCACCGGCTGGTCAGTGCGCTCCTGCGCCTGGCCAGCACGGTCCTCCTGCATGGCGTCCTCGTGCGGCGCGGCCTCATGCGTCGGGGCCGCAGCCTCGTCGGTCTCGACCGGCCTGCTGGAGCCACCGACGTCCTTCTGCTCTGCCGCACGGGCCTGCGTCTTGCGACGGTTACGGCCGAATGAGAAGAGTGAAGGCGTCATATCACCAACATAACGGCACCACCGCGTCCGTCGAGGGCGACTCCCCGGCAAAACGGACCGATAAACGCCTCATTCAGCGCTCCGGCACGCAGCAACCCTCGCTCTCAAGAAGTGCTTTTCCTTGAGATACGAGGGTTTAGTCGTGCCCCCGAATGGATTCGAACCATCGACACCCGCTTTAGGAGAGCGGTGCTCTATCCCCTGAGCTACGAGGGCTTGCGGGTCCCCACCCTACCAGGACGCACGTGGTGCCCGGGAACCGCGTCCCCGGGCACCACGCAGGTCAGGCCTGTTTCTTTAGGCGCGACCCCACGGCGTACCGGCGTTGCGCGCGACCTCAAAGTGGTCGTCCCGGGTACGCGAGGGCACCACCATGACCGGGCACGCAGCGTGCGAGAGCACGCCCTGGCTGGTCGAGCCCAGCAGCAGCCCGGAGAAGCCACCGCGTCCACGCGAGCCGACGACAACGAGGTCGACCGCCGTCGAGAACTCGCTCATGAGCTGGGCGGCGTTGCCGTCCAGGGCGTGGCGACGCACCGTGACGCCCGGGTGGCCCTCGACCGCCTCGGCAACAGCCCGGTCCAGACCACTGCGCACGTCCGCCAAGACCTGATCGCGGTCCACGGCGGCAGGCAGCCAGGCTAGGGCTCCCGCTCCCGAGGCCATCGGCACCGCAGCTACTGCCGTCAGCTCCGCGCCCCAGGCCTCAGCCTCCACGACGGCGCACTTGAGGGCCTTGCGGGCCGAGTCCGAGCCGTCGACGCCGACGACGATGCGCTTGACCGGCGTGTACTCCGCGCCCTCGGTGTGGCGCGGGACGACGACCGTCGGGCAGTGGGCGTGTGCCGGCAGCGCCGAGGAGACCGTGCCCAGCAGACGGTCGGCGAATCCGCCGCCACCACGCGTACCAACGACGGACAAGACAGCCTCGCTGGACAGGTCCACCAGGACCCCGGCGGGGTCTCCGGTCTCCAGCGAGCTGGTCACGGTCACGCCACGTCCCTGAACGCGGCTGACTGCCTCATCAACGACCGCCTGGGCGCCGGAGCGGATCGCGGTGTCATCGAGAGCCGCGTAACCGCCGTCCAGCGACGCCGTCGTGAAGGATGGCAGCGAGTAGGCACACAGGATGTGGACGCGCCATCCCTCGCGGGCGGCACGGGCGACTGCCCAGTCCACCGCTCCCAGCGACTCAGGTGATCCATCCACTCCGACGAGGACGACTCTGTCTTCGGCCATGGGTTCTGCCCCTTTCTTCGGGTGTCGGGAAACCGACTGGTCTCATTGTCACCCCGATGTGCCATGTGGTCCAAACCACTGCGCGTGCCGCGAAGCGACGACGGCGCCCCGTCAGCCTGCCTGGCAGGCTGACGGGGCGCCGTCGTCACGAAGGAGATCAGCGCGCTAGGCGAGAGCCTCAGCCGATGCGGACGTAGCCGATCGGCGAGCCGTAGACGGCGCGGTAGACCGTGCCGGTGGAGGGGGTACCGGCGTCGATCATCATGCCGTTGCCCACGTAGATGCCCACGTGGTGGCCGTAGTAGACGATGTCGCCAGGCTGAGCCTCGGCAGCCGAGACGAGCGTGCCCGCGGCGCCCTGGGCGTAGGAGGTACGAGGCAGGGAGATACCGGCCTGGGCGTAGACGTACTGGACGAACCCGGAGCAGTCCCAGCCCGCCGGCGTCGTGCCGCCGGAGACGTAGGGCACGCCCTGGTACTGCAGGGCGATCGCGACGATCGAGGAGGCCGAGGCGTTCTCGGGAGCAGCCACGGCAACAGCGGGAGCGGCAGCCTCAGCCGTCTCCTGCGTGGTGGTCGCCTCGGTCTCAGCCTCAGCAGCCGGAGCCTGCGGAGCGGCGACGGAGACCTCGGCAACGGCCTCAACGTCTGCCAGGGTGGCGACCTCGCCAGCAGTGATGACCTCGTTGGTCGCCAGGGCGTCACGAGCCTGAGCAGCGATCGCGCCGACACCCGCAGCCTCGAGGGAACCAGCCGAGGCCGAGGCCTCGGTCGCACCGGCGGCGTTAGCACCGGAGGCAAGCATGGTCAGGGCCAGACCGGAGGACGCCGCCACCGCCATGCCGCGACGAGCAGCCGGAGCGACGGTCGCGATCGGGGTCAGGGGTCGTGCCGCCTTGCGGTGACGGGCCGAGGTGCTAGTGGTCATGTGGGTTGATTCTCCTGTGTGCCGACGAGGTGAGCTGTCGGGTTCGAGCTGGAGACGCTCGGTCCGCTGCGCGGACTTCACCCCAAGGCCTCGTCACCGAGACCAGAACTGGTTCCCCCGTTCCTGCCATCATGGTCATGGGCCTCAACGCGGGCGGCAGGACTGGGCCCCGCGATGAGGGCGTCCCCGGTCTCAACCGGGTAACGATGGAGACGCTACCGGAGCGCGCCCATTATGTCACGACCAGATAACGCACATCGACGTGATGCCCACCACTTATCTGTCGATACCTCGCATGACCGAGCCGTCTCCTCCGCACGGAGGAGACGGCTCTCGTCACAGGTAGTGCCGCAGGGTGAGACAGGCCGCAGGCCCGCAGCCCTGCACGCCGGGTGGCTTAGAGCACCCGCAGGTAGGTCGGGCTGCCCCACACGGCGCGGTAGGTCACTCCGCCCGGCACGGACTCCAGGACCATCCCGTCACCGGCGTAGAGCCCCACGTGGCCTGGCCACCACATGATGTCGCCAGCCTGGGCCTCGGAGGCCGAGACGACGCTCGCCCCCGCCATGTTGCGGATCGCACTGGACTGGTGCGGGATCGACACACCGATCGAGGCGTAGACGTAGGAGACGAAGCCGGAGCAGTCGAACGCGGTCGGGCTGGAGGCGCCCCAGACGTAAGGAACGCCAAGGAACTGCATGCCGTAGTCGATCAGGCCCTGGCCCGTGGCGACGGCGTTGCGCTCCTGGACGACCTCGGCCGTCACCGTCTCGACCTCGGTGACCACCGCAGCGTCGTCAGCGGCAACCTGCTCGGAGACCTTGATCGGGGCGTTGCTGGCCGCCAGGCTCTCCGCTTCAGCCACCAGCCCGACCTTGAGGGTGCCGGCCGAGCTGCGCAGGTTCTCAGCATCCTGTCCCGCGGCGTTGGCGCCAGAGGCGATCATGGTCAGCGCCAGGCCAGAGGAGGCGGCGACGGCGAAGCCACGGCGGGTAGCCGGAGCAAGGTCGCTCAGCGGGGTCAGCGGCCGTGAGGCCTTGCGGTGGCGCGCCTGAACAGGTGTGGTCACGTCAGTTCTCTCCTGGGGAGCCTGCGAGGTTAGCTGTCGGGTTCGAGCGGGAGGCGCCCGGCCCGCACGAGGCGGGCTTCACCCCGAGGCTCAGCCTGTAGCGGCCTGGCCGGCGGTGGGTCCCCCGTGCCTGCTGGTGAAGTCGTATGGATCGAGGAACCGGACGTCAGCAGGCTTGGGCTCCGCCTGGCTCCTCGCGTCCGGACACCCGGACGCAGCGGATACGTTATACGAACGTGATCCTCCTCGAGAAGGATTCCGCCGCAGGCAAATGCGTGCAATGAGACACCGCGGTCGCCGACGGCGGCAGTGAGGACCGACGCTCAGGCAATGAGGAAGAGATGGCGCGCCAGGTCGTCAGGAAGAACCACCGGCTCGCCCTCGCGGCACACCACACGCACCCCGCCACTGCTCGGGCGCAGGCGGACCTCAGCCCCGGCCACGATCCCGGCGTCCTCCAGGCTGGCGATGAGGTCAGCGTCAGCCTGAATGGGCTCACCGACTCGTGCCACCACCCCGTCCTCGCGGTCCGCACGCACCGCGCGGTCAGCACTGACCTCGCCGGCCGCCGGCTGCGGGTGCTCGGCCCTCACCTCAGGAATCGGGTTGCCGAAGGGGTCCGTGCTCACGTCACCGAGGATCGTCAGCAGGCGTTCCTCGACCTGCTCGCTCATCACGTGCTCCCACCGGCAGGCCTCCTCGTGGACCAGCCGCCTGTCGAGACCGATGACGTCCAGAAGCAGTCTTTCGGCAAGCCTGTGCTTGCGGATCACTTCCGTGGCCCGACGGCGGCCCTCCTCGGTCAGCTCCAGCAAGCGGTCCTCAGCGACCTTCATCAGGCCGTCACGCTCCATGCGCGCCACGGTCTGGGAGACGGTCGGCCCCGAGTGGTCCAGGCGCTCCACGATGCGCGCGCGCAGCGGCAGAACGCCGTCCTCCTCAAGCTCGTAAACGGTCTTGAGGTACATCTCGGTAGTGTCGATCAGCTCGCTCATGCCTGAGACCTCCTGGGAAGAAGTACGTCCTGAGGACAGCGCCTGGAAGCAGACAGGGACCGTCTGCCCGAAGGCTGTCCCAGGATATCGGCAAGCCCTTGGCGCGCAGGCCGCGCCCACCCCGTTCGCGCCCAGCGCGCTCACGCCCAGCCGGCTCGAGCCTGCCACCCACGGCGGCGGACTCAGCGTGCCGGGCGGGCCTCGCCGTCGTCGTCCTGCTCACCACGGGCCTCAGCCTCCGCGACCAGCTCAGCCCCAGCCCCCTCGATCTGCTCACCGGCCACCGGGCCGGGATGGGACAGGCTCGCACGCTCACGCGGCCCCACCGTGCTCAGGAAGGGGCGGGTGGAGGAGTAGGCCAGGTCCACCTGCCAGTGACGCCGCGCCCAGAAGGTGGCCAGGCAGGCGATGAGGACCGCCGCCACCCCACCCAGAGTAATCGCCGAGCGTGGACCCCACTGGTCCGAGACCCACCCGACGAGCGGGGAGCCGATCGGCGTGGTCCCCAGGAAGAACATCATGTAGATGCTCATCACCCGCCCGCGCATCGCCGGGTCGGTGGTCAGCTGCACCGTCTGGTTGGCACTGGTGAGCACCGTGAGCACGCACAGCCCCACCGGGATCGAGGACAGGGCGAACAGCGGGTAGCTCGGAGCCACAGCCATGACCAGAGTGAACAGACCCAGGAAGAAGGTCGCCACGATGAGCGTGCGCACGCGCGGAGCCTTGCGACGCGCCGCCCACAGTGCACCGGCCAGGGAGCCCACGGCGAAGATCGAGGAGACGTTGCCGTAGGCGTCGGACTCCAGGTTGAAGGCGCTGCGCACCATGGCGGCCATCGTCACCTGGAAGTTGAGGGTGAGCATCGAGACCACGGAAATGACCACGATGATGACCACGATGTCGCTGCGGCGCAGCACGTACGCCATCCCCTCACGCAGCTGCCCCTTGGCACGCGCGGCACGCGGCACGGCGTAGAGCTCACGCACGCGCATGGTGGCCAGCGCCAGGGTGGGGAAGAGGAAGGTCAGGGCGTTGATGATGAAGACCCACCCGGGACCGACCCAGGCGATCGCCAGTCCGGACACGGCGGGGCCGATGAGCCTGGCTGCGTTGAAGGAGGCCGAGTTCAGGCCCACGGCGTTGGACAGGTAGTCGCCCGGAACCATCCGGGCCACGAAGATCTGCCGGGCCGGGGAGTCGTAGGCCCCGCCCACCCCCGAGACAAAGGCTGCCAGGTAGACGTGCCACAGCTCGGCGCGGCCCAGGATGACGTCCAGGCCCAGGGCCAGGGAGACCAGTCCCATGGCGGACTGGGTGAAGATGAGGAACTTGCGCTGGTCAACCCGGTCCGCGAGCAGACCGGCATGAGCGGAGAAGAGCAGCGCCGGTAGGAACTGCAGGGCCGTGGTGATGCCCGTGGCCGAGGCGGAGTCGTCCGTCAGGACCCGCAGCACCAGCCAGTCCTGAGCCACTCGCTGCATCCATGAACCGGTATTGGCCACCAGGGCGGCAAAGAACCAGATCCGGTAGTTGTGGAACTTCAGTGACTCAAAAGTGGCGGACACGGCGTGCGGAAGCCTCGGTTTCGTGACGGTAAGTGGCGTTTCGTGCGTGGTAGGCAGACGTCGGGCGGCCAGGTGTCCGGCGTCGAGCGAGCAAGCGCGGCAGGGCATCGTATCGCCGCAGCTACGACGTCGAAACCCCGACCTCGCCGCCACCGGGAGGGCAGGTGCCCTCCACCGTGGAGCGAGGCCGGGGTCCGTAGGCCTGACGGGTCAGGCGATGCCGAGGATCGCCTTGATCGGGGTCAGGGTGAAGTAGATGACGAACAGCACACAGGCCAGCCACATGAGCGGGTGGACGCTCTTGGCCTTGCCACGTGCCAGCTGCACCACCAGGTAGGCGACGAAGCCGGCGCCGATGCCGTTGGTGATGGAGTAGGAGAAGGGCATCATGATGATCGTGACGAAGGCCGGCAGGGCCACCTCAGACGACTTCCAGTCGATGTCCGTCACCTGGGTCATCATGAGGAAACCGACGACGACCAGTGCCGGGGTCGCTGCCTCATAGGGCACCATCGAGACGATCGGCGCGATGAACATGCTCGCCAGGAAGGCGAGGCCGGTGACCACGGAGGCCAGACCGGTCCGCGCACCCTCACCCACACCTGCCGCGGACTCGACGTAGGAGGTGTTGGAGGAGACCCCGCCCATACCGCCGGCGATGGCGGCCACGGAGTCAACCACGAGGATCTCGCGGGTACGCGGCGGGTTGCCCTTCTCGTCCAGCAGGTTGCCCTCGGCGCCGATGGCCACCATGGTGCCCATGGTGTCGAAGAAGTCAGCGAGCATCAGGGAGAAGACGAGCAGGACAACAGAGACGATACCGACCTTCTCGATCGAGCCGAGCAGGCTGAAGTGACCAAGCGTGGCCAGGGAGGGCATGCCAACGGGAGAACCCTCCAGCGCGGGCACGGACAGCGACCAGCCGGTGGGGTTGGCCTCGGCGTCAAAGGCTCCCAGGTGGGCCACGGCCTCGACGACGGCAGCCAGGATGGTGGAGGCAATGATGCCGATGAGGATGGCACCCTTCACCTTGCGCACGTGCAGCACGAGGATGAGGAAGAGCCCGAAGAGGAAGACCAGAACCGGCCAGCCCTGCAGCGAGCCGCCCAGGCCCAGCTCCAGCGGCGTGCCACCAGCGCGCACGACCTTGGCGTCCACCAGGCCGATCAGGGCGATGAACAGGCCGATGCCCACGCTGATCGCGGTCTTCAGGTGCGCGGGCACGGCCTTGAAGACGGCCTCACGGAAGCCCGTGAGCACCAGGACGAGGATGATGATGCCCTCAATGACCACCAGGCCCATGGCGTCGGCATAGGTCATGCCGTTCATGCCTACCAGGGTGTAGGCGATCATCGCGTTGATGCCCAGGCCCGCGGCCAGCGCCATCGGGAAGTTGGCCACCAGGCCCATGAGGATCGTCATGATGCCGGCGACGAAGGCCGTGCCAGCCGCGATCTGCTCGGTGGTGCCCAGCGGGGCGATGCCGTCGTGCGGGGTGGAGAGGATGAGGGGGTTGAGGACGAGGATGTAGCTCATCGTGAAGAAGGTGACGAGCCCGCCCCGCACCTCACGAGCCACGGTGGAACCGCGCTCTGTGATGTGGAAGAAACGGTCAAGCGCGCCGGTCGGGGCGGACGCGGCGCTGGGACGGGGGGATGTGGTTGGTGCACTCACGTAACCGGATTCTCGCAGAGCGAAGCCGATGGAGACAATCGCAGCGCCGCGTCAGGCTCGCAACTCCCCTCCGGACACCGCCTTGGCGTGACACCCTGGTGACATGAAGATCCTGCTGACCTCCTCCGGATACATCGAGCCCGCTCCGATCCGAGACGCGGGCCATGAGGTGGTCCTTTTCGACGAGGGCAGGCCCGTCCCGCCTGAGCACCGCGACGCCGAGGCCATGGTCCTGTGGGGAGGTGGCGGCTCCGGGCACGGTGCGGTCCTGCGCGAGATGCCCGGATACCTCACCCACCTGCGCTGGATCCAGACCCTGGCGGCCGGTCCGGACAACGTCCTGGCCGCAGGCTTCCCCTCCTCAGTCGCCATCACCTCCGGGCGGCACTTCCATGACGCCACCGTCTCCGAGCACGCCCTGGCGCTGACCCTGGGATGCCTGCGTCGCCTGCCCCAGGCCGTACGCTCCGCTGACCGCCACGTGTGGGACCGGGACCTGGGCGGGGCCAAGCCTGTCCATGACCCCAAGCGGCTGACCACCCTGCTTGATGCCCGAGCGCTGGTGTGGGGTTTCGGTGCTATCGGGCAGGCGACCGCCCGGCTGCTGAGCGCCTTCGGGGCCCAGGTGCGCGGCGTCGCCCACAGCGCGGGCGAGCGAGCAGGCTTCGAGGTGCTCGCCGTCGAGCAGATCGAGCAGGCACTGCCGGACACGGACCTGCTGGTCATGGTGCTGCCCTCTGCCCCGGACACTGCCGGTGCCCTCTCACGCGAACGGCTGGCACTGCTGCCCTCGCGCGCCGTCGTGGTCAACGTGGGGCGCGGAACCACGGTGGATCAGGAGGCCCTGGAGGAGGCGCTGCGCGAAGGCCGCCTGGCCGCAGCTGGTCTGGACGTCACGGACCCTGAGCCGCTGCCTGCCACCTCCACCCTGTGGAGCGCCCCGAACCTCCTGCTCACCCCGCACGCAGCCGGGGGCCGGGTGGTGGGTGCCACGCAGCGGATCATCGCCAACGCCGCCATCGTGCAGGCCACGCCCGCTGGGGCACCGCTGATGGGGCTGGAGGCCCTGGTCACCCGCTAACCCTCTCTGACCTTCGCTCCCCCGGAACGTCGTCCGCTACCCCTTTGTCTTCTTCGCACCCCCGCTGCGCGCGCTACGGGGGTGCGAAGAAGACAAAGGGGTAGCGAAGGAAACAGAGGGGTAGCGCTAGCCGCCGAAGGGTAGCTGAGCCTCCAGCTCATCCAGGGTTGTGGGGACCGCACGAGGTGCGTCCTCATGCCCGTGCGCCGTCGCCGCCAGCTCGGCAACGGCGTCCAGCGCCGAGGCGTGGCGCTGCTCAGAGCTGCTGGGCGCCTCGGTCTGCTCGGCGTCCTGAGCGGCCCCGCCCGCCTCGTGGGTCTGCTCGGCACCATCCGATGAGTCCTCGGCCTGCGCCGGGGCGTCACCAGACTCAGCGTCACCGGCCTCAGCCGGTTCCGGCTCCTCCTGCGAGGCAGCCTCAATCTCCTCAGCCTGGCTGCGCCCGTCGCGGATCGAGGTTCCGTCCGTCCCCAGGGGTTCCATGGCCGCCTCGTCCAGACGCGAGGGCGTCACCGGCCACTCCGGCCCCTGATCAGGCAGATCAGTCTCCGAGTGTGCGCCGCAACCGTGGTCCAGGGAGACCACGCGTCCGTCGTCGGCCGCCCACTCGTTGGCACAGATGCCAAAGACGTTACGCAACGGGCCAGCCAGCGGCACGAGGAAGCCGCAGGTGGCGCAGGTGGCGTGGGCCTTGCGCACGCCGTCGGCGTCAGGGCCATGGTCGCCGTCGTACCAACGCTGGGCGGCACGCTGCACCCCCTCGGCAGACAGCACGCGCGCGCGGCCGAAGTCGAGGGCGTCGGTTCCCACGACGTCCCCCTCCTGCTCACCCGTGGCCTCCCAGCCCGGTTCCAGGCGCTCGTCCGTCTCGCGGCGCGGCAGCCGGTCCGAACGTGAGACGTCCCCAGGCTGGAGCCGGTCCGCCCACGGGATCCACGCGGGAGCCAGGATCGCCTCCGCGCCAGGCAGCAGCTCCATCTCGCACACGGTCGCGGTGCGGGCGCGAGGCGGACGCGTCAGCGTCACGGCCCAGTGCCAGCCGCGATAACCGGCGAGATTGCACTCAAAGAGGTGAGTCACCACGCGCTCGCCCTCGCTGCGGGCTCCCAGGTGGGCACCCACGCTCAGGGGCTCCGTGATCTGCCCCAGGGCCTGGTGGGCCAGGTCGACGGCGACGGCAGAGGTGAGGACCTTGTCCTTGGCGGCGGCCACGGCCTGCTGAGGAGTGGGCAGGCTGCCGGCACGCTCCAGGGAGGCGGTCGCAGGGTCCGCGAGGGTACCAGCCTGGCCAGGGGCCGGATGTCCGGTCTCGGTCGGGGGTACTGTCTCGGGATCAGTCGCGGTAGATGTCACCCGACCAGTGTAGGGGGCAGGTCCACAGGTGCGGCATCACCGTCTCCCACCGATCCCGCGCCAGCCCTACTCCTCCTCAACGCCCACGATCCGGTGAACGGCGACCGTCAGCTCAGTCTCACGCACGACGTCGGCCAGCCGCACCCTGCCGGGCTCCACCGCGAGCACCCGCACGCGCCGCTCCTGGACGCTTCCGTCCTGTCCCGCCAGACGCAGGCGTAGCCGCGAGCGCGAGGCCCGGGCCTGACGCAGCAGCGCCAGGGCGTGCACCGGGTCCGTGGCTGCGCCCCGGCCCTGGCCGGAGTCGATGCGGGCCTGCTCGCCGGCTCGCATCCGCCCCACGAGCACAGCCAGGTCCCGGGGCGAGGGCCGACGACGCCGCACCGGCCCGTCCGATCCGGGCCGCGCCGCCTCGGGAGCCAGGTGCCCGCGCCACCTCGGGAGCTGGTCGGCTGCCAGCAGCAGGGCGCCGTGGGCGTCCTCCAGGACGGGCGCCCCTCCGCTCACGCGCAGCACCCGCAGCACCTGCCCAGCGGGGGCGGTGGAGGTGAGGATCCCGGGAGCGACCTCGTCCAGCTCCAGCTCCGCCAGCTGGGTATCGGCCACCAGTCCGGCGGCCACCGCCGGGTCTGCCACGCGTAGGAGACAGGCCACCTCACGCACCCGCACCGCGCCGTGGTGACGGGCCGCGTCCTGAATGAGGACCGCCAGCGCGCTGGGCAAGGGGGTCGGCGAGTAGCGTTCCAGGGCCTCGGTCAGCTCGGAGGCACTCATCCCCACGTCCAGGGCCGCACGCACCGACTGCGGGGTGAAACGCACCGTCAGCGCACCGCCGCGCGACTCGACCTCGCTGGAGCGCTCCAACAGCTCCCCCAGCGCCGAGGTCGGCCGGCCCGGCACGATGGCGGTCAGGTCCGACTGGACCAGCAGCATGTCCACTGGCTCAGGCAGGTCCTCTTCCAGGGTCTGCTCCAGCAGCGCCAGGAGGCGATCCTGATCCTCCTGGAGCGTCTGGCCTTCGCCGAGCTCGCGCAAGCCGCGGGCCAGCCGCAGCGCCGCCCGTGACGCTGAGCCCCCGCCGCTGAGCCCCAGCAGCTCGGCCTCCTCTAGCACAGCGGTCACAGCGCCTTCGGGCACAACGCGCCTGGGCCGGGCGTAGGTCAGGGCCTGACGCACCCAGGACGGATCGAGGACCACCCCGGCCGGCAGCGAGGCCATGAGCGCGAGCACGCGGGCGCGCAGCGCGCGGGCCCAGCCCGCCTCGACGTCGTCGCCCAGGACCGGCCGTAAGGTGCCGTCGTCGCCACGCGTGCCCACGAGCCAGGGCGTGCGCGCGCTCCTGGCCCAGGCCAGGGCCAGCGGAGCCCAGCGCTCGGCCAGCCCGGCCTGCCGCCAGGCGGCCGCCTCGCGCGAGGGCACCCACGTCTCACCGTCCTCGTCCAGCCCCAGGAGCCCGGCGCCTGCGGCCATCTCGATGACGGTAGCGGTGACCTGCGTGCTCTCCTGAAGCGCCTGCGCGGTGCGGGTCAGCACCCGCACGCCGACCCCTCCGGTGCGCAGGATCGCCCCTGCCTCGCGACCCCACTCCTCCAGCAGCACCGTCACCAGGCGGACGAGCTCCTCGGCCGCGCGCGATGCCTGGTCCGCCACGGCGGCAGCCTCCTGGACCTCCAGCTCCTCGGGCCTGGGGGCAACGGGGGCCTGAGGCACCTGCGGACGGGGACCGAAGACCTCAGCCAGCCCGGGCACTGCTCCGGCCTCGACCACCAGCGCCAGGTGACGCAACCGCTCCAGTCCGGCAGCGACGTCGTCGGCTCCGAGCCCGGTGGCACGGCTGATGACGCCCGCATCCTGGGTTCCCAGCGCCACGACTGCCTGGGCCACAGCCAGGGGCTGGGCGCCCAGGTCCGCGAGCGCGATCTCCACGCTCGGGCGTCCGCCGGCGCGGGCAGCCAGGGTGGTGAAGGAGGACGAGGGCGGGGCGATAAGGTCGCGGCGAGACTGCAGGAGCTGGGCGATCTCGGCGTCGGAACGAGCGGTGAGGGTGGCGGCGAGGTCGTCCGTGCCCGCGATGCCACCAGTGGGCGGCTGCGTCGGCGGCGTCGCGTCCTGGCCGGTGGCCGCGCGCGTGCGGCTGGTGCGGGAAGTGCCTGGGGTGCTCATCCTTGTCACATTACCGCTCCTGCCACCCGCGCCTGGTGGCACGGGCCACGCTGACCGGCCTGCGCGCTCCGCCGCCGGTGAAGGCGTCGCCTGCGTCACGGCCCGGAGGCGCTCGTCGCGCGATACTCCCCCCATGCCTGCCTCTGCCCCGCCCGACGGACCCCTCATCGTCCAGAGCGACAAGACCGTCCTGCTGGAGGTCTCCCACCCGGCCTCCGCCGACGCCCGACGCGCCATCGCCCCCTTCGCCGAGCTGGAGCGGGCGCCGGAGCACATCCACACCTACCGCATCACGCCGCTGGCACTGTGGAACGCTCGCGCCGCCGGTCTGGACGCGGAGACGGTCATCCACGTGCTGATCACCTACTCCCGCTTCCCGGTGCCGCACTCGCTGCTCACCGAGATCGCCGAGACGATGGGACGCTACGGCCGCCTGCAGCTGGTCACCGACCCCGCGCACAGGCTCGTCCTGCACGCGACCGACGTACCGGTCCTGGAGGAGGTCATGCGCTCCAAGCGGACCAAGGGGTTGCTGGGCGAGAGACTGTCCCCCGAGGACGTCGTGGTCCATCCCTCCGAGCGCGGTCACCTCAAGCAGGTGCTCATCAAGCTGGGCTGGCCGGCGGAGGACCTGGCCGGCTACGTCGACGGCGAGGCGCACCCGATCGCCCTGCACGACGACCCGCAGGCAGCTGCGGCCGGCCAGCCAGGAGCCTTCGCTCTGCGCCCCTACCAGGCCGAGGCGGTGGACGCCTTCTGGGCGGGAGGAAGCGGCGTCGTCGTCCTGCCCTGCGGGGCCGGCAAGACCCTGGTGGGCGCGGCCTCGATGGCCCGCAGCTCGACGACGACCCTCATCCTGGTCACCAACGCGGTCTCGGCACGGCAGTGGAAGGAGGAGCTCATTCGCTTCACCTCCCTGACCGAGGACGAGATCGGGGAGTACTCGGGCTCGCGCAAGGAGGTCCGCCCGGTCACGATCGCCACCTACCAGGTGCTCACGACCAAGAGGAAGGGTGTCTACCCTCACCTGGACCTGCTGGACGCCCACGACTGGGGACTCATCGTCTACGACGAGGTCCACCTCCTGCCCGCGCCGATCTTTCGCATGACCGCGGACCTGCAGGCCCGGCGTCGCCTGGGCCTGACGGCCACGCTGGTACGCGAGGACGGGCGCGAGGACGAGGTCTTCAGCCTCATCGGGCCCAAGCGCTATGACGCGCCGTGGAAGGACCTGGAGAACCAGGGCTGGATCGCGCCGGCAGTGTGCACCGAGGTGCGGCTGAGCCTGGAGGCCGGCGAGCGGATGACCTACGCCACCGCCGAGAGCGAGGACCGTTACCGGTTGGCAGCGACGACGCCGGCCAAGGTGGCGGTGGTGGACCAACTGCTGGCCCGCCATGCAGGCGAGTCGGCGCTGGTCATTGGTCAGTACGTCGACCAGCTGGAGGAGCTCGCGGAGCACCTGGGGGCGCCGGTCATCACCGGGTCGACCACCGTGCGCGAGCGGCAGAAGCTCTACCAGGCCTTCCGCGACGGGGAGGTGAGCACCCTCGTGGTCTCCAAGGTCGCCAACTTCTCCATTGACCTGCCCGGCGCCTCGGTGGCGATCCAGGTCTCGGGCTCCTTCGGCTCGCGCCAGGAGGAGGCCCAGCGTCTGGGGCGGATCGTGCGTCCCAAGTCCGACGGGCGTCAGGCCCACTTCTACACCGTGGTCACCCGCGACACCGTGGACCAGGAGTTTGCCTCTCACCGCCAGCGCTTCCTGGCCGAGCAGGGCTACGCCTACGAGGTCACGGACGCCTCCGACCTCTGAAGGGCGGTTGGTTCCTGAGGAAGGGGTTGAAGGAGGAACTGCAGGGGCCTGAAGGAGGGGCGGAAGGGGCAGCCGGCCGTCTGGGGTGCCGGGCCGCCCTTCTCTGGGCCTCTCGCCCTCCCCCGCACTGTTCGCGCTCCTTCCTCGCTACCCCTCCGCGCCCTTCGCTACCCCTTGGCGTCCTTCGCACCCCCACCAAGACCTCCCACGCCGCTCCTTCGCCACCCCTTCGCCGCTCCTTCGCCACCCCTTCACCACCTCCGCTACCCCTCCGCGTCCTTCGCACCCCCGTAGCGCGCGCTACCAGGTAGCGGACAACACCAAGAGGTAGCGACAGACAGAACGGGGTAGCGGTGAACGCGGTCGGGTAGCGAAGCCAGCAGGGCCTGGCCCGCACACGCACGGTCGGACAACACCAAGGGGTAGCGAACACGGACGCCAGATAACGAAAGACAGCAGGAAGAGGCGGAGAACGCCAAGCGAGGCAGCTGCGAACACGCGGGACGGTAACAAACAACGCGACCATGGGCACCGACCATCGTCCTCTCGCGAACCCCGCTACCCCATCACCACCTTCACTACCCCTTGGCGTCCTTCGCACCCCCGTAGCGCGCGCTACGGGATAGCGGACAACACCAAGGGGTAGCGACCGCCAGAACGAGGTAGCGACGGTGAGAACGGGGTGGTGGCAACCAGCATGGGATAGCGCCGAACACTCGCGAACGAGCGCCCCAGCGAGCGCGCACCGCTGCCGGGGCCCCACCAAGGTGCGTCCGCCCAGATTCCGATGAACGGATACGGCATCTGTCCCCGCGAGCGTGCACCGCTGCCGGGCAAAGAATGCCAGCCCCCGGGCACACACCCAGCGGCATCGCACGCAAACGTGCGCCACTGCCGGGCGAGGGAAGTCAGTTCGCTTCACCGCCGGGCGAGGTCTAGGGCCCCGCCCCCCGGGCGAGGGAAGTCACCGCCGCGCAGATGTCACCTATCGCGTTTCGTAGCGCGCCCCGAGCGAGGGAGGTCAGTCCCGGGCGTCGCGCTGCGCGGCGTAGGCGCGGGCGTGGCGCACGAGCTCGCGCGCCAGACCACGCCCGTAGGCCTGCGCCACCGAGTCCGCCTCCTCAGCAGTGGCACGCGCCTGCTTGCCCGCAGCCACCGCCTCAGCAGGAAGCTCACGGCCGGAGGGCACGGCGGAGTCCGTGACGGCGGGCGGCTCAACGCCCATCTTCTGCGCCACCTCACGCTCAGTCCACGAACCCAGACGGGCAGGGCTGGCCTCGGGGTGGTGCTGGAAGGCGAGCATCCGCCCCACACGCCAGGTGTGGATCGGGCAGCGCTGGGAGGAGGCCAGGAGCGTGGCCCCCTCCGGCAGGCTCACGACGGCGTCGTCGTGCGAGACGACGGCAGGCAGGCGGGTGCCGTCCTGGGTCGAGATCCCGGCACGCACCGCAGCGCGCACGGCCTCGTCGATCACGGGCCCCAGGACCCGATCGACCAAGGCAGCCTCAGTCAGCTCCAGCTCGGCAACCCCGTGCTCACCGCCGTCAGGCGACGGCACAGCCGTCACCGCGCCGAGGGCCTCAGCCGCCACCTGGGCACCCAGGCAGATCGTCAGGGTCGGCAGCCCATCTGCCACGGCATGGCGGATGATCTCGCGCAGCCCCTCCAGCCACGGGTGGGCCGCGTCATCGTGGGCGCTCATCTGGCCTCCCAGGACCACGAGGCCGTCACCCAGGTCATCCGTAGCCGGCAGCGCCTCACCCTTCCACACCCGGATGGTGCGCAGCCGGGCCCCGGAAGCGAAGAGCCACTCGCCCAGGCGGTCCAAGGGCGCGACGGCGTCCGGCTCGATCACCGTGATGAGCGGCCCGGCAGGCCGCGGCGTGGACGCCGGGATAACCGGGACCGACGGCGTCTGGCCGAGCGCGCTGGTACCGGTGGAGGAAGATGACGTCATGTCGCTGGGCTGAGTCATGGGTCTATTGACTCCAAGCCGCCGCGGTCGCGCAAGCCGAGCGGATCACGTTCGCCGTCAGCCGCGCACTCCGGCACCACGCCACCCACGTGCCGCGCACACACCTGCCGCGGCCCGGACTGACAAGGCGAGTCAACGCGCTGGCGGCGAAAGAAGTTGCCTCGCCCGAGCTCCAGCCAGCACCATATGTCGTGATGCACACGACACCTTCGCCTCGGCGCCCAGCCCTCGGGGGCCTGGCTGGCTGCGGCCTGCTTCTGTCCGCCGCGCTCGTGGCACCCGTCGCGCTCGCCGCCCCACAAGTGCCTGCCCGCACCAGCGAACCCGCCCTCACTGCCGTGTCCGCACCGCAGGCCGCTCTCACCTCCCTGCCGGCAACGACCACAACAGACTCCCTGCCCTCAACCACCCTGCTGGACCAGGTGACGGACGCCGCCGGGATCCTCACCGCCTCCACCGCTGAGAAGGCCGTGGCCACGGCGGAGCGCAACGGCGTCCACCTGTGGGTCGTCACCTACGACGACGCTTCCGAGCTCGCTACCGACTTTGCCGCCGAGGCCTGGTCCTGGACCGGGCTGGGTGCCTATGACGTCCTGCTGGTCATCAACATCTCCACCGCCGATCCCTCCCAGCGCAGCTACGCCTTCGACGGCGACTCTCGAGGCTCGGTGTGGTCCCAGGCCCGCCTGGGTGAGGTCCGCCTGCGCATCGAGGAGCACCTGAAGGCCGGGGACTGGGACGGGGCCGTGACCTCGATCGTGGAGGACCTGTCCACCGGCAGCGACTCCTCTGCCTCCCCCGCCCAGCGTGAGGTCGTTGAGCACGCTGAGCCCGATGCTGGCGAGCACCCTGCCCCCTGGATGCTTCTCGCATTCGTCGGGGTCGGCGCCCTCGGCTCGGCCACCCTGGTGCGCCGCCTGACGGCAGCGGCACGACGACGCAAAGGCCGCCAGCCCACGACGCAAGGAGAAGGCATGAACAACGCGCTGCCACCGTCCCAGACCCTGCCGCTGGAGACCCTGCGCGCCCAGGCCTCAGCCACGCTCCTTGCGGCCGACGACGCCGTACGCGCCGCCGACGAGGAGCTGTCCTACGCTCAGGCGCAGTTCGGGCTGTCCGCCACGGACGACTTCACCCAGGCTCTGGCCCAGGCACGTGAGCACATGGAGCGTGCCTTCGAGCTGCGCAAGCTGCTGGATGACGACATCCCCGAGACCGAGGCGGTCCAGCGCCAGATGTACGGCGAGATGCTCCAGCGCTGCGAGCAGGCCACCACCGTCATCTCCGCCCAGGAGAAGGCCTTCCACGAGCGGCGCGGTATCGAGGCCAACCTGCCCACGGCGATCGCCGAGACCCGGCAGCGCGCGGCAGAGACCGAGCAGGCCCTGCATGCGGCGCAGACCCTCCTGGTCACGCTCCACGCGACCTTCCCGCCTTCGGCGCTGAGCTCGGTGTCCCACGCCCCCGATCAGGGCCTGCGGCTGCTCGCGGCCGGACGCACCGCCTTGGAGCAGGCGCAGGCCTCGGTCGACGACGGCCAGCAGACCACCGCGGTCGAACAGGTCCGCATCGCCCAGGGTGCGATCGCCCAGGCTGGCCAGCTCGCCGCCCAGGTCCGCGGGGCCCGCGAGCGCCTGGAGCGGGCGGCAACAGACCTGGAGGCAGCGATCGCCTCGATCTCCTCCGACCTCATCGACGCCCAGCGCCTGGCCGCCCAGGTACCTGCAGCAACCCTGGCGCCCCTGGTTCGCCAGGCTGAGGCAGCGGTGGAGCAAGGGCGGGCCGCCCTGCCGGTCGCCAGCGGCGCGATGCTCACCAGCGCTTCCCCCGACACCTCCACCGGCGCCGAGGCACTGACGAGCGGGGGCGACCCGCTGGCAGCCCTGGACCGCCTGGCTCGCTGCGAGGCAGCCCTGGACGCCGCCCTGGCACCCGCCCGCGCCAAGGAGGAGAACGACTCACGTGCACGGGCCTCACTCGGTTCGCGTCTGGCCCGCCTCAACTCCCAGATCGAGGCCGTGACCTCCTATATCTCCACCCACCGCGGCGCCGTCGGCTCCTCGGCTCGCACCGCGCTGTCCGAGGCCACTCGCCACGCTGCCGCAGCCACCTCGCTGCAGACCAGCGATCCGACGGCGGCCCTTGCCGAGGTCGCTGCCGGCGAGCCGCTGGTGGCACAGGCTCAGGCCATCGCTGAGGCCGATGTGCGTGACAACGAGGACTCCTTCGGAGGACTGGGCGGCCCCCGTGGCGGAGGAGGTGACCTGGACCTGGGTTCGCTGGTCCTAGGCGGCATCCTTCTGGGCGGCCTGGGAGGCGGCCACCGGGACCACGGGTACGGTGGCTGGGGAGGCCCGCGCCCCGGCGGCGGCTTTGGCGGCGGCGGTGGCAGCTTCGGCGGTGGAGGAGGCTTCGGCGGTGGAGGCGGCCGTTTCTGAGTGTGCCCGCCCTCATGCCCACAGCGATACCGCCGTCATGACCGCGACGCGCAGGCAGGTTCCGTGGAAGCATCCAGGTCAGCAGGCGACTGCTGGCACCGCACCGCGGTGACCGCCCCACACCCGTTTGTCACCGACACGATCTACGAAAGGGACAACCCATGGCTGAGAAGCAGTCGATCCTGGGCCGCATTGCCCAGCTGACCCGTGCCAACATCAACGCTCTCCTCGACCGCGCCGAGGACCCGGAGAAGATGCTCGACCAGCTCGTGCGCGACTACACCTCCTCCATCGCCGAGGCCCGCGAGGCCGTGGCCCAGACCATCGGCAACCTGCGCCTGGCGGAGAAGGACCACGACGCCGACCTCGCCGAGGCCAAGGACTGGGGCAACAAGGCCCTGGCCGCCTCGACCAAGGCTGACCAGCTGCGTGCCGGTGGGGATGAGGCGGGAGCCGACAAGTGGGACTCCCTGGCCAAGATCGCCATCACCAAGCAGATCGCGGCGGAGAACGAGGCGAAGTCGGCCGAGCCGATGATCGACTCCCAGCGCCAGGTCGTCGAGCAGCTCAAGACGGGTCTGACCCAGATGGAGGCGCGTCTGGGTGACCTCAAGTCCCGCCGCGACGCCCTGGTGGCTCGCCAGAAGTCCGCGCAGGCACAGGTCAAGGTCCAGGGTGCAATCCGCTCGATCAACGTCATGGACCCCACCTCCGAGCTCGCTCGCTACGAGGACCAGGTGCGCCGCATCGAGGCTCAGGCCGAGGGCCAGGCCGAGCTGGCCGGTACCTCGCTGGAGGCCCAGTTCGCTGAGCTGGAGTCCGCCGCCGCCATGACCGAGGCGGAGGCTCGTCTGGCCGCGCTCAAGGCGGGAGGCTCCTCCGCCCTGCCTTCCGCCCAGGCACCGGCGCAGATCACCGACGGCGAGGTCGACGCCGCCTTTGCCGCTCTCAAGGCGCAGGACGCTGAGGAGGAGACCTCCTCCTACTGAGGTCGCGCACCCACCACAGCCGACCACTAGCGCAGCCGCACCACAACCACCGTGGTGCGGCTGCGCCGTCGTGGTCCCCGGCCTCCTGGAGGCCGCGAAGCCCGGCTGCGCGCCGCAGAGCCGCCCACAAGGTGCGCCGCCCGAGCAGCCGCCGATACGATGTCCCTATGATCGCCACCTCAGCCGTGCCCACCTACCTCCTCGTCGACGGGGAGAACATCGACGCCACCTTGGGCATGAGTGTCCTGGGACGGCGGCCTGAGCCCGAGGAGCGCCCACGCTGGGACCGGGTCCTGTCCTTCTGCGACACCCTGTCCGATCAGGAGGCCGGCGGCGAGGACGAGGACACCCACGCCCTGTTCTTCCTCAACGCCACCTCCGGGCACATGCCGATGAGCTTCGTCCAGGCGCTGCTGGCCATGGACTACCGCCCCATCCCCCTGGCCGGCTCGGGCAACCCCGAAGAGAAGGTCGTCGACATCGGTATCCAGCGCACCCTGGACGCCCTGGCGGAGCGGGTCGAGTCCGGCCTAAGCGCCCAGGTCCTGCTCGGCTCGCACGACGGCGACTACATCCCTCAGATCGAGCGTCTCCTGGACGCCGGGGCCAAGGTCGGGGTGCTGTGCTTCAAGGAGTTCCTCAACGCGCAGCTGGCTGCGCTGGAGTCGCGCGGGCTGGTCATCCATGACCTGGAGTCGGACGTGCGGGCCTTCACCATCGCCCTGCCGCGCGTGCGGATCATCTCCCTGGAGGAGTTCGACCCCACCGCCTTCATCTAGGCCCGTCGGGGTGGTCGGCCGCCTCGCACCGACCACCTACGATCCGTTCAGGCAACATTCAGCCTCCGGGGGCACAGTGCCGCTATGGATCGTTCCCAGGACTCTGCACAGCAGCGGCACGAGGCTCGTCTTCTCGTCGTCGACGACGAGCCCAACATCCGCGACCTGCTCGCCTCCTCCCTGCGTTTTGCCGGCTTCGAGGTGGTCACGGCCGCTGACGGCAACGGGGCACTGCGCGCCGTTGACCAGGAGGAGCCTGACCTCGTGGTCCTGGACGTCATGCTCCCGGACATGGACGGCTTCACCGTGGCCCGGCGCCTGCGTGAGCGCGATGTGACCACGCCGATCCTCTTCCTCACCGCGCGCGACGACATGTCAGACAAGGTCCAGGGCCTGACGGTCGGCGGGGACGACTACGTCACCAAGCCCTTCGGCCTGGAGGAGGTCGTGGCCCGCATCCGCGCGATCCTGCGTCGCACGCACGCCACCCAGGACGAGAACGACGGCATCGTGCGAGTGGCTGACCTGGTCCTGGACGAGGACGCCCACGAGGTCCACCGTGCTGGCGTCGAGGTGGACCTGTCCCCCACCGAGTTCAAGCTGCTGCGTTACCTCATGCTCAACGCCGGCCGCGTGGTGTCCAAGGCACAGATCCTGGACCACGTCTGGGAGTACGACTGGAACGGCGACGCCGCGATCGTGGAGTCCTACATCTCCTACCTGCGCCGCAAGATCGACCAGATCGAGACCGCTGACGGGCAGCCAGTGGCACCCTTGATCCAGACCCGTCGCGGCGTGGGCTACATGCTTCGTGAGCCCAAGGGCGAGTAACGTGCGGCCGCGCGGAAGCAGGCGGCCCGGTCTGGGAATCTACGAGGCGGCGACGGCGCACACCGCCAGGCCGCCTCACGGCAAGCAGCACCGCCCCGTCAAGAAGGGGCGGTGGCACCTGATGACCTCTGCCCGGCGAGGCTGGCACAGCCTTCCGCTGAGCAAGCGTCTGGTCCTCATTACGACCGCCCTGCTCACCCTCGGGCTGCTCATCGCCTCGCTGGCCGTGACCTCCCTGCTCTACACCCACCTGCTCGGCCAGGTCGACGACCAGCTGAGCGTGACCTCGCGCGCCATCGGCTCTCAGGCCCTGACCCAGATCCGCACCGGCAACTCCTCGCTCATGCCCTCGACCTACTACGTCGAGGCCCAGTACATCGACGGCCAGAACGGCTCCATGATCTCGGCGGACACCGCCGCCGAGTACGGCACGCCCCAGATCGGCCGGCTCTCGCTTGAGGAGACGATCGCTCAGAAGGACTCCCCGGACCTGTACACCGTGGACTCTGACCTCCCGGGCAGGCAGTGGCGTGTCATCGCCCTACCGATCAAGGACGCCGACACCCAGGAGTACCGCGGCGTCGTCGCGATCGCGCTGCCTCTGAGCGGAATGATGGAGACCGTGGCCCGTACCCGGCTCATCGTGGCCATGGCGGACGTGGCCGTCATCCTCCTTGGTACGTTGGCAGCCGCTTACCTCGTCATCCGTTCCTTCCGCCCACTGCGCCAGATCGAGGCCGTGGCGGGGCGGATCGCCAAAGGTGACCTGTCCGCACGCGTACCGGTCACCGAGCCCGCGACCACCGAGGTCGGCTCGCTCCAGCGGGCGCTGAACACAATGCTCCAGCAGAATGAGCAGGCCTTCTCCGTCCAGGTGGTGGCCCAGGAGCGCATGACCCGCTTTGTCTCCGACGCCTCCCACGAGCTGCGCACCCCGCTGGCCGCCATCCGCGGTTACGGCGAGCTCTACCGCATGGGCGGTGTCCCGCCCGAGCGCCAGAACGAGGTGATGGGCCGTATCGAGACCGAGGCCTCGCGCATGGGCCGGCTGGTGGACGACCTCCTGCAGCTCGCACGTATGGACGAGGGCCGCAAGATGAACATGGAGCCGGTGGACCTGACCGAGGTCAGCCGCGGGGCGCTGTCAGACATGGCTGTTCTGGCCCCTGACCGCGAGTGCGCCCTCATCTCCCTCCAGGACGAGCAGGCCGAGCCAGGCCCCGCCGTCGTCATCGCAGACCGCGACCGACTCAGCCAGGTGATCACGAACCTGCTGGGCAACGTCACCCGCCATACCCCGGCGGGTTCGCCGGTGGAGATCGCCATCGGAGTCGTCGACGCTCCTGTGCTCACGGCAAAGTCGGAGGACCGCAACCTGCCGGCTCCTGCCCCGGGGGCCGCCCAGCGCACCGCCGTGGTTGAGGTACGCGACCACGGGCCCGGCGTGCCGCTGAGCGAGGCCACCAAGGTCTTCCAACGCTTCTACCGCGCCGATACCTCACGCAACCGCGAGACCGGGGGCTCGGGTCTGGGGCTCGCGATCGTCTCGGCGATCGTGGCGCGCCACGGCGGCACGGTCCAGATGCTGCAGACCCCCGGCGGCGGCGCCACCGTGCGCATCGAGATCCCGGCCAGCACCGACCAAAGGCCCGACCAGCACTAGGACCTGGGCCACCTCGGCCACGCTGAGAGGCGAAAGGTGGCCGGACGAACAGGCATTCCCTTCGACTTCCGTGCGGAGCGAGCATACGATGGCCAGCGTTTCCTCTCCCGACCTCGGAGGCTGTGCATGGGCGTCTTGGACGCACCTCAGTGGCTGCTGCCGGCGTACGTCCGCTCTGTCAAGGCGGTCGGCGCGACGGCGGGCGCCGAGCAGATCCAGGAGGCCGGAGAGCGCCTGGTCAGCATGTGGCTCAGCCCTGACCGACGTTTCCACAACCTCAAGCACGCCATCGACATGCTGGCGCGCGTGGATGAGCTGGCTGACGAGTCCCACAACCCCGATGTCATGCGGCTGGCGGTGTGGTACCACGGCTGCGTCTTCTCCTCCGCCACGGAGGAGACTTACAAGCGCAACGGCGGAGAGGACGAGGTCGCCTCAGCGGCCTACGCCGCGGAGGACCTGCACGCTCTGGGCGTGCCGGACAAAGTCACCGACCGGATCTGCGCCCTCATCCTCAACCTCAAGCGACACAACCTGACCCACGAGGACATCGATGCCCTTGCCCTCAACGACGCCGACCTGGGCGCCCTGGCGGTTGGCCCGCAGCAGTACAAGCGTTACCGCGAGCTCGTACGCGAGGAGTACGCCCACATCCCTGCCGAGCACTATCTGCAGGCACGCCTGACGATCGTCTCCAAGCTCCTGGCCCGCGAGACACTCTTCTCCTCCCCCTTGGGTGCACGCTGGGAGCTGGCCGCGCGCCAGAACCTGGAAGCGGAGAAGCGCCTGCTGGAGGACGGTCTGGCGAAGCTGGCCGCCAAGGCAGGTCAGACCACGTGCACCGCGGCTGACGCCGCCCTGGCCCACCTGGCCGCCAGCGTCGAGCAGGCGGCGGCCGAGGGCGAGCAGGTCGCCGCAGCCCGAGCCGCTGGACCGGGCGAGGCACCGGCCGCACAGGCAACCACGTCCACCCTTCCCTCCGCGCCCCTGGTCACGATGGCGGCTGGCGCGGCGACGCCGTCGGCCGATCAACCCCCGGCCGCCCGTCCGGTCACGCCCCCGCGCGGAGTGCCGGTGGCGCCGCCCACGCCCGCTGCCGGCGTGCCACGGCCTGGAGCTGCTCCAGTCACGCCGTCGGCCCCGGCCGCCCCGACACCTCCTCCCGTGCCTGGCCACGAGGACCTGTCCCACACCACCTCGATGGAGTCCTGCGTGGCAGACATCGACCGGCTCATGAGCACCCCACGCGTGACCACCGCGCCTGCCGGGGCCGAGGCCGCCTCGCTCACGCCCACCGGCGGAGTGCCCGTCGTCGACCGTCAGTCGATGGCAGAGGCTGCGCGCCTGCGCCTGGCCGAGAAGCTGCGCGCCAAGGTCGAGGAGGCCAAGATCCTGCGCGAGGCTCGGACGGGCGAGTTCCAGCCCATCACCGAGGAGATCATCGACGACGGCGCTGGGCACCAGGCCTAGACCTCGCCCGGGCTCCACAGGCCGGCCCCGTGACAGGGGCATAAGTGACCCTCCACAGGCGCCCTGCGGCGTCGGGCCCGTTCTCCCTAGCCTGGAACGCACCAGCGCCGACAAGCGGCGCCCTGCAGAAAGGTGCGCTCATGCCTCTCTTCTCCGTTGATACCCAGGCGGTCCTGGACACCGCCTCAGCAGCCCGCACGCGTGTGGCCACGATCCAGGCGGAGGTGGACGCGATGAACGGCGACATCGCCGCTCTCCAGGCCTCCTGGACCGGCGGCGCCAGCGCCGCTATGGCCGCCTGCGCCGCAGACTGGCACCTGACCCAGGCTCAGGTCCAGGCCAGTCTCGACGCCATCAGCCAGGCGCTGGACGCCTCCGCCCTGGCCTATGACGACGCCGAGTCGGCCAACGTCGGCCGCTTCGGCGCCCGGTGACCGCCACCGGCCACCCGTGCCGCCCAGCGATAGCGAAACGGGCCGCCCTCCCGCAGGAGGACGGCCCGTTTCGCTATCGCGTCAGTGACTGACGGTGGCCAGGCGACCGATCAGTACATGCCGCCCATGTCCTCGCCACCAGCCGGGGCGGGAGCCGGGGGCTCCGGCTTGTCCGCCACAACGGCCTCGGTGGTCAGGAACAGGCCCGCGATGGACGCGGCGTTCTGCAGGGCGGAGCGGGTGACCTTGACCGGGTCGGCGATGCCGGCGGCCAGCAGGTTGACGTACTCGCCGGTGGCGGCGTTCAGGCCCTCACCGGTGGGCAGGTTGCGCACGCGGTCGACGACGACGCCGCCCTCAAGGCCAGCGTTGACGGCGATCTGCTTGAGCGGGGCCTCCACGGCAACCTTGACGATCGAGGCACCGGTGGCCTCGTCGCCCTCGAGCTGGAGAGAGCTGAGGGCCTCGGCGGCCTGGATGAGCGCAACGCCACCACCGGCGACGATGCCCTCCTCGACGGCAGCCTTGGCGTTACGCACGGCGTCCTCGATGCGGTGCTTGCGCTCCTTGAGCTCGACCTCGGTGGCCGCACCGGACTTCAGGACGGCGACGCCGCCAGCCAGCTTGGCCAGACGCTCGGAGAGCTTCTCCTTGTCGTACTCGGAGTCGGAGTTCTCGATCTCGTTGCGGATCTGCTGGACACGGGCCTCGATGGCGTCCTTGTCCCCAGCGCCCTCGACGATCGTGGTCTCGTCCTTGGTGACAACCACCTTGCGGGCCTGACCCAGGTCCTCCAGGGTGGCGTTCTCCAGCTTGAGGCCGACCGTCTCGGAGATGACGGTGCCGCCGGTCAGGATCGCCATGTCCTGCAGCATCGCCTTGCGGCGGTCGCCGAAGCCGGGAGCCTTGACGGCCACGGACTTGAAGGTGCCACGGATGCGGTTGACCACGAGGGTGGCCAGGGCCTCAGCCTCGACGTCCTCGGCGATGATCGCCAGAGGCTTGCCGGACTGCATGACCTTCTCCAGCAGGGGCAGCAGGTCCTTAACGTTGGAGATCTTGGACTCGACCAGCAGGACGTAGGCGTCCTCCAGGACGGCCTCCTGACGGTCAGCGTCGGTGACGAAGTAGGGGGAGATGAAGCCCTTGTCGAAGCGCATACCCTCGGTGACCTCAAGCTCGAGGCCGAAGGTGTTGGACTCCTCGACGGTGATGACGCCGTCGTGGCCGACCTTCTCCAGAGCCTCGGCGATGAGGGCGCCGATCTGCTCGTCAGCGGCGGAGATCGAGGCGGTGGCCGCGATCTCGTCCTGGGTCTCGACCTCCTTGGCGTCGGACAGCAGGCGCTCGACGACGGTGGCCACGGCCTTGTCGATACCGCGACGCACGGCGATCGGGTTGGCGCCGGCGGCCACGTTGCGCAGACCCTCGCGAACCAGGGCCTGGGCGAGGACGGTCGCGGTGGTCGTACCGTCACCGGCGACGTCGTCGGTCTTCTTGGCGACCTCCTTGACGAGCTCGGCGCCGATCTTCTCGTAGGGGTCCTCGAGCTCGATCTCCTTGGCGATGGTGACACCGTCGTTGGTGATGGTCGGGGCGCCCCACTTCTTGTCGAGCACGACGTTGCGGCCCTTGGGGCCGAGGGTGACCTTGACGGTGTCAGCGAGGGCGTTCAGACCCCGCTCCATGCCGCGGCGGGCCTCCTCGTCAAAAGCAATGATCTTGGCCATGTGGGTTCCTCCACTTGGGTTGGACGGTCGACTGGCGCCCGCGACGGACGGATCGAGATGGCACGTTCTTGTCACGCGCCGCCCCGGCCCTCACCCGACGACCTGGTGTGCTCACTGAGGCTGCCGTCCTGGCGACCGGGTCCCGGTCTGTCACTCGGCAGCCCCGAGTGCTAACCGCAACTCTGGCACTCTCACCCCTCGAGTGCAAGACGCAGACCACGCCCCTCGGCTGGAGGCGAAACACAACGGCTGCCGGCAGGCCGCGCCCGACCCCGTCCAGAGCCTCTTACGCCGAGCGGCCGCGTGCCTGCGTCACGGCCAGGAGCACCAGGGCGCAGGTCCAGGCCAGCGGAGCCGGACCGGCGGGCCGACCATCCGCCCGTACCTTCTCCGGCAGCGCCCCGACACTCGTGCGATGACCCTCCAGCCAGTCCAGCAGGATCTCCCCCTCGCGCCCCAGCTGCGGATCACGCTGCGCCTGCGCCAGCCCGGACCAGGCCAGCAGCGCAGTCTGCGGCGTCCAGGAGATGCCGTCCTGGCGCCAGGATGAGCCTGGCGCTACGCCGCCGGCCGGACGCTGCATCCGCTGCCAGGCCTGCCGGCGCACCTCCAGCGCCCCGTCCAGGGCCTGCGTGAAAGGTGGCAGGACGAGCGTGAGCGCCGCATCGACGTCGTCGCGTCCCTCATGGCGCCCCCAGTGCGGGGCGAAAGCGCGCGTCATCGCCTCGCGGACCTGCCCCACGCGCGCCTGCAGGACATCCGGCCCCACCTGCAGGTCGAGCCCCAGCGAGCACAGGCGGGCGGCCGCCTCCAGCCCGAGCAGGACCGGCGCAGCGGTTCCAAGTGTCAACCGGGTCTCGCTGACCTCCCAGTAGTCGGGGGAGGCCGGCGGCAGGTAGCCAGGCCCCGGGGTCAGCCACATGAGGTGGCTGGCCGAGCGTGCAGCCACGGCCTCCACAGGAGCGAGGAAGGAGCGGACCTCCTCCGGGTCACGGCCTGAGGCCTCAAGGTCATCAGCCAGGCGCCCGGCCGCCCACAGGAGCCAGCCGACGCCGTCGAGCTGGGCCGCCCGGTCATCGGGCACACCGCCGTCAGCCGTGTAACGCGCCTCAAGCGGGCGCCGGACCTCGTGCTGTCCAGCACGCCACGTCCCGCTGCCGAGACCCTCCTGGAGTCTCGCCAAGTGGCTGAGTACCTGGCGAGACTCGTCGAACAGGCCGACAGCGCCGTAGGCCGCCGCAGCGAAGGAGGCGTCGCGAGTCCAGACGTACCGCCAGTAGGACACCGGCGCCGACACCACCGCGCCCGGAGCGAAGCGATCCACGTCCGCCTGGCCGCCAGGCCCGCCGTGGGAGGTGGCCAGGCTCGGGCCGGTCAGGGCAAGCAAGTCGCTCGGGGCGCTGTGCGCCAGCGCGTGCCACCGCCCCGGCGGCACCACCGCCGCGGCGCGTCGCTCACGGGCCTGTGCGATGAGGCGGTCGGCCTCCTGCTCGCTCGGAAGGCGAACGAGCCCCTCCAGCCCCTCGGGCAGCGACACCCAGGCCGGAACCCGCGTCCCCGCCACGTAACGGCAACGCGCCCCGACCGGTAGGGGAACGAGGACACCGCCGGGCCCCAGCGCCACGCCCTCACTAGCCAGCCCCGGAAGAGGCCTGGGAGCACACCGGGACGCCTGGGCACCCCACGCTCCCGCCAGGGTCAGCCCGCCGCCAGCCAGCATCGCGCGACGACTCAGGCGGCCGGGGATACGGCCACGCCACGTGGCCCCGGAGCGAGGTGGGCGGGCGATTGCCCTACTCCGTGAAGTCCGAGCGCAGGACGATGACGATGGGGTTGGACTGGGCCACCTCGGCGGACTCGACCACGTTGGTGATCCCCAGGGCCTCGCCGATAGCACGTGCAGTCGCCTCGTTGTCTGCCGAGGCGTAGTAAATCGTCGTCGTCTCCGGCGTGGACTGGCGGTAGACGCCCTGCTGGACGTTGACGTCCGTGTAGCCGGCGTTGGCCAGGCGGTCACCGGTGCGCCCCGCCAGGCCGTTGACCGAGCTGCCGTTGTGGATGGTCACGCCCGTGGTCAGGTCCGCGTCCTGCACGGCTGGCGCCGCCGGCTCCTCGGTCTGGACCGGCTCGCTCTCACCAGCAGCCGACTCCTGCGGGGCAGCGGTCTGCTCACCCTCAGCGGCCGCCGTGGCCTCGGTGGCCTCCTCGCCGCCAGCCAGCTCCGCGGTGGCAGAAGCCGAGGCAGAGCCCTGCGCAGAGGGCGCGGTGTATCCGGCCTTGCCCAGCAGGGTCACGGCCGCCCAGGCCAGCAGCGGGACGATCACGATCACCGCCAGCAGCGGCACCCAGCTGCGCCATGCCGGAACCGGGGCGCGGTGAACGCCGATGGGTTCGTGCGCCTCGTCGTTGCGGGCGTCGAACTCGTCGTCGGGATACTCGTAAGGAGACACGTCGTGAGAATAGTCGCTGGGGCGCGATCGCGGGGCAGACACCCCGAACCTGTGACGACGGCATCGTGCGCCGCAGTCACCACGGCCACCACGGCCTGCCGCGCAGCGCTGGCAGATCCCAGGAGCCAGCCCTCCCACGGGACTGACATGCCCCGGGAGCCAGCCATCCCCACGAGGCAGGCCCTAGGCTCATCCCGTGAGTGACGCGCGACCCCTGTCCGAGCTGGTTGATCCGTCCTGGGCCCAGGCCCTGGCGCCCGTGGAGCAGACGATCCACGAGATCGGTGACCGCCTGCGCCAGGAAGTGGCTGCCGGCCGAGGCTACCTGCCGGCCGGCACCGACGTCCTACGCGCCTTCACCTACCCCATGCAGGACGTCAAGGTCCTCATCGTGGGGCAGGACCCCTACCCCACGCCCGGGCACCCCATGGGCCTGAGCTTCTCGGTGCAGCCGGGAGTACGTCCACCACGCAGCCTGGAGAACATCTTCACTGAGATGGTCAATGACCTCGGCGTAGCTCGACCCACCTCCGGGGACCTCACCCCCTGGTCACGTCAAGGCGTCATGCTGCTCAATCGGGTCCTCACCGTCCGCCCTGGTTCCCCGGCCTCTCACCGCGGCTGGGGCTGGGAAGCGGTCACGCAGCGGGCGATCGAGGCGCTCGTGGCACGCCAGACTCCGCTGGTGGCCATCTTGTGGGGACGGCCCGCCCAGTCCTTGACCCCCATGCTGGGCACGACGCCGATCGTGGCCTCGCCCCACCCCTCGCCGCTGAGCGCCTCCCGTGGCTTCTTCGGTTCACGGCCCTTCAGCCGTGCCAATGAGCTGCTCTCCCAGCAAGGGGCTGCGCCGGTGGACTGGCGCCTGCCCTGACGGCGCCGCCTCGTCGGGGCGTGCTTGAGTCATATCGGAGCGCGCATTAGCCGCATCGGGGCACGCTCACAACGTGTTCACAACGCGTCCCCGCCCTCGGGAGCCAGGTAGCACGATCCCCCGGAACCGCGTGGTTCCGGGGGAAAGTCTGGAGCCGTCTATCGGGCTCGAACCGATGACCTGCTGTTTACAAGACAGCTGCTCTACCAACTGAGCTAAGACGGCGCGCGCGCCAGCCTACCTGGCTGACGCCTGTGTTGACCAACCCGCCAACGGCACCGGCCGGGCTAGCCGAACCCACCGGGCCGGCCGCGGCCGCAGCCGTCACCACGCCCCGGCTTACCGGTGCACGACGCCGGATCAGCCCTTCTTGATGAGGTCAGTCAGTCCCGTGGCCGTGCCGATCGCGCTGAGGTCCACGCTCTCGCCGTCCAGCAGGATCGTGGGCGTGCCGGTGAAGCCCTTGTCCTGGAAGGTCTGGGTGCCCAGCTCGGTCCACGCACCGTAGGTGTTGGCCTTGATGGCATCAGCGAACTTGGTGCTGACCTCCTGCGAGACCCCCGCCTCGGTGGCAGCGGCAACAAGGTTGTCCGCCGTCATCATGCTGGTGTCCTGGGCGTTGTAGATCTTGGTGAACAGCGCCGAGGCGGTGTTGTGGAACTCCAGGGCGTGCTCAGGGTCCTCGTCCAGGACCAGGCCCTGGGCGTTCATGACCATATCCGTCCAGTCCATCCCCAGGATCTTGCAGGGGTGCAGCACCAGGGTGACCGTGCCGGCGTTGACCAGGTCGGTGATCTCGTCCGCGTGAAGCGTCTCGAAGGCAACGCAGAAGTGGCAGGAGTAGTCGAAGAAGACGTCCAGGACCTTGGCGCCGTCGTTGACGGTGCCGGCGACCATGCCCTTGCCGTAGCTCCAGGAGCCGTCAGACAGCACCACCGAGGGCACGCCGTCCTTATTCGCCTTGCCCGTAGCCACGGCGGCCGAGCCCTGCGAGCCGTCCTCGCGCGCGGAGTAGGCCAGACCGGCACCCACACCCACCACGGCCAGCGCGCCGACTCCCAGCAGGGAGCGGCGGGTGATCTTGGCGCGACGCTCCTTGCGCTCCTGCTCCTCACGCAGGGCCTGCGCCTGGGCGCGAGCAGCCGAGCGGCGCTCAGCCTTGGTCGGACGGGTGCTGTTGCTAGCCACGCGGGTCTCCTCAGCGTCGGTGAGATTGACGAATGAATCATCAATCATTCGGCACCGCCACGATAGGCGTTCACCACGGACGAGCGCCACTCATCAACGAAGTTGAGACCCACGCCATCTCCGCCTCCTCCGCGGGGAGGGCACCCCTTAGCCCGCCAGGAGCGTGAGCACCGAGGTGCCCGGCACCGGGACCAGGGTGCCGGATAGGAACGAGGCCACCACCGCCGTCGTCGCCGCGAGAAGAAGCGCCCCGATCGCGACCCGCACCGCCAGCGACGCCGCTACGCCCTCCACCACCTGTGCCGCTCCTCGCCGCACCGGCCTCGCCCCAGGCAGCCCCCACAGACCGATCGCGACGACGGCGACCTGGACCATGCCCGAGACTCCCTCCTGGCGCGGCTGCCCCAGCTCGGCCCCCAGCACGTACCCGGTCGGGGAGGACACCTGCGGCACCAGCCCCAAGAGATAGGCCGACGCCCACAGCACCACCAGCGCCACCACGAGCGCGACCCCCGTCACCAGCACCGAACGCAGCAGATAGAAGGGCGTCATCATCCATGCCCGAGCCAGGTCTCCCCCCAGCGCCTGACCACGCTGAAGACGCCGCCACCGCAGCGCCTGGCTCGCGCGCCCCACAGTCCCAGCCGCCACCGTGAGCACCACCAGCAGGCTGCACACCCACGACGGCGCCCAGGCGCCCAGTGCTACCAGGAGCAGGCCGAAGCAGGCCACAACCCCTCCATGAGAGGCCGGCTCTCGCGCCCAGTCCGGCAGCACTCCCACGCCGCCCCACTGACCCGGACCGCCCGGGCCTGGCTCCCACGCCGGCTCGACGGGCGCAGGCTGAGCGTAGGGAACCGCCGGCTGGGGCGGCTGCGCGACCGGCGCCATCACCGCGGTCTGCGGCTGCCAGGTCGACTGCTCGTCACAGGCCTGGAGCGGCGCCGTCGCCGGCGCAGTCTCACCCTGGAGGGCGGGGCGCGCGGGCATGACGCCATACGAGGGAGGCCTCGCCGTCGTCGGGAACGACGGCGCGACCAGCACATCTGTGCGCTCACCCGGGTCCTGCGCGGCCTCCGGCATGATCCCGTAGGGCACCTCGGCGTCATCCTGCGTGGCAGCCATGCTGGCCAGCGGGCCGACCCATCCGTCCCCACCCTCGGCGACGTCGTCGATCACCGCCAGCAGGTCCCCCATGGCCAGGCGGTCCTCGCTACGGGGCGCCAGAGCCGCCTCGAAGGCGCGGGCGAGCGCCGGCCACTGCTCCTCCAGCGGCCCAACCTCGGCGCGCCCCTCGTAGACACGGTGGAAGACCGTCTGCCACGGCCCCGACCCGAAGGGCGGGCGAACCGTGACAGCGAAGAGCAGCACGCCGGCGCAGGCGTACCAGTCGGCCTGCGGGTCGGGCTCACCGCCGTCGAGCATCTCAGGCGGGATGAAGCCGGGCGTACCGGTCACCAGGCCGGTCTGGGTCAGGCGGACGTCGTCGGCGACCTGGGCGATCCCGAAGTCGATGAGCACCGGTCCCGCCGAGCCGAGCATGACGTTGGAAGGCTTCAGGTCGCGGTGGATGACGCCGGCAGCATGAACAGCCTCAAGCGCTTCAACCAGTCCGTGAGCCAGGTCGGCCAGGTCAGCGGCGTCCCGCGGCAGAGCGTAGGCGCCCTCTCGTTCGACCTCGGTCTGCAGGCTCGGGCCGTCCACGAGCTCGGTGACCACGAAGCTCAGCCCGTCATCCGACTCGTCCCCGGACTCGATATCCAGGATGCGCGAGACGCGGGGACCGCGCACCCGTGCCAGAACGCCAGCCTCTCGCTCCAGGCGCCTGCGCGCTACGGGGTCCGCAGCCACCTGTGGGTGGAGGATCTTCATCGCCACGTGCAGGCCGTCAGCGTCCCGGGCCTCCCAGACCACTCCCATGCCGCCCGCGCCCAGGCGCCTGAGCAGCTGGTAGCCGCCCACCTGCGCGCCGGGAGCCACACTGGCCAGGCGCGTGGTGGCGGGTTCCTGCGGACTCACGGACATGCCGCCACAGTACCGGGGGACCCACAGACGCACGTGATGTGACTCAATCCATACAGCATGTGACGTGTTCTCAGGAAACGAATTGTCCATCGGCCTCCGAACTGTGACACAATGAGCCAGCCGGCGGCACCCTGCCACCAGCACGTGTCAATGCGGACACGCATAGGCACCTTTCACAACGGATCGTCCGGCACGTACCTGCCGGTGAAGGGAAGCATCCCATGGCAACCGTCACCTTTGACCACGCCACTCGTATCTACCCGGGCAACGACCGCCCCTCGGTGGACGAGCTCAACCTCGAGATCGCGGACGGCGAGTTCCTCGTCCTGGTCGGCCCCTCCGGCTGCGGTAAGTCGACCTCCCTGCGCATGCTCGCCGGCCTGGAGGACGTCAACTCCGGCCGCATTCTCATCGGCGACAAGGACGTGACCGACGTCCAGCCGAAGGACCGTGACATCGCCATGGTCTTCCAGAACTACGCCCTGTACCCGCACATGTCGGTCGCGGACAACATGGGCTTCGCTCTCAAGATCGCCGGCACCCCCAAGGCCGAGATCGAGCAGCGCGTCAAGGAGGCCGCCAAGATCCTGGGCCTGACCGAGTACCTGGACCGCAAGCCCAAGGCTCTGTCCGGTGGTCAGCGTCAGCGTGTGGCCATGGGCCGCGCCATCGTGCGTAAGCCCAAGGTCTTCCTCATGGACGAGCCGCTGTCCAACCTGGACGCCAAGCTCCGTGTCCAGACCCGCACCCAGATCGCCTCGCTGCAGCGCTCGCTCGGTGTCACCACGGTCTACGTCACCCACGACCAGACCGAGGCCCTGACCATGGGTGACCGCATCGCGGTCCTCAAGGACGGCGTCCTGCAGCAGGTCGGTACCCCGCGCGACATGTACGAGCACCCGGCCAACGAGTTCGTTGCCGGCTTCATCGGCTCCCCGGCCATGAACCTGGGCCGCTTCACCGTTCAGGGTGACGTTGCCACCCTGGGCTCGGCCAAGGTCAAGCTGTCCAAGGCCACCCTGGACGCCATGACCCCGGAGGATGGCGGCAAGATCGTCATCGGTTTCCGCCCCGAGTCCCTCGACGTCGTCTCCGAGACGGACGAGCACTCCATCCCGGTGCGCCTGTCCTTCGTCGAGGAGCTGGGCTCGGACGCCTACATCTACGGCGAGCTGGTCGGCGCCGAGAGCTCGGACGAGAAGCTGGGATCCGGTGAGGACTCCAGCCAGGTGATCGTCCGCGTTCCTCCGCGCACCGCCCCGCAGCCGGGCGACACGATCCACGTGCGCATCCGCCCCGGCCAGGCGCACATCTTCTCCGCCTCCACTGGCAAGCGCCTGCCAGCCTGAGCGACGTTGAGTCCGGCGTGACCGGATGATGGCGAGCCCTGCTCCTCCTCGTGAGGTGCGGGGCTCGCCGTCGTCTAAGACCCGCAACCGCCTGCGTCCCTGCGCCGCTCCTACCCAGGTACGCCCACACCCCGTCGCCTTAGGCCCTCAACAGTCAAGCCCCATCCCCGCCACAACCAAACCGACTGTTCCCGGCCTAAACCGACGGAGGTGGAGGGGAGCCCGAAGGCCACCAGCGCCAGAACCGATCTGCCCATGACCTCAACCGACGGCAGGGAGGCACCCCAGCCGGTTGTCCCCAATCTGAATCGGCCCGCGGGTAGGCCAAGGACGCCGAGTTCTGAGAGGATGAGCCCATGCCACAGTCCATGCAGATCACCGCAGCGACCATTGACCCCGCGCTGCTCGACCTGCCGTGGGAGATCCCGCTTGAGCAGTGGCCGACTGATGTCCTGGCCGCCTTGCCCCGCGGCCTGTCCCGGCACATCGTGCGCTTCGTCAACCTCTCCGAGCGCGTCATCGCCGTCAAGGAGATCGGCGAGTCCGTCGCCTACCGCGAGTTCGAGCTCCTGCGAGACCTCGTGCGCCTGGGCGCCCCCTGCGTGACGCCGACTGCCGTCATCACGGGCCGCAGCGACCTGGATGGCGAACCTCTCAACTCCGTGCTTGTCACGGAGCACCTGTCCTACTCCCTGCCCTACCGCGCCCTGTTCAGTCAGTACATGAGGCCTGAGACCGCCACGCGTCTCATCGACGCCTTGGCCGTACTCCTCGTACGCCTGCACCTGCTGGGCTTCTACTGGGGAGACGTCTCGCTGTCCAACACCCTGTTCAGGCGTGACGCCGGTGCCTTCGCCGCCTACCTCGTGGACGCCGAGACCGGCGAGCTCTACCCCGAGGGCCTGACCGAGGGCAAGCGCCTGTACGACATCGACGTCGCACGCACCAACATCATCGGCGAGCTCATGGACCTCCAGGCCGGCGCCCTCCTGGAGCCCAGCGTCGACACCATCGAGGTCGGCGACCGCATCGTCTCGCGCTACACCGACCTGTGGCGGGTGCTCACCGCCAAGGAGAGCTTCCCCATGAGCGAGCGCTGGCGCGTGCGTCAGCGCGTGGAGCGCCTCAACGAGCTCGGCTTCGACGTCGGCGAGCTGTCGATGAAGACCGAGGCAGACGGCTCGGGTGCCCGCGTGGTCATCCAGCCCAAGGTGGTCGACGCCGGCCACTACCACCGCCAGGTCATGCGCCTGACGGGTCTGGACGTCCAGGAGCGTCAGGGCCAGCGCATGCTCAATAACCTGGAGGCCTACCGCACCTACACCGGGCGCGAGGACCAGCCGATCGAACTGGTCGCGCACGCGTGGCTGGCCGAGGTCTTCGAGCCCACGATCGCTGCCGTCCCGGTGGAGCTGCGACGCAAGATCGAGCCTGCCGAGATCTTCCACGAGGTCCTGGAGCACCGCTGGTACATGTCCGAGCAGCGCCAGAGTGACGTCTCCACCGAGGAGGCCGTGGCGGACTACGTGGCAACGGTCCTGCCCCAGCACTGGGACGAGGAGTCTTACCTGTCCCTGGGCGACACCCAGGAGATGGAGGCGATCTTCGCCGACGACGAGGAAGACGTCCCCGAGGACGACGCCGAGTTCGCCGCCCGCGACGAGGAGACCGCCAACCAGTACGCCCTCAACCCCATGGGCTTCACCGCGGGGATGAAGTTCAAGGGCGAGGAGTAGCGGCCCGGGCTCGGGCCCCCAGCTCCTCGGTCACGAGAGCCGTCTCCTCGTCAGCACGACGGCGCAGCTCACGATGCCGCGTCCACGAGGCCAGCGAGGTCTCCGCCACGGCGTCCAAGACCAGCAGGGCGCCCACCGCCACGAAGCCACCCGGCAGCTCGCCGGTGCGGTTGCGGCGCCGGATCGCGGCGCCGATCAGGGCGCCGCCCACACCGGCCTGCACCGCAGCGCCGGCGCGGATCAGCCACGGCATCTCCGTGACGGCCTGGACGTAGCGCTGCCAGTAGGCAGAACCGGGGACCTCCGGATCGCGCAGCATCATGCCCACCGAGCGGCTGACGGCGTTAGACAACCCACGCGGCTCGTGGACGACGGCGCCCGGGACCTCAGCCGGAGCGAGACGGCCGGTGAGCACGTCCTCGATCCAGCCAGGCAGTCCCAGCGCCGTGATCATGGCCGCCAGTCCCTGAGTGCCGGGCTCAGCCAGCGCCTGGGCCGCCGCCTCGACGTCGGCCCCGGGGACCGCCGCGGCGATGACTGAAGCGTCGGTGGAGTCGGTGAGCATCTCGTCCACCAGGGTCCGCAGCGCCGGACCCGGCTCATCGACCGAGCCCCACACGTAGCGCGAGGTCATGGACCAGGAGTAGACGGCGTCATCCTCGCTCTCCCCGGTGGGGACGGCGCGCACGGACAAATCGCGCTCGTCCGCGCTGAGGATGAGAGCCGGCAGGGACTCGTCATCCCAGCCGAAGGCACCGAGCTCAGGTCCCTGGCCGCTGTACATGACGATGCGACGGTCGATCCCGGGAGCGGAGGCGACCGCCAGCGGACGCTCGAGCAGCGTGGCCTGCAGCGGAACCGTGTAGGCGCTCAACGGCGAGACGACGACGGTGCGGCTGGTGGCCGAGCCACCCGTGCTGATCTGGGGCAGCTCGACGTCCTGCGGCAGGGCGTCAAACGACGCCGGGCCGATGCTGGCGTCAGCAGCCAGCTCACGCGCGAGGTCCTCCGCCAGCTCAGAGACCTTGATCCCGGGCACGACGCCGCCGCGTGAGGGCGGAGTGACGGCGACCCTGCCCTCGGCGTCAGACAGCAGGGTCAGACTCAGCAGGTGGGCGGTCGAGGGGTACCACTCCATGCGCGCCACCACACCGTGCTCGCGCAGGCGTTCCTCCACGTCTTGCGGCGTGGACCGGGGTGCGATGAGTACGCCCTCGGTGCGGTTCCAGCGCTGAGCCGTGTCCTGTGCCATGAGGTGGCCTCCTGTCGGTGGCGGTGCGACCAGCCTTGTGGGCCGGCGCGTCAACGAGCCCCATTGTGTCAGTATCGGGCCGCGGCCGGGAGCCCACGGCCCGCCCGGGAGCCCACGGCCCGCCCGGGAGCCCACGGCCCGCCCGGGAGCCCGCAGCGCGGCACGCGCCCGGGGCAAGCGCCTCAGGCCTTGGCCGCCGCGCGACGCAGCCGATCAACCTCGTAGAGGCTGATTCCGGTGGCGACAGCGGCGTTGAGGGACTCCACGGTCTGGGAGATCGGGATCGAGGCGATCACGTCGCAGGTCTCGCGCACGAGCCGGGACAGGCCGGCCCCCTCGGCGCCGGTCACCAGCACGAGGGGAGAGTCCGCAAGGCTGAGATCCTCCATGAGGGTCTCACCCCCGCCGTCGAGCCCGACGACGAAGCAGCCCTCCTTCTTCAGCGTCTCCAGGGTGCGCACGAGGTTGGTCTCCCGCGCCACCGGCACACGCGCGGCAGCCCCGGCCGAGACCTTCCAAACGGTGGCGTTGACACCTACCGAGCGCCGCTCGGGGATGATGACGCCGTCGCCACCAAAGGCACCGGTCGAGCGCAGCACGGCGCCAAGGTTGTGCGGGTCCGTGACCTGGTCCAGCGCCACCAGCAGCGGCGTGTGCCCCACCGCGCGGGCGCGGTCCAGCAGGTCAAGCGCGCTGGTATACTCGTAGGCCGGTACCTCGATGGCCACCCCCTGGTGGACGGCGCCGTCGGTCAGGGCCTCCAGGTCCAGCTTCGTGGTCTCCAGGACCGGGCAGCCGATGAGGGTCGCGCGACGCACCACCGCGCCCAGGCGATCGTCTGACTCGGCCGAGACCGCCATGAAGACGCGGCTGATCGGGACTCCAGCGCGCGCGGCCTCCGCCACGGCGTTGCGCCCGCACACGATCTCGTAGCCCTCGGGCACATCGAAGCGCCGCCGGATCTTCTCCAGCTGCTTGGTGCGCGTGGGCTGGGCCGCGCGAGCCTCGGCCCTCGCCTTGGCGCGAGCCTTGGGGTGGCCTACGCGGTCCTCGGCCTTGGGCGTAGGGCCACGTCCCTCCAGGCCCTGGCGGCGGTTGCCCCCTGAGCCCTTGGTCGGTCCCTTCTTGGATCCGGGGCGGCGCCGGGCTCCGGGGTACTGCTCGTTTCCAGGCATGGTCTCGGTCCTTTCTGTGCCGGTCGGCTAGCCAGCTGAAGCGGTGACGCTACGGGACGACGGCGCCCCGTAGCCAGGGTGGTGCTAGGTGGCCGGTGGGCTACGCCAGGTGCCAGCGAGCGCCGTCGGCTCCGTCCTCGACCACGACGCCGGCCGCGGTGAGCTGATCACGCAGGGCGTCAGCGCGGGCCCAGTCCTTCGCAGCGCGGGCTGCAGCACGGTCCTCGATGAGGGCGGTCACGAGGTGGTCGAGCGCGGACATCGCGGCGTCCGACCCTCCGGCCGCGCCCGCCCCCAGCACCCGCGAGCGCCAGGGCTCGGCCAACGGGTCCAGCCCCATGACGTCAAGCTCGGCGCGCAGGTCCAGCGCCGCCTCGCCTACCTCGGTCGCGTCCACGGCCGAGGCCGCGAGCGCGGTGTTGAGGCGCTTGAGGGTCGCGTGGACCACTGCCATGGCGCCGGCAAGGTTAAGGTCATCATCCATGGCGGCCACGTACTCGGCCGGCAGCGCACGTTCGCGCAGCTGCTCGCCGGGGGCGTCGACGTCGTCGCTCACCTCCGCGGCACGGGTAACGGCCCCGGCCAGGCGCTCCCACAGGGCGGCGGCGGAGTCGAGGGTCTCCTCAGAGAACTCAACCGTCGAGCGGTAGTGGACCGTCCCCAGCGCCAGGCGCAGGACGGCAGGGTCGTAGGACTTGAGCAGCTCGGCCACCACCAGGGAGTTGCCCAGCGACTTGCTCATCTTCTCGCCCTTGACCGTGACCCAGGCGTTGTGGACCCAGCGGCGGGCGAATCCCCAGCCGGCACCGTGAGACTGGGCCTGCTCGTTCTCGTGGTGGGGGAAGCGCAGGTCGATGCCGCCGCCGTGGATGTCAAAGGACTCCCCCAGGTATCGCCGGCTCATGGCCGAGCACTCCAGGTGCCAGCCAGGCCGGCCACGGCCCCAGGGCGTGTCCCAGGCGGCATCGGCGGGCTCGCCGGGCTTGGCCTTCTTCCACAGGGCGAAGTCGCGCGGGTCGCGCTTGTCCGCCTCGACGTCCTCGTCCAGCTGGGACTCGTCCTCGGTGGTGGCCAGGTCGTCCACCCACTGGTTGGTCAGTGACCCGTAGTCGGGCAGGGAGCGCACGTCGAAGTAGACGTTGCCGGCCTCACCGACGTAGGCGTGCCCGGCGTCGAGCAGACGCTGGATGAGATCAATCATCTGGGGCACGTGGCCGGTCGCGCGCGGCTCGTAGGTGGGAGGGGTGACCCCCAAGGCGCGGTAGGCGGCGTCAAACTCGCGCTCAAAACGCTGGGCCCAGGCCCACCAGGGTACGGGCGGCGTGGCGGCGGCGGACTTGGCCAGGATCTTGTCATCAATGTCCGTGACGTTACGAACCAGCAGGACATGCTGCCCGCAGCGCTCCAGCCAGCGACGCAGGACGTCGAAGGCGATTCCCGAACGCATATGCCCAATGTGCGGTGAACCCTGAACCGTGGCACCACACAGGTAGATCGCCACCGTGCCGGGCGTGACGGTGGGCGCCAGCGGGACGACGGCGCGCGCCGCGGAGTCATACAGGCGCAGGGCAGGAGCGGTGTCGGTAGTCACCGCACCAGGGTATCGGTCCGAGCAAGTAGGGGCTGGCCCGGCCCACCAGCTGGCCTCGGCTCCTCCAGCCGCTCCGGAGCCATCGCCACCCGAGCCAGGACCCTCCAGCCGCTCCGGAGCCTCTCCAGCCCTGCCGACCGCCAGGACCGCGCCTAGGCGCCGGGGGTCGCCGTCGCCGCCGGGTAGACCAGGGCCGAGGCGATGGCGAGCAGCCCCTCCTCACGTCCGAGGAATCCCAGGTGGTCGGTGGTGGTGGCGCTGAAGGAGACAGGCGCTCCGGCGGCCTGACTCAGAGCCTGGCTGGCCTCACTCATCCTGCCGGCCACGCGGGGGCGCGCCCCCACCAGCTGGACGGCTACGTTGCCGATCTCAAATCCGGCTTCCCGCACGCGCCGAGCGGCCTCGGCCAGAAGCGTCGCGCCCGCAGCCCCCTTCCACTGCGGCTGCGCGGTCCCGAAGTTCGAGCCGAGGTCCCCCAGCCCCGCCGCGGAGAACAGGGCGTCGCAGCAGGCGTGGGCGACGACGTCGCCGTCGGAGTGCCCTTCCAGACCGATCTCGCCGGGCCAGGACAGGCAGGCCAGGTGCATCGGGGTGCCGGAGTCGGCCGCGGCGAAGGCGTGGACATCGGTGCCGATCCCGGTGCGAGGAAGGAGGGCAGGTGCGTGCGTCATGGGTCTAGTGTGCCCGAGGCAGCACAATGGCCCCATGACTGCGACCGGGCCGAGCGCCGCCTTCTGCCAGCGGCACCGTGCGGGCACCTGCCACTCGTGCCCGCACCAGGACCTGCCTCTGGCCGAGCAGCTGGCGCTCAAGCAGGCTCGCGTGGCCGCGCTGCTGGCCGACGGCGCCGCTGCGCTCAGTCCGCAGGTCTGGCAGGAGCCGGTGGCCAGCGCCGCGTCGCGATTCCGCAACAAGGCCAAGATGGTGGTCTCCGGAACCGTCCAGGCTCCTGTTCTGGGGATCCTGGGGCCGCAGGGCCGCGGCATCGACCTGCGCGCCTGCCCGCTCCACGTTGAGGCCATCGAAGAGGCGCTGCCGGTGCTCGCGCGCACCGTCACCCGGCTCGGCCTGGTGCCCTATGACGTCTCCGCGCGCCGCGGCGAGCTCAAGCACCTCCTGGTCACCGCCTCTCCCGACGGCGACCTCATGGTGCGCTGGGTCCTGCGCTCGCGCCGTCACCTGGAGGTGCTGCGCGATGAGCTGCCCCGTCTGCGCGAGGAGCTGGAGACCTTAGCGGTCATGAGCGTCAACCTCCAGCCCGTGCACCAGGCGATCATCGAGGGCGAGGAGGAGATCGTCCTGACCACAGAGCCAGGCGGCGACCGTCTGCTCATGCGGCTGGAGCTGCCCGAGCAGGCAGGTCCTAGCGCGGACCACCGGGACCTGCCGCTCTTGCTGCCCACGCAGTCCTTCTTCCAGACCAACACCGCGGTAGCCGAGCAGCTCTACGCCACGGCCGCACGCTGGGCCGGAGACCTAGACACCGGCAGCCGGCCGGCCCAGGTGTGGGACCTGTTCTGCGGCGTGGGAGGCTTCGCCCTGGCTCTGGCGGGCCCAGGCCGCCAGGTGCTGGGTGTGGAGGTCTCCGCCCCGGCGATCGACGGCGCCCGCCAGGCGGCTCGGCTCATGGGGCTCGATGCGCAGGCGGCGCGCTTTGAGGCAGGTGACGCACGGGTGCTGGACCCTGGCGCCGGCGCGGTCCCGGACCTGCTGGTCCTCAACCCGCCCCGGCGCGGGATCGGGCAGGACCTGGCCGCGCGGATCGAGTCCGCAGGAGTGGAGCGGGTCCTGTACTCCTCATGCAACCCGGCCTCCCTGGCCCGCGACCTGGAGGCGATGAGCTCCTACACGGCCGTGCGAGCCCAGCTGTTCGACATGTTCCCGCACACCGACCACGCCGAGGTCCTGATCGAGCTGCGTCGCTCCCCCAGCGCCTAGGCGAGGCCCCAGACCCTACGCTCGCCCAGGCCCTCAGCGCGTTCCCAAGCCCTAGGCGCTCAGCTCAGCCAGGGCGGTGCGCACCTTGGCTAGGCAGGAGTCGATGGTCTCGGTCAGGTCCGGCACCTCCAGGTCCCGCACCGCGTCAGCCAGATCCGCCAGGTCCCGGGCCTCCGGGAAGCCATCACGCACCAGGGAGCGGGCCTGGCGCACCGAGGTCTCGTTCGCGGCCCCCGCGTCCGAGGCCGCGCCCAGCAGGTCAATGAGCGGGCGGTGCGTGTCCGTCAGTGCTCGGGCGACGACGTCGAGCTCCCCGCCCACGAGCTCAGCACGCGCCCGGTACAGAGACAGGCGCTGCGCCAGGGAGGCCGCACCCTCGTGCAGGGCCTGGGTGAGCTCGTGCAGGGAGCCGACGGCGTCATTGGCGTCCAGGGCGTCCTCGCCGTCCAGGAGCTGGAGGGCGAAGAAGCCGGCCGCCAGGTTGTGCAGGCGCAGCAGCGCGATCGCGAAGCGCACGGAGTCCGTGTCCCGTCCCAGCTCCTCGACCTGCCCGGCCAGGGGGCGTAGCTGCTCAAAGCACTCCAGGACCAGGGCGTCCACCTCCTGGTAGCGCTCACGCACCTCGTCCGCCTCCTGGCCCGCGCCCAGGCGGTCGACGTCGTCCGCGGCCAGGCGCAGGTCCTCGCGCAGCTGGCTCAGGCGCGTGGACAGGGCCCCGATCTCCTCAGCCCGGCGCCCCAGGAGCGTGACGAGGCGGGCGCACTCGTCCAACAGGCCCACCAGCCCGCCGGTGGCCGACTCGATGGCGTTCATCTGCGCCAGGACCGTGGCCACCGCGCCCTCAGCGTCCGGACGCTCGGGGATGTCGACGCCGCTGGCCACCAGCGCGGCGACCTCGGCGGTGAGGGTCTGACGGGTGAACTCAACGGCGTCGGCGTACCCCAGCTCCTTCAGCTCGGCCAGCAGCGCGGCCTCCCCCGCCGCGGCGACCTCACGTGCCGGGGAACCGGCCTGGGCGGAGGCCTGCTCGACCTCCAGCACCCGGGCGTAGGCGGCCTCCACCTTGTCCCGCAGCTCGGTGAGCATGGGAAGGGTGCGCACAGACAGGTACCCGTCCCCGGAGGGGACGATGGTGGCGAAGACACGGTAGTAGTTGCCGTCCGAGGCCTTGTTCGTGATGTAGGCGCTGGCTGCCTTGCCGTCCTGGATCGCGTTCCACACCAAACGGAAGACGCCGGCCGGCATGACCTCGTGACGCACGACGTTGTGCGGCTTGCCCACCAGGGCGCCACGGGGGTAACCCGCCAGACGCATGAAGGTGGAGTTGGCGCGGCGGATGCGGCCGGCAGCGTCCGTGGTGGAGAAGAAGAGCTCCTCGGCAGCATAGGTGCGCTCGGTTCCTGCGGGGTGCAGGGCAGCAGTCTCAGTCATCAAGAGCCTTCCAGTAGCAAGGGGTAGATCGTCCCGCGAGCGCCCAGGGCCATGCGGCCGACGCGCGCCGCCCGCTCCCGCAGCGATGTGCCCCTGCAGGAACCCTAGGACGTTGGACCTGTGGCCGAGGTTACTCGCACTTGCCCGGGTGCGCCGAGAATTGGTGGAGCGGAGGCTAGGCTCGTCCTGCACCCAGACCGATGACACGCACCTGACCGCAGGGACGCTAAGGAGAGGCAGAGACCATGACCGTCGAGATCGTCACCGAGTCCAGCCCTGAGATCGTCGAGGCCATGGAGCGCCTCATTCCCCAGCTCTCGCGCTCGGCGGCGCCGCTGACGCCTGAGCAGTGCGAGGAGTTCATCGCGCAGGAGGGCGTCTACCTCTTCGTCTTCCGCCCGGCCAAGCGCGCCGAGGACGGCACCTACCCGATCCTGGGCATGCTGACGCTGGCAACCTTCTCCATCCCCACCGGCCTGCGCGCCTGGGTCGAGGACGTCGTCGTCGACTCTCAGGCCCGCGGCCAGGGCGCCGGGCGAGCACTGGTTGAGGCTGCCGTCGCCCACGCCGGCGAGCTGGGCGCGCGCACCGTGGACCTGACCTCCCGCCCCTCGCGTGAGGCCGCCAACCGGCTCTACCGCCGCGCCGGCTTCGAGCTGCGCGAGACCAACGTCTACCGCTTCACCGGCAAGTAGGGGCCACGGCCGCCCGCTGCCCGCCGTACCCCGGCCTCACAGCTCACGGTCGACGATGTCGGCCAGCCCCTGCGTCAGCGACCCGCCGCCCTCCAGCGCGGCCCGCCGGGCGCCCGCGGCGCCGTCGGCCATGGCATAGGCGTGGTCAGCGACGGCGAACATGGGGATGTCATTCCAGGAGTCGCCCACCGCAACCGTGCGCGAGAGCGTGACGCCGCGCTCCGCCAGGACCTGGCGCAGATGGCGTACCGCCGCGCCCTTGTCCTGGCCGGCGGGCACCAGGTCCAGGTACTGGATCGAGCGCGGCACGCTGATCGCCCCGCCGCTGCGCCGCTCCAGCTCGGCTGCCAGCGCGTCGGCCAGAGCATCATCCGGCACGCGCACAGGCATGGAGGTCACCGCCAGCCCCGCGGCGTCCTGGGCAGGGATCGTGGTGTAGAAGCTGGCGGCAAAGCGGTTGAAGGAGTCCTCACGCCCAGCGAAGGGGTTGTGCAGGAGGTAGTCGCCCTCCAGCGTGGTAGCGACGACGGCGCAGTCCTGGCGCGTGGACAGGTAGTCCACCGCCCGGGTCACCTCCTGGGGCGGAATGGTCTGGCTACGCAGCACCTGGCCATCAGCGTCCAGGAGGGTGGTTCCCGAGGCGCAGATGACGAAGTCGGGGCGCAGCGCCACCTCGGCAGCCGCGGAAGCGTCAGCCACGGCCAGACGCGCCAGCGTCACTGAGCGTCCGGTGGCCACGGCCAGGAGGTTGCCCGCCTCCTGCCAGCGCAGCAGGGCGCGCGCGTCGCGAGGATCGACGTCGCGCTCGCGCACGAGCGTGCCGTCCAGGTCGGTGACCAGCAGCATGGGCTGCTCGCTCATCGCCCCGCCCCCAGGTCCAGCGGCCAGACGTTCTCGCCCAAGTCCGTCCTCCAGCGCGCCGAGGCAGCCTCACCGTCCTGCTCGTGGGCCAGGACCCAGTCCACCAGGGCCGCTACGGAGGGGGTCGTGACGTCGCAGGCCGCCACGACGTCGTCCGGGGCCCCGCCCATGGCGACGGCGCAGTCCGCCACCTCGTGCATGGGGATGTCGTTCCAGGAGTCTCCCACCGTGTAGGTGAGGATCTCGCGCCCTTCGTAGGCGCCGCCGGGAGCCGTGAGCAGCTCGACCAGCTCGGTGAGCCCCGCACCCTTGCTCGCTCCGGCGGGGATGAGGTCAAGGAAGTCCTGGTTACGGGCGCCGTCGAGCACCTGGCCCCAGCGCTCACGCACCGTGGCCAGGATGCGCTCGTTCTCCTCCGGACGTCCCAGGTGCAGGGGGATGCCGATGACGTCGCGCCCGCCCAGGTCCGCCGTCGTCCCCTTGGCAAAGAGGGTGAGGAGCTCAGTGCCGGAGCCGATCGAGTCGTGCAGCTGGAGGTCGCCGCTCAAGGTGGTGGCAAAGATCGTGATCGGGTCCTCGGCAGACAGAGTCTCCAGGACCTCGTCGACGACGCCGTGAGGCAAGGTGCGGGCGCTGAGCACGGTCCCGGCAGCATCGAGCAGGACGGCGCCGGTGTAGAGCACCGCGTAGTCGTAGTCGACCCCGAAGCCGTCCAGGGCCGAGGCCAGGGCAGTGTTGGAGCGGCCGGTGTTCATGACCAGCAAGTGGCCGGCCTCGCGCCACCGGCGCATCGCCTCGGCGTCCTCGGGCCGCACGCGGCCGTCGAAGATGATAGTGCCGTCCAGGTCCGTGGACAGGAGCTTGATCGCAGGCTGGTCCGGGGCGTCCTGGTGGCCCGGACAGCCCGAGCAGTTCTGGCTCTGGCGTGTTGTCATCATGCGTTCCTCAGGCCTCAGGGACGTTGCGGGTCAGCTCGGCGATCCAGGCCGCGGCGGAGGCGTCCGAGGGCATGCGCCAGTCCCCGCGCGGGGACAGGGAGCCGCCGGCTACGACCTTCGGGCCGTTGGGCAGGGTCGAGCGCTTGAACTGGTTGGTGAAGAAGCGGCGGAAGAACAGCAGCTCCCAGCGCCGGATCGTGGCCAGGTCATAAGAGACCCTGTCCTCCTCAGGCAGGCCCTCGGGCCACAGGCCACTGGAGGCGTCCGCCCAGGCCTTCTCCGCCAGGAAGGCGATCCGCGAGGGGCGGGCGCCTCGGCGCAGCACGTGCCACAGGGTGAAGTCCTGCAGGGCGTAGGGACCGATCTTGGCCTGGGTGGACTGGATCGGCTCACCGTCAGCGGCCGGGACCAGCTCGGGGCTGATCTCGGTGTCCAGGATGGACAGCAGAACCCGGCCGGCGTCGTCAGAGAAGAGCTTCTCGGAGACCACCCATCGGATGAGGTGCTGGATGAGGGTCTTGGGGATACCGGCGTTGACGTTGTAGTGGCTCATCTGGTCGCCCACACCGAAGGTGCACCAGCCCAGGGCCAGCTCGGACAGGTCCCCCGTACCCAGCACGATCCCGCCGCGCTGGCCCGCGATACGGAAGAGGAAGTCAGTGCGCAGGCCCGCCTGGACGTTCTCAAAGGTGACGTCATAGACCTCCCGGCCCCGCTCGCCGCGGCCGTAGGGGTGACCCATCTCAGTGAGCATCTGGGTGGCGGCGGGACGGATGTCCAGCTCCTCGACGTGGCAGCCCAGAGCCCGGGCCAGGGCCAGGGCATTGGACTTGGTGTGCTCGGAGGTGGCGAAGCCCGGCATGGTGATGGCGTGGATGTGCTCGCGCCCCAGACCCAGGCGGTCCACCGCCCGGGCGGCGACGATGAGGGCGTGGGTGGAGTCCAGCCCGCCGGACACGCCGATGACGATCGTGGGCAGGCCGATGGCCTGCATACGCTGGACCAGGGCCGCGACCTGGATGTTGTAGGCCTCGTAGCAGTCCTGGGCCAGGCGGGCAGGGTCGTCCGGGACAAAGGGGAAGCGGTCCACGGCGCGGCGCAGCCCGATGTCGGTGCGCGGGGCGCGCAGTCCGGGGACCGGGATACGCCGGAAGGAGGCGTCAGTGAGCAGCGCGGCGCGGTTGTCATCGAAGGTGCCCTGGCGCAGGCGCTCGGCTGCCAAGGACTCGATGTCGACGTCGACCACCGTGGCGCGCGGGCCGTCCGGGAAGCGCTCGGTGGAGCCCAGCAGCTGCCCACACTCGTAGACGAAGGTCTGCCCGTCCCAGGCCAGGTCCGTGGAGGACTCCCCCTGGCCGGCGGCGGCGTAGACGTAGGCAGCCAGGTTCCGGGCGGAGGAGGCGCGGGCCAGCAGCTCGCGGTCCTCGGCCCGGCCAACCGTGATGGGCGAGCCGGAGATGTTGACCAGGACGCAGGCGCCGGCCAGCGCGGCCAGCGAGGAGGGGGGCACTGGGACCCACATGTCCTCACAGACCTCGACGTGGAAGGTCAGGCCCGGCACGTCTGGGACCTCGAAGAGCAGGTCCGCACCGAAGGGCACGCAGGCACCGCGACCTGCCGCCTGCTGCGCGGCACCGGCCGAGGCAGGCTGCGGGGCGGAGGAGGGGGCGGCGGCGTCCCTCACGCCGGGCAGCGTGAGGTGCTCGACGCCGATCTCGGTCCCACAGGCGAAGTACCGGCCCTCGTAGAACTCGCGGTAGGTGGGCAGGTAGGACTTCGGCGCGATGCCCAGGACCCGGCCGCCCTGGATGACGACGGCACAGTTGTACAGCCGTGTGCCCACGCGCAGCGGGGCGCCGATGACGAGCGCCGGCAGAAGCTCGGCGCTGGCAGCACGGATCTGCTCGATAGCCTCAAGGACGGCGGTGGCCAGGACGTCGGACAGGAAGAGGTCGTCCACTGAGTAGCCGGTCAGGCTCAGCTCCGGGAAGGCGACCAGGCAGACTCCCTTGCCGTCCAGCGCGCGCGCCTGCTCGATCATGGCGCGGGCGTTGGCCGCGGGATCGGCCAGATGCACCGGCAGCGTCACGGCGGCCACGCGCGCAAAGCCCTGATCGTAAGCGGAGCGGAAGACCAGGGTCGGTTCGAGATTCGCGTCAGCCTCGGTCGTGGGGGCAGGTGGCTGGGTGGAGGGTGCCAGGTCGCTCGACATACCCCGATCCTCCCATGAGCCGGGCCGACGGCGTCGATCACCTGACTGACAGCGATTGGTCACCTGCCGACTACCGGTCGGTGGGACAATCCCGCCATGTCCGCACCAACGCCACGCGCTTACCCTGCCCTTGCCAGTCCTTCTCCCGTCCCTGGAGGCGCACGCACCGTCTTCGCCCACCGCGGCGCCTCGGCGCTGGCTCCGGAGAACACGTTGGCGGCCTTCCGCCGGGCGGCAGCCGAAGGTGCTGCGTGGATCGAGCTAGACGTCGACGTCATCAGCGACGGGACCGTCATCGTCATCCACGACTCGCGCCTGGACCGCACCACGAACCGCTCGGGCTCGTACTACGACCTCACCGCTGCCGACCTGGCGCAGGTTGATGCGGGATCCTGGTTCGCAGACGCCGAGGGCGCCCACCCCTATGCCGGCGAGAGCCTGCCGACTCTCCGAGCGGCCCTGGACGTGGTGGCGCAGACCGGGATGAACGTCAACGTCGAGCTGAAGTCCTGCGAGGCTGGAGCCCAGGCGTGCCGGAGGCTGGCCGACGGCGTGGCTGAGCTGCTTGACGCTCATGCCGAGCGAGGCGGGAAGGAGGTCCTCGTCTCCTCCTTCAACCCGCTGCTGCTGGAGCGGATGCGGGTGCGACGAGAGGGCACGGACCTGGCGCTGCTGACTGACTCACGCATGCTGGGTGATGACTGGCGCTCCTACGTGGAGAATCTCGGAGCGATCGCGGTCAATCCTGGCGACGAGGGCCTGGAACGTAGCCGGGTCGAGGAGATCAGGGAGCTGGGCTACGGAGTCAACGTGTGGACCGTGAACTCCTACGAGCGCGCCGAGGAGCTGTTCTCGTGGGGCGTGAGCGGGATCTTCACGGACCGGGTGCACCGGCTAGGACCACTGGCCGGAGAAAGGTAGTTCTTACCTGTACCATAGAAATGTCGGACCGCGTCTAGCACGAGGGGATCAGGGACCCCGATGACCTGCTGCCGCGTTCGGAGATGACGCGTTTCAGGGACCGCGCCTCCGATACCGACCGTGGCCCAGTGCATAGCACTGGGCCACGCCTGTGTTTTCTACAGGTTTTATCTGTGCGACTGCTGTACTCAAAGGTTCTCTGGTTCGGACCTTCGAACCTTCGAGCCCCACGAGCAAAGAGGGGGTGGCCCTGGGAGCGTGTGCTCCCAGGGCCACCTTCATCAGGACCGACTCAGGCCATCGGCCAGACAGTCAGTCACTGCTCAACCCAGCCAGGGTCTCAGTCCTCATCAGTGCGACGACGACGCACCAGGAGGCCACCCAGACCAGCCAGACCAGCGGCCACCACAGCAGTCAGACCCGCAGCAGCACCAGTCTTCGCCAGCGACTTCTTCACCGAGGCCGTCTTGCCAGAAGACTTCTGAGATCCCTGGTCAGTCGGCTGCGTGGAGGGCTTGCCATCCGCGTTCGGCACAAGCGGGTCAGTCCCGTTCTTGACCTCGTCACCATCGTTGACGCCGTCACCGTCAGTGTCGGCCTTGTTCGGGTCAGTGGGCTTGCCATCGTAGGTGTTGCCCTTGCCGGTGACCTCGTCGCCGTCGCTGATGCCATCGCCGTCAGTGTCGGGGTTGAGCGGGTCAGTGTTGCCGGGCTCGCCGTTCGGGTCGTGCTTGCCGTCCTGGAACGGGTTGTCCTTGCCAGAGACCTCGTTGCCGTCGCTGATGCCGTCACCGTCGGTGTCGGCCTTGTTCGGGTCGGTGCCGCGAGTGATCTCGTCACCATCGTTCAGGCCATCGCCATCAGAGTCGGCCTTGGTCGGATCGGTCGGGTCACCCTTCCCGTCACCGTCCCAGTCCTTGTTCTTGTCACCAGTGACCTCGTCACCGTCGCTGATGCCGTCACCGTCGGTGTCGGCCTTGTTCGGGTCGGTGCCGCGAGTGATCTCGTCACCATCGTTCAGGCCATCGCCATCAGAGTCGGCCTTGGTCGGATCGGTCGGGTCACCCTTCCCGTCACCGTCCCAGTCCTTGTTCTTGTCACCAGTGACCTCGTCACCGTCGTTGACGCCGTCACCGTCGGTGTCGGCCTTGTTCGGGTCGGTTCCGCGAGTGATCTCGTCACCATCGTTCAGGCCATCGCCATCAGAGTCGGCCTTGGTCGGATCGGTCGGGTCACCCTTCCCGTCACCGTCCCAGTCCTTGTTCTTGTCACCAGTGACCTCGTCACCGTCGTTGACGCCGTCACCGTCGGTGTCGGCCTTGTTCGGGTCGGTGCCGCGAGTGATCTCGTCACCATCGTTCAGACCGTCGCCGTCAGTGTCGGGGTTCTTCGGATCGGTACCGTTCTTGGCCTCATCCTCGTCAGAGACACCGTCGTTGTCGTCGTCGGGGTCCGTCACGTCCGGCTGGCCGTCGCCGTCGGTGTCGAGCTTGATCACGGCGTTGACGGAGTCGTTGGTGGCGTTGGACCCGTCGGGGTAGGTGACGACGACAGGGACAGTGACGGACTCGGCGTCCGCGCCGTCCTTGCCGGCCGGGGCGACGGTCACCGAGAGGGTGCCAGTAGCCGGGTCGATCGTAATGGTGTAGCCCCCAGGAGCCTGGAAGCTCGGGTCGATCGCGAAGACCGTGCCGCTTGGGTAGGCGTCGCCCTCGTTGGTCGGCGTGACCGTGGTGGTTTTCCCTGCGGGGACAACGGTGTCGGCGTAAACCGGCTTCGGGTCGACCGTCGGCTGGGGCGCAGCGTCCTTGACGGTAACCGTCACCGAGGTCGAGTCCGTGGTCTTGTCCGGGTAAGTCACCGTCACCGGCACCTTGATCTCACCCACAGGAGTACCGTCACTCGTCTTCACAGTCACCTTGCCGGTGGTCTTGTCCACCGACACCGTCGTACCCTCAGGAGCCTTGAAGTCCGCCGGGATCGAGAACTCTGAACCAGACGGAACCTCCGAACCGTCAGAGTTCTTCGGCGACTCAGACGTCACCGACTCACCCTTAGTCACCGACACCCCCTCATACGACGGATCATTCTCATCCGCGTCAGACGGCTGGGGCGCAGCGTCCTTGACGGTAACCGTCACCGAGGTCGAGTCCGTGGTCTTGTCCGGGTAAGTCACCGTCACCGGCACCTTGATCTCACCCACAGGAGTACCGTCACTCGTCTTCACAGTCACCTTGCCGGTGGTCTTGTCCACCGACACCGTCGTACCCTCAGGAGCCTTGAAGTCCGCCGGGATCGAGAACTCTGAACCAGACGGAACCTCCGAACCGTCAGAGTTCTTCGGCGACTCAGACGTCACCGACTCACCCTTAGTCACCGACACCCCCTCATACGACGGATCATTCTCATCCGCATTCGTGAGCCTCTCGGTCACCTCGAAGGGGACAGAGACCGTGTCAGTCGAGCCATCCACGTAAGTCACCTTGACCGGGACCTGGTAGGAGCCCAACGAAGCGTCCGCGTTTGGGGTCACCTCGATGGATCCATCGTCGTTGACGACGATGGTGCCCGGGAAGGCACCCTTCGTGCCGTCAGGAAGGGTGACATCCGTGCCATCCTGCTCGAAGGTGGTGTCCTTCGGAGTGGCATTGGTCTCAACGACGTCCTTGGTGCGAGGGTCGTCAAAGGTTGGCACCGGGATGGTGGTCGAGCTTCCCTGCACAACCTTGGTGTCATCCTTGTAGACCGGGTCGTAATCAGTAGTCTTCGGGAGGACAGTGAAGGCGTCCTGAGACATCGGGTAGCTGCCGCGCTCGCCTTCCGTATCGATAGCGTAGAGGCGCGCCGTGTACGTGGTCGCTTCCTTCACGTTCGGAGCCTCAAAGCCACAGGACGCGAGAGTCCCGGTGTTGTCAGGAATCGCTATATTGCAGGCTTTGACTTCCTTACCCTCAGGGTCAAACCAGGCGATCTGGTAGCGGTTGTTACCAAGATCAGCGCTCGGTAGTCCCGTCGTGACCGTCTTGACTGTGTCCCCCGAGGAGGCGAAGTTCCCGAAGGAGTCATAAGGCGTCACATCAAAGGACAGCTCGTCGAGAGACAAGGCGAACTTCGCACGAACAATGTTCTGCATCGACGCACCAGGCGCGGTGGTGGTGTTGTAGATGAAGCCAGTCCAACTCGTGCCAGCGTCATCGAACGCGAACTTGTTTCCGTAGTACGGAGTCGTCACGCCGTACCTGTCAACACCCTCAAGAGAGACATAAGCCCAGTCGAAGTTGACATGCTTCGGAGTCTTGTCGATGCTCCTCGCTTTCTTGTCAGTCTCGTTCCTGTACCACGAACCGACCTCAGGGCTCGAGGCAACACGGTTGAAGAGATCAGAATACTTTGCCTTGCCAGGAGTCATCCCCTCGGCAGTAGCGACATTGTCAGGAAGCAGCGCGTCCGAGTAGAGGTTAGAAGCAAGTAGAACGCGGTCGTTGTACCCACGGTCGTTATATGCCTTGCCGTAGGTGCCATTGAACTGAAGACGGTACTGGCCGTTATCGTCAGTAGTCGTGGTGACCGTCTCAGCAATCCACTTGTCCACGCCCTCAGCCTTGATCTGCTCCTTGATCCAGGCCTGCAGAGCCGCTTCCTTGCTGTCGTTCCAGCCAAGTCCACGAATGTCATTGGTGCCAATCGCAGCCGGGCCGTCGGCGTAGATCCGCGTGAGCGCGTAGTCCGAGAGGTACGACCCGACAACCTTAATGTGACGAGCCGCGGTATCACCGCTATCGCGTGCCGTCACCATGTCCATGGTTGTCGCACCCGGATTGGCGCGATTGTTCCAATAGACCTCACCGCTGATGTAGCCCTGCTCACCACTGACAGCCTTCGCCTCGCGAGCGTGGGCCATGTCATGCATGACGGCGTCGGTCTTGGGGGCATAGATGAAGTTGAAGCCGGTGAGCTGGTCAGATCCCACCAGGTTTCCCGCTCCGAAAGCGGTATCCATAATGGACGACTGCGGACCAAGCTGGCTTTCCTCCCAGCTGTACCAGAGATACGTCCCCTCCGGCGTCTTTGCCCATACGCGCCACTTCTCCCCCTGAGGCAAGTTCGGGTCCGCGTCGAACGAGACCGTCGTGCCGTCATGCTTGACGAAGTCCTTCATGACGATGCTGTAGGTGCCGTCAGCCGCCGTTGTGCCGGTGTAGATCGGGGAGGCCGAACCGTCCTTCTCGTACCACTGGGCATAGACACGTACATTCTCCAGCGGGGTCGCAACGGCCGTATTGTCGATCTCACCGCCATGACCCGAGGTCTGGAGGACAACTTTTCCGTTGACGCTGTGCTGAGCATTCTTGTCGGTCGTGCCGCTCTCGATGACGTTGACTCCGTCAATCTCGGGCGCCACCGAGTTACCAGGCGTGACTGCAGCGACAGCAGCCGGAGACAGGCTAGTCAGTACAGGCACCGCCACACCGGCTCCAACACCAAGAACGAGCGCAACGGCGCCCATGGCAGCCGCAGTCTTCGAACGTCGCGTGAGAAGCACCGACTTGCGGGGCACGTCGAGGGAAGATCTCATAACTTCTCCTTGAATAGGGATTGCCTGCCATCACCGCACTGGGCCCTAGGTCCGCCGGGACCGCTAGGGGAGTAGGGATGCGACGAGGCATGTAGACGCCGTTAAGACTAGTGACGATTTGGTGTTTTCCAAGGTTTTTCTCGATCGTCCACCACTGGGCGACCTACAGACCAACAGCGACTAAACCCTGTAATTCCAACAAAAACGCCCCCCTCCTGCGCGGTTTCTTCACCTATTTTTTTCGTGACGAACACCACTGCATTCTCGACACTCTCAGAGACAGTCTCTTGCCGCCTCACGGCCCCAAGGTCGAACGTCCCACGCCGCCGCCCCCTGGCAGCGCGCTTCACGACGACGTCTCCGCGAGCCGGCAGTACAGACAACGGTGGTCCCGGGAGCTACGCTCCCAGGGCCACCGCAACCAAGCTCGTCCTAGATCTCTGTGTCTGCCCTACGGCAACCGCCACAGCTCCTTGAGCCCATCGACGTACAGCTGGATCTCCTCCACCATCTGCGTGGCCAGTGCCTTGCTCGCCGCGCTGCCCGGCGTCGTCGAGCACAGCCACTGGATCTGCAGACCGTCACTCAGCGCGGTCAACGTCCTCGCAATGAGCAGTGACGGCGCCTCAGGCCGCACCAGCCCCCGCTTCTTACCCAGCTCCAGAGCCTCTTCCATGCTCACCACCGAGGTCTCCAGGTGCCGAGCGAACCACGTGTGCGCCGGGTGCTCCGCGTCCATGACCGAGGCCGCCGTCGCCGTGTAGATGGCCACCATCTCCCGCTGGTGGGTGTTGTGCTCCACCAGACGGACAAAAGCGTCCAGCACACCCCAGGGATCAGAATCATCCACGGCTGCCAGGAAGGCCTGCCCCGTCTCCTCGTCACGGTGTTCCAGCACCCGCGCGAACAACTCCTCCTTCGAGGAGAAGTGGTGCAGCAGACCCGCTTTCGAGATCTGCGCAGCCTCTGCGATATCCGCTAGCGAGGTCCCGGCGTAGCCGTGCGCCCCGAACAGCCGTACCGCTTCGGTCAGCACTCGCTCACGCTTGTCCTCACTGCCTGCCGGCGGACGCCCCGGCCCGCGCCGACGAGGCTGGGGCGAAACGTTGGAATCCGAGGACTGTGAGGTAGCCATGCAGGCATTGTCCCATCTCGCGCAACACGGTGCTTCCAGTGCCTAGGCCAGCACCCCTCGCCAACCTGCAGAAGCGGCCCGGCCGGTCCTAGACCAGCCGGGTCATCCTTCCTGCCCGCAGCGCCGAGCCCAGCCGCGCTACCGACCGCGCTGCGCCGTCGGCAATCAGTACTCGCTAGGCCGGCTCACACGGCGCTGGCTGCGCTCGGCGCCCAGGCCTCCCCGCGTGCCGCGAGCACAAGCCCTGCCGAGGCGCCCTCCGGGCTGACGTCGACGACGACCTCCTGGCCGTCGAGCACCTCGCCACCCAGGATCATGCGTGCCAGCTGGTCGCCAATCTCGCGCTGGACCAGGCGGCGCAGCGGGCGCGCCCCGTAGGCCGGGTCGTAGCCCTCGTCCGCCAGCCAGGAGCGAGCCGCGTCAGTGACCGTAAGCGTGAGGCGGTGGTCCGCCAGGCGCTCCTGCATCTTGTCCAGCTGGATCTGGACGATGCGGCCCAGCTCCTCTTTGCTCAGGGCGTCGAAGATGAGGATGTCGTCCAGGCGGTTGAGGAACTCCGGCTTGAAGGAGGCACGCACCTGGGTCATCACCTCGTGCTCCTTCTCCTGCGGGCTCATGATCGGGTCGATGAGGAACTGGGAGCCCAGGTTGGAGGTGAGCACCAGGATGACGTTGCGGAAGTCCACGGTCCGGCCCTGACCGTCGGTCAGGCGCCCGTCGTCGAGGACCTGCAGGAGGATGTCGAAGATCTCAGGGTGGGCCTTCTCCACCTCATCCAGCAGCACCACCGAGTAAGGGCGACGCCGCACGGCCTCGGTCAGCTGACCACCCTCCTCGTAGCCCACGTACCCCGGGGGTGCGCCAACCAGACGCGCCACCGAGTGCTTCTCGGAGTACTCGGACATATCGATGCGCACCATGGCGCGCTCGTCATCGAAGAGGAAGTCCGCCAGGGACTTAGCCAGCTCGGTCTTGCCCACGCCCGTGGGACCCAGGAAGAGGAAGGAGCCGGTCGGACGGTCCGGGTCAGCCACGCCAGCGCGCGAGCGGCGCACCGCGTCAGCCACAGCCGCCACAGCCTTCTTCTGGCCGATGAGGCGCTCACCAATGACCTGCTCCATCTGGAGCAGCTTGGCCTGCTCGCCCTGCATGAGCTTGCCAACCGGGATACCGGTCCACGAGCCAACCACCTCAGCGATCTCCAACGGGCCGACCTTCTCGGCGATCATCGGCTCGCTCGCCGCGCGCTCGACGCCGTCGGGGCCCACCACCGTCTCCGCCGCAGCCTCGGAGGCCTCGGCGTCACGGATCTGCTTCTCCAGGGCCGGCATCTCGCCGTAGCGCAGGCGCCCAGCCTCCTCGAAGTCGCCGTTGCGCTCAGCCAGGTCAGCCTTGGTGCGCAGCTCGTCCAAGTGGGCACGCAGCTCACCGATGCGGTTGTGCCCCGCCTTCTCCGCCTCCCAGCGGGCGTTGAGGGCCGTGAGCTTCTCGGTGGCGTCAGCCAGCTCAGCGCGCAGCTTCTCCAGGCGCTCGACGGCGGCCGGGTCACTCTCGCTCGACTCCTCCAGGGAGTCAGCCAGGTAGGACTCCTCCATCGTCATGCGGTCCACGCGCCGACGCAGCTCGTCGATCTCCACCGGCGAGGAGTCCAGCTCCATACGCAGGCGCGAGGCGGCCTCGTCGATCAGGTCGATCGCCTTGTCCGGCAGCTGCCGGGCGGTGATGTAGCGGTCGGACAGCTGGGCCGCCGCCACGAGGGCGCCATCGGAGATCGTCACCTGGTGGTGGGCCTCGTACTTGGGTGCGATGCCGCGCAGGATGGCGACCGTGTCCGCCACCGAGGGCTCACCGACGAAGACCTGCTGGAAACGACGCTCCAGGGCCGGATCTTTCTCGATGCGCTCACGGTACTCGTCCAGCGTGGTCGCACCGACCAGCCGCAGCTCGCCACGCGCCAGCATGGGCTTGAGCATGTTGCCCGCGTCCATGGCGCCCTCGGAGCCGCCGCCAGCACCGACCACTGTGTGGAGCTCGTCGATAAAGGTGACGACTTCGCCGTCGGAATCCTTGATCTCCTGCAGGACGGCCTTGAGCCGCTCCTCGAACTCGCCGCGGTACTTCGCGCCCGCGACCATGCCCGCCAGGTCCAGCGCGATCAGGCGCTTGCCCCGCAACGAGGTCGGGACGTCCCCGGCGACGATGCGCTGGGCCAGCCCCTCGACGACCGCCGTCTTGCCCACGCCCGGCTCACCGATGAGCACCGGGTTGTTCTTGGTGCGGCGGGACAGGACCTGGACCACGCGCCGGATCTCGGAATCGCGGCCAATGACCGGATCGAGCTTGCCCTCGCGGGCGGCCTCGGTCAGGTCCGTGCCGTACTTCTCCAGCGTCTTGTAGGTGCCCTCGGGGTTGGGCGAGGTCACGCGGGCGTTGCCGCGGACCTTGGGCAGGGCGTCACGCAGGGCGACCGCGGTGGCGCCAGCCTCGGCGAGGATGCGGGCGACCGGATCGTTGGAGGGGCTGCCCGAGGCCAGGCCAATGAGCAGGTGCTCGGTCGAGATGTAGTCGTCGTTAAGGTTCTTGGCCTCCGTGGAGGCAGCCTCCAACGCAGCGAGCAGGGCGCGCGAGGGCTGGGGCTGGCTGACCGAGGAACCGGACGACGCGGGTAGCTGGGTCAGCACGCGGCGGACCTTCTGGCCCACGGCGGTGCGGGTGGTGGCTGCCTGCGAGGAGTCAGGGCCGACGGCGGCGAGCAGGCCGAGGGCCACGCCGTCCTCCTGCCCGAGGAGCTCGTTGAGCAGGTGCGCAGTGTCGACCTGCGGGTTGCCGGCAGCCGCAGCGGCCTGCATGGCGCCGCTGATGGCCTCCTGCGATCGGGTGGTGTAGTTCGTGTCCATATTCGGACCTCCTTGAGGTTGATCAGGCTCGCGGGTCCTGGCCAGGGAGCCGGGCCTGGGGTCCGCACTCCGGTGACGTGCGGCGCGAGCTGCGCGACGCCGTCGGCCGGTGGCGGTGAGGTCCAGGCCTGGTCCCGGGCGGGGGTCCCGTGGGTCTCCGATCAGTCCAACCGAAGCAAGGTTGAGTCTATTCCACTCAACTTCATTTTCCTTCCCCGAATGCGCGTGACGCCCCAGACAGGTGCTGGTTCGGCGGAGCGTGCCAGGGCCAGAGCGTGCGCCGGCGCCGGAGCATGCGCCGAGGCAGGAACTGGCCGCCGGCGCCACGGCAGGTTGCCATTGCCAGGTGCGCGTACCCCAGCAGTAGCCGACACCCCGGCCACACCCCAGCCGGCAGCCGACACCCCGATCCTGTCTGCGCCATGAAGGCCGACTCTGGCCCAGCCGGCCGCCACCTCACTAACTGCCTGCACGCCACCGACCACGTGTGTGCCCGCCGACCACCTCATGCACGACCGACCGCCCAACGATCGATCACGCATTCCCCACCGACCACCCCATGCGCGACCGACCACAAAAACCTCCACCGACCGCCACATTCGCGCGAATACCGTGGTCGCTCGAGGAAGAAGTAGTCCGTCGCGCGCTGGATGGTCGGTCGCGGAGCACAAGGACAGCACACCGACGGTCGATCGAGGAATAGGTGGTCCAACGAGGGCTATGTGGTCCATCAGGACAGAAGGAGGCCACACGCCGACGGTCGGACGAGGAACACGCGGTCCGTCGCGCACTGGATGGTCGGTCGTGACTCGCGCCGTCGGACAGCAAGAGGCCCGCCCACTCCGGCACGACCACCGTCCGGCACCACCTCGCTGCTCCACCGCAGTGCACAGCGCTTGCGAGCATTCAGTGCGTGGCGCACACTCCAGCATCCGCGAGCATCTGCACCATGCACTGACTGCCCCACACGTCACTCCACATCCACCGCACCAGGCGCATGCCGGTCGCCTGCTCGATCGCGATCTCTCGCCGCCGCTCACGCTCGATGACATCCTCGATCCTCCCGCTCGTCAACTCCCGCCCGTACTTCACCTTCCCGTCAAACTCACCGATGACGCCGAGCTCAGGCCAGATGAAATCGACCCGCCCTAGGAACGTGCCCCGCGCATCGAGCACCTTGCGCTGAAGCTTGGGCATCGGCAGATGGTTCTCGATCATCACCGCTCGGCTCAGGCTCTCACCCGGAGACTCTGACTGCGGGTCCGCGAGCTCAATCCATCTCCGCATCGACGCATTGCCCCTCGTTCCAGGATGGCGGTCGACGAGCTCCATGAGGGACTCCTTCGTCACCCACCCCTGTCTGAGCACATGGTCCAGGCTGGCCAGGTTCGAGGCGAGAGACCGGCGTCTGCCCAGGTCGACGAGGGTCTGGGCGACGCTGGATATCGATATACCTTCGGTCTCAACCACCTCATAGTCAGCCGGGCCGGGAAGGGTGCGCGTCGCCGTCGTGCGCCGGCCGCCGGCTCGGCCCACACGAACCAGCTGCACCTGCTCGGGCAGCGCTCCAATGAGCGGGATGCCATGGATGACGGCCGCCGACTCCCGCGCGAGCACCGCCCCCGGGCGGACGCGGTCAACCAGGTTCAACGCACAGACACGCACAAGGTGCTGCTGACTGGCATGAAGCTCGCGGAAGTCCGCTGCGCGCACGTACGCCCCCGGGCACAGTCGGATCAGATCGGCACTGTCCTCGCGGGTCGCGCGTGCCAGGGCGTAACGACTCAGCCCGCGATCTAGCAGGTCCCGGGTCAGCGTGATCTCGATCGGCGCATCCACCATGGTCCAAGGATGGAGGCAGAGGAGCTCGCGCCGCTTGGCGCCTGTGGACGGGAGCTTCCAGGGGTGTCACGGGGCCAGCCTGTGGAGCCCGAGCAACGACTCTGGACGCGGCCGCCGCTCTTCGGGCCGCCTTCGCTTCCCCGATCGACCACCTATGCGCCCACCGACCACCCCATGCGCGACAGACCACAAAAACCTCCGCCGACCACCGCATTCGCGCGAATACCGTGGTCGCTCGAGGAACACGCGGTCCGTCGCGCATTTGGTGGTCGGTCGCGGAGGAACAGGACAGCACACCGGCGGTCAGACCAGGAACACGCGGTCCGTCGCGCATGGGGTGGTCAGGGGACAGCGCCGGCGGCAGGCCAGGGAAAAGCGGCAGCCCGGGGAAGAAGTGCAGACCGAGGAAGAAGGAGGAGTACGAGGACTGAATTGGCCAGGCACAGTCTCCACCGGGCCCCGCTCCACCTCCGCCGAGCCCCGTTCCTCCTCCACTATGCCTCCCACGCTCCTCCTTCAGGCGGAGAGCCCCACCGCCACCAAGGTCCTCCCCCGGCACGAGGACGCGTGAGCCCATGACCGATAGCCTGCTTGCCATGACGCGCCGCCACCCATCGGCGCACCGCGTCGACCTCCACCTCCCACGGCAGCCGACATCCGAACCAGAGAAGGAAGACATGCGTTCTGCCCGCCACAAGCCACCACTGGCCTGCAGGCTGCTGCCCACTGGCCTGTACATCGCGGCTGTCCTGGTGATCATCGAGACGGTCTTCGGCTCCATCTCCTGGGTGGACCGCTCCCTGGACCTGGTCTTCACCTGGCTCATCCCGCTGCCGATCATCGACTGGTTCTCCGCGATCGTCACGATCCTGCTCGCCGCAGGCCTGGGCAGGCGCAAGCGCCTGGCCTGGGTCGCCACCACGCTCATCGCCGCAGGCCTGCTTGTCCTCTACTCGCTGATCCTCGGCGTCGCGCTATTCGTCCCCAACTCCGTCTCGGATGCCCCGAGCCCCGCGCAAGCCACCCCCGAGACGCTGCCCGCGTGGCTCGTATGCGCGATGACGGCCAACGTCATCATTCTCCTCATCATTCTGGCCGCACTGCTGCGCCACCGCGGCTACTACACCGTGCGCTCCCAGCCCGGTGACTACAAGCGGGCCCTGAGCGTCTTCGTCCTGGGCGCCACCACCGTCGCCGTCATCGGCATCAATGTCCTGTTCATGATGCGAGGTGTGGGCCTGCACCAGGTCTTCGACCTGCTCGCCGGACGCCACGAGCCGGACTGGCTCTTCAGCGCCATGGGCCTGGGCTGGGCCCTGTGCGCGCTGGCGTCCCTGTGGCTCATCATGCAGGCCCGGCACAAGGCCGCGCAGATCGACACCGAGGAAGAGCTGCGCATCCGCGCTCTCCTGGCGGACAACCCGACTGACTCCCTGGGCTACTTCGCCACCCGCCGGGACAAGTCCGCGATCCTCACCGAGCACGGCGGCGTGGTCTACCGCTCCACCATGGGCGTGGCACTGGCCTCGGGAGACCCCCTCGGTGACCCCTCGGTGTGGCCGACGGCGGCCCGCGCCTTCCTCACTCACGCCTCCGACTACGGCCTTGCCCCAGCCGTCATCGGCGCCTCGGAGGCCGGCGCGCGCGCCTACGTCCAGGCGGGTCTGAAAGCCGTGCGCATCGGCGACGAGGCGGTCCTGCGTCCTTCCCGCTTCCGACTGGCCGAGCTTCCTGAGGTGCGCCGCGCGGTGCGGCACGTGACCGATCTGGGCTACACCGTCCGTATCCGCCGTCACCGCCAGATCCCGGCCGAGGAGCTGGCCCACCTGACCTTCCTGGCCGACCAGTGGCTGGGCGGCGGGGAGGAGCGCGGCTTCTCCATGGCCCTGTCACGCCTGGGCGACCCCTCAGACGGCCAGTGCGTCATGGTCGAGGCCCTCTTCCCCGCCGGCGACGAGCGCGGCGAGGTCGCCGCCCTGCTCTCCTTCGTGCCTTGGGGCGCCGACGGACTGAGCCTGGACGTCATGCGCCGCCACCCCCGAGCGGACAACGGCGTCACCGAGCTCATGGTCTCCTCGCTCATGGCCGCCGGCTCGGACCTGTCCATCAACCAGGTCTCGCTCAACTTCGTCGTCTTCCGCTCCGCCTTCGAGCAGGGCGAGAAGATCGGCGCCAGCGCCCTGCTGAGCCTGTGGCACAAGATCCTGCTCTTCGCCTCGCGGTGGTGGCAGCTGGAGTCGCTCTACCGCTCCAACCAGAAGTACAACCCGGAGTGGTTCCCGCGTCTGATCTGCTACGCCGACGCCGCAGACATGCCCCGCACGTCCCTGGCCATGGGCGTGGCCGAGGGATTCGTCAACCTCCCGGCGCGCCTGGGCGGGGACACGGGCCCGCAGCCCATGCGCAGCGCTGAGGACTCCGAGCGCCTGCTCGCCGTCACCGCCGGGGCCGTCGAGCGCAAGCGCCCGGCTCGCGTGCCCACTGAGGTGCGCGAGCGGCTGGCGTCGCGCGAGCGGATGCTGGCCGACGGCGTCGAGCCCTACCCCGCCTGCGTCACCGTGACCTCCAGCTGCGCCGCAGCGCTGGCTGCCGGCCCGGCGCAGCCCACCCCCGCCTCCGGCTCCGGCTCCGGCTCCGACGACGCCGCAGCAGGCACCGGTGCCATCTCTCCCGTGACGGTGGCCGGGCGAGTGATGTCCCTGCGCGACCACGGCGGCGTCATCTTCGCCTCGCTACGTGACTGGAGCGGCGACCTCCAGGTGCTCTTGGACGCCGGTGGCGCTGGGCAGGAGTGCCTGGCCTCCTTCCGCCGCCTGGTGCGCATCGGTGACCAGGTGGCAGTCACGGGCGCGCCCGGGGCCTCGCGCAACGGGACCCCCAGCCTCGTGGCCTCCTCCTGGACCATGACCTCCAAGGCCCTGCGCCCGCTGCCGAACAAGCACCGCGGTCTGCAGGACCCGGAGATGCGCGTGCGTCAGCGTCACCTGGCCCTGATCATCTCCTCCCGTGACCGCCGGATGCTCGTGGCCCGCTCCCACGCCATCCAGGCCGTGCGCTCCACGCTGCTGCAGCGCGGCTACCTGGAGGTCGAGACCCCGATGCTCCACCCGGTCCACGGTGGGGCGAACGCGCGGCCCTTCCGCACCCATATCAACGCCTACGACCTCGACCTCTACCTGCGCATCGCCCCGGAGCTCTACCTCAAGCGCCTCATGGTGGCCGGGGCTGACCGCGTCTTCGAGATCGGCCGGTCCTTCCGCAACGAGGGGGCGGACGCGACGCACAACCCCGAGTTCACCATGCTGGAGGCCTACCAGTCCTACGCGGACTACACCGTGATGAAGGAGGTCGTCCAGGACCTGGCCGTACACGCCGCGAAGGCGGCCCTGGGGACCACAGTCATCCGAGGCACCGTGGGCGGGGTCGTCCATGAGGTGGACCTGGCTGCTCCCTGGCGCACGGTAAGCGTGTGCGACGCCGTGGCCGAGCACCTGGGTGAGCCGGTGGACGCCAGCACGAGCCTGGGCACCCTCCAGGCTTTCGCGGACCGCCTCAACCTGGCCTACGACCCGGCCTGGGGCTGGGGCACGCTGGTCCAGCACCTGTACGAGCACCTGGCCGAGGGCACGACGGCACAGCCCACCTTCTTCACCGACTTCCCGGCCGAGACCTCGCCGCTCACGCGCCCGCACCGCAGCCTGCCCCTGCTGGCGGAGCGCTGGGACCTCATCATCTTTGGTTCCGAGGTCGGCACTGCCTACTCCGAGCTGGTGGACCCGGTCCTCCAGCGCGAGCGGCTCACGGCCCAGTCCCTGGCCGCCGCGGGCGGCGACCCGGAGGCGATGGAACTGGACGAGGCCTTCCTCCAGGCCCTGGAGCAGGGCATGCCTCCCACCGGCGGCCTGGGGGTGGGCCTGGACCGCCTCGTCATGATGCTCACCGGCGCCTCGATCCGGGAGACCATCACCTTCCCTCTGGTCAGGCCCGGCAAGTGAGCGCACGACGTCGCACTGAGCCCCCGCAGGGGGCCTCGCCCGCTGGGACGGCCACGCCCGCACCCGGCAGCGCCCGTCCGCAACCCCACTCCCGGTTGCGGGCTCTCGCTCCGGCGCTGGCCATCAGCGTGCTCCTGACCTACAACACCTGGCTGGCCTGGCCGATCAACGGCAATCCCCGGATCCTGACGGGGTACCTGTCTGAGCTCGCAGCCTCCGACCAGCCCTACTTCTGGTTCTTCCGCACCGGCGACCTCATCTCTGCGCTGCTCTTCGCCGTCATCGCCTGGATCGGCAGGCGCGCCTGGCGTCCGTGGCTTGGGCCCTGGGCTCCTCGCCTGGCAGCAGCCCTGGCCGTGGTCGCAGCCGCCACGGCACTGGACTGCGTGGTCGCCCTGCCCTGCGCAGAGAGCCATGACGCCGTCTGCAAGGCGACGCCAAGCCTGGTCCGGGACCTGCACGCGGTGACGTCATCGACCGTGGGCCTGGCCTTCGTAGCCAGCTTCATCCTGGTACTGGCCGCCCTCCTGGGCCGCGGCGGCTGGTCGCGCGCCGCGCTGGTGGTGACCGTGGCCGGCACCGTCTCCGGCCTGCTCATGCTCGTCAGCGCCGTCGCCCCTTGGGTTGCCCCGGGTACCCAGGGCGCGGCCCAGGCGATCCAGGTCCTCATCTGCTCGGCGTGGGTGGCGTGGCTGGCCTGGCGGCTGGATGATGGGGCGCATGAGCGATAGCTGGCAGAGCTGGAAGACTGACGAACACGTCATCCGGTGGCGGCCTTCTCAGCCTCCTCACGGTGCCGCCCAGGCCACGGGCGCCGCAGGGACTGGTGAGCCCACCGCCCCCGCGGTGGCAGCGCGCCCCGCTCCTTCCCCCGTGCTCCTGCTCAACGGCGCAGGCCTGGTCTCCGGAGGCTGGCGGGAAGTCTGGGAGAGGCTGAGGCAGGGCGAGATCATCACCGTGGACCGCCCCGGCTACCGCGGCACCACCCGACGCCGCCTGCCCACACTGCCGGGCGAGGTGCGGGTGCTGGCCAGGGTCCTCGACCGCCTGGGCACAGGACCGGTCACGGTCGCGGCCCACTCGATGGCAGCCTTCCAGGCCGAGGCCCTGGCGCGGCTGCGTCCGGACCTTGTCCGCGGCGTCGTCCTGGTGGACCCCTCGCTCCTGGTGTCCTCCGCCCGCCGGCCCCGGCTGGCGGGCCCCTTGTGGCAGGCGGCCCGCCACAGCCTGGCGCTGCGGCCGGTGCGCGAGTTGGCTCAGATGGGATTTCGCGCCGGGTTGCGTTCCCAGACCCACCGCCCGCAGGAGACGGGACGTCGCGAGTGGGAACGCACCTGGGACTCGCAGGCCGCACTGGCCGCCGGTGCGGCCGAGTGGCTGTCCTACGGCCAGCAGGCCGCTGCCCTGGACCAGCTGCGCCGGCGCCAGGACGCTCCGGCCACCGCCTGCGCCGTCGTCCTCCAGGCTCCGCCCTACGCGAGCAGGGCGCAGGAGGAGGCGCTAGGCGAGGCCTTTGCCGCCGTCGAGCTCCGGCAGGTGCCGCACTCGCGCCACCTCATGATGCTGGACGCGCCCGAGCAGATCGTGGCGGCCATCCGGCAGATGAGCGAGCGATCCTGACGCCGGTGCCACCAGCGGGCTCAGGCCTGCTTGATCGCCTCGATCTCCAGGGTGATCGTGACCTTGTCACCCACGAGGACGCCGCCGGCCTCCAGCGCAGCGTTCCAGGTCAGCCCGAAGTCCTTGCGGGAGATGACCGTCGAGGCCTCGAAGGCAGCACGGTCGTTACCGAAGGGGTCCGTGGCGGCGCCCAGGAACTCGACCTCCAGGTCCACGGACTTCGTCACGCCGTGGATGGTGAGGTCACCGGTGAGGGTGAAGGACTCCTTGGAGCCGGACACGCCCGTGGTCGCGAAGGTCCACTCGGGGTAGGTCTCGACGTCGAAGAAGTCGGCCGAGCGCAGGTGGTTGTCACGGTCGTTGTTGCGGGTGTTGACCGAGGCCGCCTTGATGGTCGCGGAGGCGGTGGAGCCGGTGGGGGTGGAGTCGTCGGCGACCTCGATGGTGCCGTTGAACTCGTCAAACTGGCCGCGAGTCTTGCCGATGCCGGCGTGGCGGATGGTGAAGCCGAGGGTGGAGTGGTCAGCGTCGATGACGTAGGTGGTCATGAGTGCTCCTGTCGAGATGATGGGATCGAGGTCAGTGCAACCTCGATGTGGTTGATGATTAAATCTTAGCTTGCAGATGTTTCATCTTCAATCATTTCTCGCATGAAGGACGCCACACCCCCATCGAGCGCGAGTGTGCAGGTGCATCCATGGGTGTGCACCCGGCCGCTGCACACTGATGCACGTACGTGCACACTCAGGGGTGCGGGAGGGCACGCCCCCGTGATGAACTTCCCTTATGACGACGACGCCGCGCCAGCCAGCCCAGGCACACCCCTCCTCACAGGCCGATCCCGCCGCAGCCCTCCCGCCCCTGCCTGAGACCCCTGCCTGGCTGGACGAGGTCGAGGGTGAGCAGGCCCTGGAGTGGGTGCGCGAGCGCAACGAGGCCACCCGCGCCACCTACGAGGACGCCCCCGGCTTTGAGCAGCTGCGCGCCGACATCGAGGAGATCCTCGACTCCGCAGACAAGATCCCCGGCGTGGCCCTGGCCGCCGGCAAGCTCTACAACTTCTGGACAGACGCCGAGCACCCGCGCGGCCTGTGGCGCCGGACCACCTGGGAGTCCTACCGTGCCGGCGCCCCGCAGGCGGGCGGCACCACCCAGTGGGAGGTCTTGCTGGACCTGGACGCCCTGGGGCAGGCCGAGGGCGTGACCTGGGTGTGGCACGGCGCCAGCGTCCTGCGCACCGGCCCCCTGGCTGGCCTCCGCGCACTCATTGACCTGTCCGACGGCGGCTCGGACACGGACGTCACGCGCGAGCTTGACCTGGACACCTTGACCTTCATCGACCCGGCCGACGGCGGCTTCTACCGGTCCCCGTCCAAGGGCTCCATGACCTGGGCGGACGACGCCGGCCACAGCGTGCTCGTGACCACCGACTGGGGGCCAGACAGCCTCTCCAGCTCCGGCTACCCCCGCCAGGTGCGCCGCGCCCGCCGGGGCCAGGACCTGGCCGAGGCCGAGATCCTCCTGACCGCACCGCACGAGTCCATGGCGGTCAGCGCCTGGCGTGACCGCCGAGGCCGCACGTGGCTGAGCGAGCAGATGAGCTTCTACACCTCGCGCACCTGGCTGGTGGACGACGACGCCACCGCTCTGGCCGCTGAGCGCTCGGCTGAGCTGCTGGCGGCCACCGCCACCGTCAGCGCAGAGGGCACCCACCTCATCGAGGTCCCCGAGTCGGCTGAGGTCTCCGCCGCCTGGGACTACCTGCTCATCCACCTGCGCGAACCATGGACCCTGGGCGCCCAGACCTACCCCACCGGCAGTCTGCTCGCGGCGCCCCTGGCCGCCTGGCTCGACGGCGAGCGCCAGCTGACCGCACTGTTCACCCCGACCAGCTCAACCTTCCTGCAGGGGTGGACCGTCACCTCCCACCACCTGGTCCTCTCCCTGCTCGACGACGTCGTCGCCACCCTCCAGGTCCTCACTCCCCCGGCGTCGGGCGCGGGTGAGGAGACGAGCCAGGAGGGCTGGACCCAACAGGCCCTGGACCTTGCCGCCCTGGCTGCGCCGTCGGCCTCGATCCCAGGCGGATCAGGCGCCAACACGCCAGACCCGACCCTGCTGCGTCCGGGACGCACCCTGGTGGAGGTGTCAGCAGGCGCCGTCGACTCCCTGGACTCCGACGAGCTGTGGATGACGGTCTCCTCCTTCACTCAGCCAACCACCCTGGCCCTGGGAAGGCTGACCCCGGACGGCCGCCTGGACTCAGCCGAGGTCCTGCGGCAGGCACCACACCGCTACGACTCCTCCGGCGTCGTGGCCACCCAGCACGTGGCGGTCTCCGAGGACGGCACGCGCGTGCCCTACTTCCAGATCGGCAGGCCCGCAGACGGTCCGGCCCCCACGATCCTCTACGGCTACGGCGGCTTCGAGATCCCGATGGGCGTGGGCTACCTGGCCGTGACCGGCAAGGCCTGGCTGGAGCAGGGCGGCACCTACGTCATCGCCAATATCCGTGGCGGCGGGGAGTACGGACCGGCCTGGCACCGCGCCGGCCTCAAGGAGGACCGGCACCGGGTCTACGAGGACTTTGCTGCCGTGGCCCGGGCCCTCGTTGAGCGTGGGGTGACGACTCCCGGCCGTCTAGCCGTTCACGGCGGCTCCAACGGAGGGCTGCTCGTGGGCAACATGCTCACCCAGTACCCCGAGCTCGTGGGAGCAGTGGTCTGCGAGGTACCGCTGCTGGACATGCAGCGCTACACCCACCTGCTGGCAGGGGCCTCGTGGGAGGCCGAGTACGGGGACCCGGACGACCCCGCCCAGTGGGAGTTCATCCGCACCTTCTCACCCTTCCACCTGCTGCGCCAGGGCGTGGACTACCCGCCGGTCCTGTTCGTCACCTCCACGCGCGACGACCGCGTCCACCCGGCGCACGCACGCACCATGGCCTATCGGATGCTCGCCATGGGGCAGGACGTCACCTACTTCGAGAACTCCGAAGGTGGGCACGGCCGGGCCTCAACTAACGCCCAGCGCGCCTGGGTCAACGCCCTCATCCACACCTTCGCGCGCGAGCAGCTGGGCTGATCAGGGCCGACGAGGACGGGCCGCGGCACTCAAGGTGCCGCGGCCCGCTGCGTTCCTGCTTGCATGACCGGCCATTTGGCTGGCCGAGCCTGCCTCTACCGGCGTCGGCTCAGGCGCACCAGGTCGGCGATCGTCAGGCCCAGCCCGATGACGCCGCAGGCTCCTGCGCCCAGCAGCATGACCCCGGCCGGCACGATCCGGTCGGTGTTGAGCGCCGGGCCGACGACGATCCCCTGAGTCCCGCTCGGGCAGGAGACCGTGTAGGCGCCTGACTCGGGCGCGGTAAGACTGGCGTAGGGCAGGTCCTGGCCGATGGCCGTCACCTCCACCGCCTCACCGGAGGGGGCCGTGACGGAGCACTGCTCCGTGGAGACCGAGGCATCCGAGCTGTACAGGCCCACCGCCTGGCCCTGGTCGAGATAGACCTCTCCGGAGTCCGTGAGCACGGAACCGGTGGACAAGGACCCGTTGACCACTGTCAGCACGGCCCCCACCCCCAGCGCAATCGGGAGGACGATGAGCATGACCAGGCCGGTCACGAGCATCCCCCAGCGGCGCCGGCGCGGCTGGCGAGCCCCATCCTGCTGCCAGGACCAGCCACCAGCCGGAGGCTGCACGGATGGCACCTGCGCCCAGGACTCGCCAGGTCCACCCGGCCGCTGCCCGGTGTAGCTGTAGGGGTTGGAGTCCTCACCCCACCCTGGCCGCATTGAGGAAGGCGCGGCGGGTTCCGTCTCCTCCTCGCCGCGCAGGCCCGCGGCCTGCACAGGAGAGTCGAGCCCCTGCTCGCGCCGGATCTGCTCCAGCTCCTCAGGGCTGACCCGCTGACCGTAGCGAGGCTGGCCGTCGTCGTCGAGATAGGGGCTGCTAGCCATAGAAGTCCTCGGGTTCGATGCGGATGAGGGCCTGTTCCCTGGCGGGACGCGGAGAGCCAGCCCGGCGGCTGCGCCCGTAACGGGAGGGAAGGACCTGCACCTCGCCGTCGGCCGCCGCGGCGAAGACGCGCTCAACAGCAGCCTGGCGCGCACGCAGCAGGCGGTTGTCGTGCTCCAGGCGCTCGACCTGGCGCTCCAGCTCCAGGATCCGGCGGATCCCCTCCAGGTTGACGCCCTCCTGGCTCAGCGCCTGGACGCGGCGCAGACGCTCGACGTCCCGATAGGAGTAGCGCCGTCCCCGGCCCGAGGTGCGGGCCGGGGAGACCAGGCCCAGGCGGTCGTACTGACGCAGGGTCTGGGGGTGCATGCCGGCCAGGTCAGCCGCCACCGAGATGACGTAGACCGCCCTCTCGGCGGCGTCCTCGGCCAGGAACGCCAGGCCCTGACCCGTCCGGCGGCGGCTCACTTGCCGGCCTCCTCACGCAGCGTCTGACGGGGGTCGGTGTCCCCCATCGCCGCGTCGAAGGACTCCAGAGCGGCCTTGGCGTCCTTAGAGAGCTTGCGAGGCACCGCGACCTCGACCGTGACCAGAAGGTCGCCGGTGGTCTTGGCGGTCTTGATGCCCTTGCCGCGCAGACGCAGCACGGTGCCCGACTGCGTGCCGCCCTTGATCTTGACCTTGCTGCTTCCCCCGTCCAGCAACGGCACCTCGACCGTGGCTCCCAGCGCCGCCTCCTTGAGCGTGACCGGCAGGTCCATGCGCAGGTTCGCGCCGTCGATGGAGTAGACCGGGTGGCTCTCCACGCTCACGGTCACCACCATGTCCCCGTTCGGGCCGCCATTCATCCCGGGACGGCCCTTGCCACGCAGGCGGATCTTCTGGCCGTGGTGGACGCCGGCCGGGATGCGCACGCGCATCGTCTTGCCGTCGGCGCGCAACTCCACCTCGTCCCCAGCCACCGCCTGGCGGAAGCTGAGGGTGGCGTTGGTCAGCACGTCAGGCCCCTTGGCGGGCTCAGGCTGAGACTGGAAGCCTCCGAAGCCGAAGGGCCCGCGCGAGCGTCCGCCCCCGAAGGCCCCGCCCTGGGCACCGCCGAACATCCGCAGGATGTCCTCATAGTCCGCCTGCGAGGCACCGCCTCCTGAGGTCGAGAAGCGGACATTGCCGCCCCCGCCCCCGAACATGGAGGAGAAGATGTCCTCAAACCCGGCCCCGCCACCGGCGCCGCCGGAAGTGAAGCGCGGCCCGCCACCGGCCATGGCGCGGATGGCGTCGTACTGCTGGCGATCCTTCTCATCAGACAGGACCGCGTAGGCCTCGCCGATCTCCTTGAATTTCTCGGCCGCCGCCGCGTCATCCGGGTTGCGGTCCGGGTGGTACTTCTTAGCGAGCGTGCGGTAGGCCTTCTTGATGGTGGCGGCGTCGGCGTCCTTGGCGACGCCGAGGACCGCGTAGAAGTCCTTGCTCATCCAGTCCTGGCTGGCCATGGTTCACCGCCTCCTGTAGGTGGTAATCGTCTGTGTTCTCTCGTTGTGTGGTGGGTACCCCGCCGCGGCTGGAGCCCCGGCGGGCCGGTGGTGTCCGACGGCGGAGGCGACCGTGCGCTCGCAGGCCGCCTCCGCCGTCGTCATGAAGCCAACGTCTCAGGCCGGGTTGGCGACCTGGACGCGGGCGGCGCGGACCACGCGCTCGCCCAGACGGTAGCCGGGCTGGAGGACGAGCTCGATCGTGGGCTCGGTGACCTCAGTGGACTCCACGGCCATGAGGGCCTCGTGAAGCATGGGGTCGAAGGCCTCACCCTTCTCGCCGAAGCGAACCAGACCGAACTTGTCCCCGAGGATCGACTCCAGCTTGCCTGCCGTGGTGGCGAAGGTGCCGGTGAGATCGCCGTGCTGGCGAGCCAGCTCGATCTCGTCCAGGACCGGGATCAGCGCCTCGACGACGCTGGCCTGGCCGGTCTCGCGGTGGCCCGCGGCCCCCTCGCGGGAGCGGCGCACAAAGCCCTGGTACTCCTGCTGGAGGTTGTACAGGTCAGCGCGCGCCCGGGCGAGGTCGTCGGCCGCCTTGGCAGCCTCCGCCTTGGCCTGGTCAAGCTCGCTCAGCGGCTCCTCCGCCGGCTGCTCGGCGTCGGCCTGGTCAGCCTCGGGGTCTACTCCCTCGAAGGCGGACTCCACGGCCTCGGCCAGCTCAGGGTCGATGCCCTGCTCGCCGTCGGGCGTCGGGGTCTGCTCGCTCACTTGTCGTCCTCGTCGTCAACGATCTCGGCGTCCACGATGTCCTCGTCCTGGGAGGTCGAGGTCGAGCCCTCGCCGGCAGGAGCCGAGGCAGCCGCAGCAGCCTGGGCCTGCTCGGAGGCGTAGAGGGCCTCACCGATCTTCTGGGCGACCGAGTTCAGCTTCTCCTGAGCAGCCTTGACGGGCTCGATGTCCTCACCCTCCAGGGCCTTCTTCAGCTCGTCGACCGCCCCCTGGACCTCGCTGGCCACGTCCTGCGGCAGCTTGTCCTTGTTGTCCTTGAGGAGCTTGTCGATGGAGTAGGCCTGCTGCTCGGCGGAGTTGCGGGTCTCTGCGTCCTCGCGACGCTTCTTGTCCTCCTCCGCGTGAGCCTCGGCCTCCTTGACCATGCGGTCGATGTCCTCCTTGGGCAGCGCGGAGCCGCCGGAGATGGTCATCGACTGCTCCTTGCCGGTACCGCGGTCCTTGGCGGAGACGTGGACGATGCCGTTGGCGTCGATGTCGAAGGAGACCTCGATCTGCGGCACGCCACGGGGGGCCGGGGCGATGCCGGTGAGCTCGAAGGTGCCCAGCGGCTTGTTGTCACGGGCGAACTCACGCTCACCCTGGTAGACCTGGATGAGCACGGAGGGCTGGTTGTCCTCGGCGGTAGAGAAGACCTCGCTGCGCTTGGTCGGGATAGCCGTGTTGCGCTCGATGAGCTTGGTCATCACGCCACCCTTGGTCTCGATGCCGAGGCTGAGGGGGGTGACGTCGATGAGGAGGACGTCCTTGCGGTCACCCTGGATGACACCGGCCTGCAGGCTCGCGCCCAGGGCCACGACCTCGTCAGGGTTGACGCCCTTGTTGGGCTCCTTGCCACCGGTCAGCTCGCGCACGACGTCGGAGACGGCGGGCATACGGGTCGAGCCACCCACGAGCACCACGTGGTCGATGTCGGCCAGGCTCACGCCGGCGTCCTTGATGACGTTGTGGAAAGGCACCTTGGTGCGCTCGAGCAGGTCAGCGGTCATCTCCTCAAAGTGGGAACGAGTCAGGCGCTCGTCGAGGTGGATGGGGCCGGACTCGCTCATGGACAGGTACTGCAGGTTGATATTGGTGCTGGTCGCGCTGGACAGCTCCTTCTTGGCCTGCTCAGCAGCGTCCTTGAGGCGCTGCATGGCGATCTTGTCCTTGGACAGGTCCACACCGGAGGAGTCCTTGACCTGCTTGACCAGCCAGTCGACGATGCGCGCGTCCCAGTCGTCACCGCCCAGGCGGTTGTCACCGTTGGTGGCACGCACCTGAATGGTGGAGAAGCCGTCCTCGTCCTTGCCGACCTCCAGCAGGGAGACGTCGAAGGTACCGCCACCCAGGTCGAAGACGAGGATGAGCTCATCCTCCTTGCCCTTGTCCAGGCCGTAGGCCAGAGCAGCAGCGGTGGGCTCGTTGACGATGCGGTCCACGGTCAGGCCCGCGATGGTGCCGGCCTCCTTGGTGGCCTGGCGCTCGGCGTCGTTGAAGTAGGCCGGGACGGTGATGACGGCGTTGGTGACGGGCTCACCCAGGTAGGCCTCGGCGTCGGCCTTGAGCTTGGCCAGGATGCGGGCGCTGATCTCCTGGGCGGTGTACTTCTTGTCGTCGATCTCGACGGTCCAGTCAGTACCCATGTGGCGCTTGACCGAGGAGATGGTGCGGTCAACGTTGGTGACCGCCTGGCGCTTGGCGACCTCACCAACGAGGACCTCGCCGGACTTGGAGAAGGCCACGACCGAGGGAGTGGTACGGCCACCCTCAGCGTTAGCGATGATGGTGGGCTCGCCACCCTCGAGGACGGCGATAGCAGAGTTGGTGGTTCCGAGGTCAATGCCGACGGCGCGTGCCATGTCTGGCTCCTTGCTGCTCCGCGGTGGAGCGGGTTGATGACGTTGAGCGGTATGCACTCAGGATCGTGGTTGAGTCGAGGCTTGTCAACCTTGCCGACCCGATTCTTGAGTCTGTATGGCTCAACTTTGATTCGCCTTGCAGCATTCCCGCTTCGTTCACGACAGTTAGGTGATTGCACTCACATACCAGGCGCTCCAGGCACAAGCGGAACACTCATTGGGACGTGCTTCCACAACAAGCCAGCGCCATAGCCAATTGGGGCGTGCCTCCCCACGTCCGGGAGGCACGCCCCAATGAGCAAGGCACGTTCCAATCGGCGAAAGCCCGTCGCTTTAGGCGAACCGCCACCTTCAAGCAGCTCAGCACCTCAAGCCAACCGCAGCCTTCACACAGCTCAGGCCCGCCAGCACCCCAGCCTCAGGCAGCTCAGGCCCGCCAGCGCCCCATCCTCAGCCGAGCCGGTCACACCCGAGCCGACTACGGCGCTTCGCCTCCTGCTCAGCCTGCGCCCGCTCCTTGTCCCCGCGGGCCCGCAGGCCAGCCAGCGCCAGGACGTTCGCGATAACGACGATCACCAGGAGCGTGATACCGAAGGCGACGCCGCTGGCCTCCCCCGTCAGACCAACAAGCGGACTCGCCAAGCCACCAGCGGCGAACTGGAAGAAGCCCAGCAGCGCCGAGCCCGTCCCCGCTCAGCGGCCGGTACGGTCGAGCGCGAGCGCCGGCAGGTTGCCAATGCTCATGCCCAGGCAGGCCACGTGCGCCAGGAAGAGGGCGACGACGCCCACCAGCAACGCAGTCGACGAGACCTCCTGCCGCAACATCGTCACGCAGACCAGGCAGAAGATGGCGTCGATAACCAGCTGGGCCACCAGACCCACCCGCACCTGCCGAGCGGGCGAGAACCGACGCACCTGAGTGGCTGCAGTACTGACTACCACCGAGATCATGAGGCCACCGGCAGCGAAAACGGCCGTATAGCTCGCCGTCGACATCCCGAGCACGTTCTTGAGCACGAAGGGTGCGGCGGACAGGTAAGCCATGAGGGTCGCGTAGACCAGGGCGTTGAGCGCGACGAGCCGGACGAAGACATGATCCCGCCCCAGGTGCCGCCCTCCCTGGACCAGCGCACCGAGCCCTCCAGTCGAGCGCTTGTCCGCAGGCAGGGTCTCGGGAACCCAGACCAGCACCATGAGCACAAGGATCCCGGTGAAGCCGGCGACGACGCCGAGGATGCCACGCCAGCCGATGACGTCCACCAGCACCCCGCCCAGGATCGGAGCGGCGACGGGCGCCACGCCCTGAATCGCCATGACCAGGCCGAGCACCTGGGTCGCCGTGATGCCGCGAGAGCGGTCGGAGATCACCTGCTCCTTCGGCCCCGCCCTGGTCAAGGACGGCGCGGTCCTGGAGGGGATCGACGACGTCGAGGTCGACACCAACTTCGGCAACCACTCCATCCAGGGCTACCAGCCCCGCACGGCCCTGGGCTACCTGGAGGACAACCACTACGTCTTCTTCGTCGTCGACGGGCGAGACGAGGGCTACTCACGCGGCGTCACCATGACCGAGCTCGCGCAGATCATGACGGACCTGGGCTGCCAGTGCGCCTACAACCTCGACGGCGGCGGCTCCTCCGCCATGTACTTCAACGGCTCGATCATCAACCAGCCCTCCAACGGCGGCGAGCGCGCTACCTCGGACATCCTCTACATCGCGCAGGGGGCCTGAGATGACCACGGCGACGAAGCCGGACTCCGGCACCTACCCCACCCGCCGCAGGTGGCGCGACCCGTCGGCCTGCCGCGCGACTGCCCACCGCAGCCGGGGCCCACGCCTGGTCGTGCTCATCCCGGCCTACAAGCCAGACAATCGGCTTACAGTACTGGTGAGCACGCTGCGCCGCGACCTGGGCGGCTGCCAGGTGCTCGTCGTCGACGACGGCTCAGGACCTGAGTACAGCGAGGTCTTCGACGCCGCCCGCGAGCGGGGCGCGGCCTGGCGGTCCTGTGGGGCCGTAAGAGCGAGGCTTCGACGCCGCCCGCGAGCGGGGCGCGGTCGTCCTGGACTACCCGCGTAACGCCGGCAAGGGCCGGGCCCTGCGCACGGGACTGGCCTACGCGATGGAGCACTGGCCGGCCGCGGACGTGGTCTGTGCCGATGCCGACGGCCAGCACACGCCGTCGGACATCGCCGCGGTGGCCCGACGCGTGCACGCGACCGGGCACATGACCCTGGGCGTACGCGAGTTCACCGGCCCCGTGCCGCTGCGCAGCCGAATCGGCAACGACGTCACCGCGCTGCTCTTCCGCGGGGCCACGGGCTGGCGGCTGCGCGACACCCAGACCGGCCTGCGCGGCTATCCCGCCGGTGGATACGCCTGGATGCTCCAGGTGCCCGGCGACCGGTACGAGTACGAGCTCTCGGCCCTGCTGCGCGCTCACGAGCGAGGCGCCGGAGTGGAGGAGGTGGGCATCGCCACGGTGTACGAGCCGGGCAACACCTCCAGCCACTTCCGGCCCCTGGCCAACTCGGCTCGTATCTACGCCCCGCTGCTGCGCTTCACGGCGGCGAGCCTGGCCAGCTTCGCCGTCGACTACCTGGCGCTAGCGCTGGTGCACCTGTTGACCGGGAACCTGCTGGTCAGCGTGGTGACGGCCCGGATCATCTCTGGCACGGCGAACTTCTTTATGAACCGCCGCGTCTTCCGCGCCACGGGCGCCCTGGGGCGCACGGCCGCGCGCTACGTGGCCCTGGCGGTGGCCCTGGTGGCGGCCAGCTACGCCGGACTGTGGGCGACGACGTCGATCGGCCTGCCCCTGGTGCTGGCCAAGCCGGTGACGGACGTGGCCCTGTACCTGGCCAGCTACCGGATCCAGCACCGCGTGGTGTTCCGCGAGCGCGCCTGACGTCCGCGGCCACCGGTAGCCGCCTCGCCGGTTTCAAACCGCTCTCAGGCCGGGCGGTAGGTGAAGCTCTCCCACCCCAGGGCCTCGATGCGCTCAGCCAGGCGCTGGCACTGCGCGTCCCACCCGGCCGCGGTGACGGCGAAGTCACCGCTCGTGCCCTCGCTGCGCGCCTGCTGGAGGGCGTAGACCCGCGCCCCTCGCTCATGCACGTCCCGGGCGACGGCGTAGGCGTCCTCAGCCGTGACGTCGCCGGGCACGATCGTGGTGCGCACCTCGAACTCGGCCCCCGCGGCGACTAGTACCTCCAGGCTCGCCCACACCTTGGCGGCCGCGTTCGGCCTGCCGACAACCTGCTCGTAGTGCTCCGGCATCGCCTTGACGTCCAACCCCACCCAGTCCACGAGGCCGGCCTCAAGCAGATCCGCCAGGCGCCGCGGATAGGCTCCGGCCGTGTGCAGGCCGACGGCGAAGCCCAGCTCACGCACTTCGGCGGCGGCGTCGGCCAGCGCGTCCTGGCGCAGAGCCTCACCACCAGTGAGCACCACGCCGTCCAGCAGCCCACGACGCCGCCCCAGCAGCTCACGGACCTGGGACCAGGCCACGGTTCCCGGGGTGCGCACCGGGATGAGGTCACGGTTGTGACAGTAGAAGCAGTTCCACGGGCAGCCCTGGGTGAAGACCGTCGCGGTGAGGTGATCAGGCCAGTCGACCGTGGACATGGGCACGAGCCCAGCGATCTGGAGGCTGTCAGCCGGGCGCTCGTGGGCCGTCCTCGCTCCGGCCGCCCCCGCGGCGTCAGGTGAGGTGGCAGCGTCAGTCATGGCATCGCCGTCGTTCCGGCTGGGGCGGGAGGGCACGCTCCCGTCCCGCCCCAGCCGGTCACCAGCTCAGGCCGAGATGGCCGACAGCCGCGAGGTCGCCATCCCATGTCCCGCGGCCGCGGGCTCGGTGAACATGGTGCGCTCGGCGTACTCGCCCTTCTTACCGATGTTGAAGGACTGGACCGGCCGGAAGTAACCCATGACGCGGGTCCACACCTCGCAGGCCACCGGCTCCGCGTCAGGGTGAAGCTCCGCGCACTTGTCACAGGTGACGTGCTCGCCGGCGAGGTAGCCGTGAGTGGGGCAGATGGAGAAGGTCGGCGTGATGGTGATGTAGGGGGTACGGAAGGCAGTCAGGCTCCGGCGCACCAGCTCCTTGCAGACCTGAGGCGAGGAGACTCGCTCGTTCATGTACAGGTGCAGCACGGTGCCGCCGGTGTACTTGGTCTGCAGCTCCTCCTGCATCTCCTGAGCCTCGAAGGGGTCGTCGGTGTAGCCGACCGGAAGCTGGGAGGAGTTGGTGTAGTAGGGGTTGGACTCGGTGCCAGCCTGGAGGATCTCCGGGAAACGACGGCGGTCCTCCTTGGCGAAGCGGTAGGTCGTGCCCTCGGCGGGGGTGGCCTCCAGGTTGTAGAGGTGACCGGTGGCCTCCTGGAAGGAGACCATCATCTCGCGCACGTGATCGAGGATGCGCACGCACATGGCGTGGCCGCGCGGGTCGGTGATGTCGTAGGCGTCAGCGGTGAAGTTGCGGACCATCTCGTTCATGCCGTTGACGCCGATGGTGGAGAAGTGGTTGTCCAGCGTACCCAGCCAGCGCTTGGTGAAGGGGAACAGACCAGTGTCGATGTGGTGCTGGATGACGGTGCGCTTGAGCTCCAGGGTGTCACGGGCGATGCCGAGCAGCCGGTCAAGGGCAGTAATGAGGCCGGCCTCGTCACCGGCGTGGGTGTAACCCAGGCGCGCCATGTTGATCGTGACCACACCGACGCTGCCGGTCTGCTCGGCCGAGCCGAACAGGCCGTTGCCGCGCTTGAGCAGCTCGCGCAGGTCGAGCTGGAGGCGGCAGCACATCGAGCGGATCATGCCCGGATCGAGCTCAGAGTTGATGAAGTTCTGGAAGTAGGGCAGGCCGTACTTCGCGGTCATGGCGAACAGGAGGTCAGCGTTGCGCGACTCCCAGTCGAAGTCCTTGGTGATGTTGTAGGTGGGGATGGGGAAGGTGAAGACGCGACCGTCAGCGTCCCCCTCAGTCATGACCTCCATGAAGGCACGGTTGATCATGGCCATCTCCTCAGCGAGCTCGCCGTAGGTGAAGTCGCACAGCTCGTCACCCACGAGCGGGTACTCCTCGGCCAGGTCCGCGGGGCAAGTCCAGTCGAAGGTGAGGTTGGTGAAGGGCGTCTGGGTGCCCCAACGGGAGGGGACGTTGAGGTTGAAGATGAGCTCCTGCATGCACTGGCGCACCTGCTCGTAGGTCATCGAGTCCAGGCGGACAAAGGGCGCCATGTAGGTGTCGAAGGAACTGAAGGCCTGGGCGCCGGCCCACTCGTTCTGCAAGGTGCCTAGGAAGTTGACGATCTGGCCCACAGCGGAGGAGAAGTGACGCGGCGGGTTGCAGGCGATCTTGCCGGGGATGCCGTTAAAGCCCTGCTGCAGGAGGGACTTGAGTGACCAGCCGGCGCAGTAGCCGGAGAACATGTCCAAGTCGTGGATGTGCAGGTCGCCGCTGCGGTGGGCGTCGCCAGCCTCCTGGGAGTAGATCTGGGAGAGCCAGTAGTTGGCGATGACCTTGCCGGAGGTGTTGAGGATCATCCCGCCCAGGGAGTAGCCCTGGTTGGCGTTGGCGTTGACGCGCCAGTCCGAGCGGTCAAGGTACTCGGTGATGGTGGAAACGGCGTCGACCTGGGGACGCGAGCCATGGGCGACGGCGGAGTCGGCCGAGCCTCGGGCGATGAGCTCGGGGTGGGCCTCAGCCAGGTGCGCGGCAGTGGGGATCTGGGGGGTGTCAGACACGGTCTTCTCCATCGATGCGTCAGGTCGGCGGGGTGCCACCCGTCGGGTGTGACTGGCTGCCTCATTCGGCGGGGACGGCCAGCCGTACGCGACGGCGATATGGCCAGACCGTACCCCCGAATCACATTCGTGCAACACATCATCCGGTAGTTCTAGCCTTCTCCAACCACAATATGTTGTGGTTTCCCCGTAGGACTGGAGTCCCACGAGGGCGAGCAATCGGCGATATTCCCAACCCTTCCTCCACCCTCCCTTGGGGTGAGCGGTATCACTTTTTCGTCGGTTCGTCGGCGTGTTGCGCACTGCCCCAGCACACGCGAGCCCTCAAGCTCTAACTCTTACATTTTTAGAGTACTTAAGAGCTTGTGAGAGCAGCCCCATCGCCGCGAACCAGCTCTCCCCGCCACACCCGTCATGCATGGCCGCGCCTGCCGGCGCGTGCCCGCACACGGCCAGGCGCACCCGTCGCGGCCCTGAGGCACACTGTCCTGCGTGACCACTCCGCTACCGCACGCCCCTTCGCGCGACCTCACCGAGGTCCTGCAGATGGTGGGCGAGCGCGACGGTCGCCTCATCCACGTCGAGCGCACCCCCGCCCGCCCCGGCCGCCACGGCTCCTGGCCGGCGTGGGCCGACCCGGACCTCGTGACTGCCTACCAGCGCCTGGGCGTCAGCGCGCCGTGGATCCACCAGCAACAGGCCGCCGAGGCCCTGCACGCCGGTCGCCACACCGTCATCGCCACCGGGACAGGCTCGGGTAAGTCGCTCGCCGCCTGGCTGCCGGCCCTGTCTGATGTGCTTGCCGCCCAACGCGTCGAGGGCGGGCAGGAGTCCCGGATCTCCTCCTACGCTCGCCGTCCGAGCGTGCTCTACCTGTCCCCCACCAAGGCACTGTCAGCCGACCAGGCGGCCGCCCTCACACGCCTGGTCACCGAGCTCGAGGCGGCGCAGCGCCCAGCCAGCTCCTCCCACCAGCCCCTGCGCACGGTGCGGGTGGGGACCTGCGACGGCGACACCCCGCTGCCCGAGCGCGACTGGGCCCGCGCCCACGCTGACGTGGTCCTGACCAACCCTGACTTCCTGCACTTCTCCCTCCTGCCCGGCCACGAGCGATGGACACGGTTCCTACGCTCCCTGCGCTACGTCGTCGTCGACGAGTGCCACGCCTACCGAGGTCTGCTGGGAGCCCACGTCTCCCTCGTGCTGCGCAGACTGCTGCGGTTGGTCCTCCGACTGCGCCCCGAGGGCCCGGGTCCCGTGGTCCTGTGTGCCTCAGCCACGGCCGCCGAGCCCGCACTGACCGCAGCCCGTCTCATCGGCGTGCCGCCCGCCTCCCTCACTGCCGTCACACAGGACACCGCCCCGGCCGGAGAGCGGGTCCTCGCCCTGTGGCAACCAGCCCTGCGGGACCCGTGGTCCACCTGGGAGGAGTCCGTCTCAGCACTGGCCCAGGCCACCGACTTCCCAGCCGCTGATCCGCTGCGGAGCACCCCCACCCAGACATCCTCCGCCAAGGCACCCGAGCAGCCACACGCCTGCGCCGTCGGCCCCGACACCGGTGATCCCACCGAGGACCCCTCAGCACGCCGTTCGGCCGTGGTGGAGGCCGCCGAGCTTCTCGTCGACCTCATGAGCGTGGGCGCCCGCGCACTGGTCTTTGTCCGCTCCCGCCGCAGCGCCGAGATCGTCGCCGAGCACGCCCGCCACACCCTGAGCCTCAGCCTGCCTGAGCTGGTGGGCACGGTGCGCGCCTACCGCGGCGGCTACCTGCCCGAGGAGCGCCGAGCGCTGGAGACGGACCTGCGGCGGGGGCGCCTACGCGCCCTGACGACCACCAACGCCCTGGAGCTGGGCATCGACGTCACCGGACTGGACGCCGTCATCATCGCCGGCTGGCCCGGCACCCGGGTGAGCCTGGGCCAGCAGGCCGGGCGAGCCGGACGGGCGGGAAGCAGGGGGCTGGCAGTGCTCATCGCCAGCGACAACCCGCTGGACGCATACCTGGTACACCATCCTGACGAGGTCTTCGCCGCCCCCGAGGCCACCGTCTTCGACCCGGCCAACCCCTATGTCCTGGCGCCGCACCTGTGCGCCGCCGCCTCGGAGTCCCCGCTGCGTGGGGAGGACCTGGAGCTCTTCGGTCTAGACGACGAGTCCTTCCTGGAGGACCTGGCCGCCCGGGGCGCGCTCCGACGGCGTCCCAGCGGCTGGTTCTGGAACACGAACCTTCCGGGGCGAGCCCAGGACCTGACCTCCCTGCGTGGGGACGGCCCGCCGGACGTGCCCGTGGTGGACGCCTCCACCGGGACCGTCGTGGGCACGGTCCCGGGGGCCTCAGCGGACTCCGCCGTCCACGAGGGGGCGGTCTATATCCACCAGGGCCGCACCTACGTCGTGGAGGAACTGAGCCAGGAGGCGGCCCTCGTCACCCAGAAGGCGGCGGTGGGCTACCGCACGAGGGCCAAGGAGTCCTCTTCCGTCCGCGTCATCGCCGAACGCGAGCACCAGGACTGGGGCCGGGGCATCACGTGGTCCTTCGGGTCCGTGGAGGTCACGAGCCAGGTCGTCGGATACACCAAGCACGCGCTGCCTGGCATGGAGGTGGTCTCCCAGCACTCCCTGTCCATGCCTGAGCACGTGCTGCCCACGGCGGCGGTGTGGTGGACGGTCCCCGTCGAGGTGACGCAGGACGCTGGCCTGACCAGCGCGGACCTGCCCGGTGCCCTGCACGCCGCCGAGCACGCCTCGATCGGCATGCTCCCGCTGCTGGCCACCTGCGACCGCTGGGACATCGGCGGCCTGTCCATCGCCCTGCACCCCCAGACCATGAGCCCGACGGTGTTTGTCCATGACGGTCAGGCCGGCGGAGCCGGCTTCGCCGAGCACGGTTACCGCGCAGGACGCCACTGGCTGGAGGCCACGCTCGCCGTCATCGAGCAGTGCGGGTGCACGGCCGGATGCCCCTCCTGCGTCCAGTCACCCAAGTGCGGCAACAACAACGAGCCTCTGGACAAGGCTGGGGCGATCACCTTGCTGCGCCTGCTCCTGGCCGCCGCGCCCCGCGAGGCAGAAGCAGGCTGAGCGGCTACAACTGTCCAGGGCTGCGAGCCGGGCCAGCGCGGGCCGCACCGCGCGCGGACCGCGGCACGCCCAGCACGCTAGTGCTCACGCTGACCTGGACGACGACGTCCTCCCCCTCGATCAGGCAGGAGACCACCTGCGCCCTGTTGGCTCCGGCCACCTGGTGGGCCACCGCGCAGGGGTCTGCCGGCGCCAGGACCGAGGACAGCGCCGTCGCCCCGCCCAAGGCAGCCAGGTCCGCAGCCAGGCGGGCCCGGCCAGATGCGGCCTGCGCCTGGATGAGCCCGGTCAGGCCCACCGCGAGCGCGAGCAGCACCGCGATGACCCCCAGGGCCAGGACGGTTCCCGATCCGCTCTCCCCCGCTGCGTCCGCACGCAGGCTGGCCGTGACCCTCATGGCTCCTCCGGCTCGGTCCAGGCGCAGGCCCGGCTGCGCGCTGTCAGGCCGAGCCCGCCCACTGGACCGGGAACCGGCCGAGAGACCGTCACGCAGGTCAGCTCACCGCGTTCGACGGCGAGGCTGGCGCGTCCCGCAGCCGCCGCGACGACGACGTCGAGGTCGCTGCGCCCCAGCGCCGCCGCCCGGGCTGCGGATCGGGCGGCGTCAGTGACCCTGAGCTGAGTGGCCCCGGCACTGATGGCTGACAGCGCGAGCGCCAGCACGATGATGACCGACGGCAGGACCACGGCGGTCTCCGCCGTCACCATGCCGGTCTCGCTGCTGCTGCGAGCAGGACGCCTGCCCGCCCGACGTCGTCGTCGCATGGCGGCCTCAGCCCACGGACAGGGCGGACTCGATGAGTCCCTGCAGGACTCCTCGCAGGGAGCCCGAGCGCATGATGGCGAGCAGGAGCCCGGCGAAGGCAGCGGCTGACAGCGTGCCGATGGCGTACTCGGCCGTGGCCATGCCGGCCTCGTTGCCTGGGTCGTTCTCACCGGTTCCGCCCGCGCAGGAGGCGGTCGACAGTGAGGTGGCTCGGCTCAGAGCAGCGCGTCTGGCTGCTGCCCGTGCTCCTAGCGACCAGCGCAGGCTCAGTGCGCGGGTCATCGTTCGAATGATGGTGGCGTGCATGGTGTCCTCCCTCAGGTGTGCGCGGACGTCTTGTCCGCATGCACCAGCCTGGAGGAGGCAGACCATCACTCGCACCTGGGCTCGTTGAGCCCTGTGGACGAGGGTGTCACGGGGGCCACCTGTGGAGCCCGAGCACCGTGGCCGCGGCACTGACCGCCCATGCCGGAGGCAGCGCCCTCGGACAGGTCCTTCGGAGAGCCCGCTTCACTCGCGGGCCTTGGTCGCTAGGCAGCGGGGTAGGCCACGAAGGCGAAGCGCGTGCCGTCCGGGGACCAGCTGTTGACATTCATCGTGCCCTGGCCGCCGAAGAGACGAACGAGTGTGCGCGGCCGCCCGCCCTGGACCTCCAGGAGCCACAGCTCGACCGGTAGGTCCGCCGGGTGGCTGACCGTCCCGCTGGGGTAGCTGAGGTAGACCAGCTGGGATCCGTCAGGACTGGGGTTGGGGGAACCAGTTGACACGGTCATCATCCGTCAGCTGCTCGCGCTCGCCGGTGTCCAGCCGCATGCGGAAGAGCTGGGCGTGCCCCGCGACCTGGGAGGCTTCCTCGGAGTTGTAGTACAACCAACCTCCGTCCGGGTGGTACTCGGGCCCGTCGTAGGCGTTGGGACCCGTGGTCAGCTGGGTCTGAGCGCCTCCAGCGGCTGGGATCGTGGCGAGGTTGCGCGCACCAAAGACGTCCTCGCCCCACGGCTCCACCGAGACGTAGGCCACCTGTTGCCCGTCCGGCGAGACGCCGTGGAGCCAGGAGGTGTACGGCTGGTCCTCGGGGTGGGTGTTGGAGATGCGCCGCGCCTGGCCGCCCTCGATGCCGACGGCGTCCAGGTGCCCCTCGGCGCTGAAGTAGATCGTGGTGCCGTCCGGAGAGATGACGTGGTCGTTGTTGACCCCACGCACCGCGCCGACCTCGATGGGCGTCAGGGCCCCGGACCCGTCCGCAGCGATGCTGAGCAGCCGCCCGCCACCGTTGACCACGAGCCTGGCACCGTCCCGGGTCCAGTTGGGAGCCTCAATAAGCTCCTTGCTCTCCAGGACCACCTGCTGACTGCCTGTGCGCAGGTCATGGATCACCAACAGCGCCACCTGCCCGGGTTGGAGGGCATCACGCCCTGCTCCGCGTCCAGTCTCCAGGCCGTGGTGACAAGTCAGCGAGATCATGCACCGATCCTGTCACGTCTGCCAGGCGCAGACGCAGGAACAACAGACGCCCGCACCCACCTCAGCCGAGCAGGGCGCGAATCTCCTCGGCGGTCAGGCGTGCCCGGCTCAGGGTCTGCCCGGCGCCCGTCGCGCCAGCCTGGCCGCGCTCGCCAGCTCCTGTCTCACCATGTCCGGGCTGTCCGAGCTCCGCCGAGCCTTCAACCACCTTGGCGAAAAGACCGGCCTTCTTCTCCTTCAAAGCCATAACCTTGTCCTCGATCGTGTCTGCTGCCACCATCCGGTAGACCATGACGGGCTTGTCCTGACCGATGCGGTGGGCCCGGTCCACCGCCTGCTCCTCGGCCTGCGGGTTCCACCACGGGTCCAGGAGGAAGACGTAGTCCGCCTCAGTCAGGGTCAGTCCGAATCCTCCGGCCTTGAGGGAGATGAGGAAGACGTCAGCCTCCCCGTCACGGAACTGGGCGACGACCCTCTGACGGTCACTCGTCCCACCGTCTAGGTAGAGGGTGCGCAGCCCTGCCGCTTCCAGCTCCTCGCGCACCGAGCTCAGGTAACGAGTGAACTGGCTGAAGACGAGAGCCCGGTGTCCTTCCGCCACGATTGGCACGAGGGTGTCACGCAGCATCTCCACCTTGGCGCTCGGTCTGGGCCGGCGTCCGCCCTGACGCACCGCCCGCTCGTGCCCGGCAGCCGGATCAGCATCGTCCTGCGCTCCCTCCTCCGCGGCTGGTACCAGCGCAGGATCCAGTGCCATCTGGCGCAGGATGGTCAACGACCTCAGGGCCGAGAAACGGGCCTGTGCGGTGTCATCCTCCAGCAGCCCCATCACCTTCTGGCGCTCGCGGATGAGACGGGCCTCGTAGGCACGGCGGTGGGAAGGGCTGAGCTCGACTCGCAGGATCTGCTCGCTCTTGTCCGGGAGGTCGTGGGCCACCTCCTCCTTGGTGCGACGCAGCATGAAGGGATGCATCCGGCTGCGCAGGGCCTGGAGCCGGTCCCGCCCCTGCTGCCCGCCGCGGTCGATCGGGCGCTTGTAGAGCTCTTTGAAGCGCTGCGGTCCTGGGAGCAGCCCGGGCGCGCTCACGCTCAGCAGGCTCCACAGGTCCATGAGCGAGTTCTCCAGCGGGGTGCCCGTGATCGCGAGAGTCGAGGGAGCTCGTAGCCGGCGCGCAGCCTTGTAGGTGGCTGAGGTGTGGTTCTTGATGAACTGGGCCTCGTCCAGAACCACCCACGACCACTCGACCTGCGCCAGGTCCTCCTCATCGAGCCGCATGAGGGTGTAGCTGGTGACCAGGACGTCTGCCTGCGCCGCCTCCTGGGCCATGGAGGTGCCACGCTTGGCGGAGGTACGCCGCACCTCACGCACGCGCAGCCCCGGACAGAACTGTGCTGCCTGCTCCGCCCAGGCCCCGATGACGGAGGTAGGGGCGACCACGAGGACCGGAGCCGTCAGCCCGCCGGGCTCCTCCGCCATCTTCTGGATCTCGGCGAGGACCTGGACGGTCTTGCCGAGCCCCATGTCATCGGCGAGCACACCACCGAGCCCTGCTCCCCGCAGCAGGTGCAGCCAGCGGTAGCCCTCCAGCTGGTACGGACGCAGCTCGGCCTGGAGACCGAGCGGTGGGTCCACGTCCACCAGCTCCGAGGCCACCAGGCCACGCCCGTCAGCCTGCCGCTGCCCGTCCTCCGGCTCGCGCCCAGCCTCCTGCCGCATCCCCAGCAAGCGGTCCACGCTGTCCTGCCAGCGCTTGGCAGACTCCTCCACGACGCCCAGCGCAACCAGCTCGGAGTAGTACCCCGCCTGGAAGGCCGTGACCCGCATCTGACCCGGGTCCTTGGCATGAGGCTCCACCAGGTCTCGCCCCTCCTCCATGAGGGCTGCCAGGCGGTGAACCTCAGGCCGGTCAGTGTCCACCCACGCGCCCGAGTCCAGGAGCACCTGCTCCTGTCCGGCCGCCACCGCGGCGATGAGCCGCTCCAGCGGCACCTCCTCCTCACCCACGCGAACGCGCACGCGCAGGGAGAACCAGTCAGGACGGTCCTCGTCCTCGGTGACACAGGTGGCGACGACCAGCTCCTGGCCTGCCTCACGGTAATCCGGAACCTCCCCCAGGATCTCCAGCTCCATGGGCTCCAGCTGCCGCAGCTCCGGCACCGTCCAGGCCATGAAGCGCGCCGTGCGTATCCCGCGCATCGTCTGGCGGTGCCACAAGATGCCATGATCGCGAACCAGGGGCATGAGGGCATTGAAGACCTCCCAGGCCAGGCGCTGCTCCGCCTGCAGGTCTCGCGGTACCTGGCGCTGGCCCGCGGGCTGCGTCACGGGCTCCGGCTCCAGCACCTCATCCGGAGGTCTCCGGCCCAGGCCAGGTTCCTCAGGCAGGCCCCAGGGGTCCTGCCCGGATAGGTCACCACCCCAGGCCGTGACAGAGTCATCCGTGAAGCCGTCATCAAGGCGCTCGGGGCGCAGGTCCCCCAGCACCACCTCACGACGCACCGCACCCGCCTCATCGACGTAGCGCATGAGCCAGCGGGTGGAGGCCTCGTGACTGGCTCCCTCAACGTGCACCTGGAGCACGGCCCGCAGCTGGGTCGGCTCGGGAACAGCCACTCCTTCATCCAGCGCCAGCACCGGCACAGCCCGCATGAGCTGCTCCAGGTGCTCCGCCTCGAAGCGAGGGACATCCGGCGCCGGGATGAGGATGCGGTACGCCGGGTCAGCCAGGAGCCGGCGTACCGCATTAGAGGGCTCGGGCTCAATCGGCATGAGCAGCAGCTCACCGCCGGGCTTGTAGGCGTAGAAGGCATGGACCGCTGGAGCCCCAATCGGCTGGAAGTCCACCGCCGGCTCATCCAGCGGCACCAGGTTCTGCTCCTCCTGGCTCAACCGCAGCTCGGTCACCTGCTCGGTGCCCAGCGCCGGCTGGATCCGCACGGCGCCGTCGGACTCCTTGAGGATGGCGGCCCCAGCCCTCAGGCCGGAGGCGATGATCACCGCAGCCCCGTTCCGCTGCGCGGTAGTCAGCGTCAGCCCCGCCTCGCTCCCGCGACGCAGCACCTTCCAGACCCGTGCCGGCATTTCGTTGAGGCTGACCCGGTCATCAGCGTAGTAGAAGCTGCGCCGAGCCATGCCCGCAAGCTCATGAAGCACCTCCAGGACCTGCGGGTCCACCTCACCGGCCAGTGCTCCGCCCAGCACCTGGGTCCAGGAAGCACCCTGACGGTTCCACCCCCGTTTGCCCTCCACCAGCGGGACCAGGGTGAGCCGGTCGTAGTAGTCCGCGGACACCTCCAGCGCCATGCGCCGGTAGGAACGCGCCGGCACCCTGAGCAGGCTGGCCAGCTCCTCCTCCCAGCCGCCGGCCTCGTCCTGCAGCCGCAGCGCCAGCGCGCGTGATCGCAGCAGCAACGCCGTGCAGTGCTTGCAGTTGGCCCCAACCGGACAGGTGCAGGTCCCCGACCACAGGCCGCTCGCGCCAGTCTGCGGGGCGTAGACCATGGTCTGGTAGACCTGCGCCCCCGAGCCGCGCACACTGCCAGAGATAATCTCCCCGTTGGTCCCTGCCACCGAGACCGTGCGGACGTAGCCCTCCTCGGCGTAGCGCTGGCCACGCAGGAAGGTCCTCCCGCCGACGACGCTGATGATCTGCTCATCAGTGACCTCGGCAGGCCAGTCCGTGGGGCTCAGCTCGCGTGCCATGGCCTCAGACTAGGGAAGGGGTCTGACACTTATCGACGACGTCGAAGCCGGTCGCGCCACGAGGTCCGGCTGTGGACAACCGGCTCCTGACGCCCATCCTGACGCGCCTGGCGACGCATCTGGAGGGCGTCCTCCCGCAGCTGACGCACCTGGTCACGCTCCTGACGCCGCCGCTGACGCAGCAGGGCCCGGCGCACGGCGCGACGCTGCTGCGCCTCCTCGCGGTCAAGATTGCGCTGCAGGCGCATCTGCTCACGCCAGTGCACCCGCTCCGCCTCGATCTGGGCCAGTCGCACCGCCAGGTAGCGCGCCTCGGCGTCGGACAGCCTCCGGCCTCCCAGGCCCACGCTGCGTGGCGCCTCCTCCGGCTGCGTAGGCCATGCACCGGCGCGCCGGGTACCAGCAGCACCGCTCCCGGTGCCCTGACCGGCGCGACCCCCGCTGCTGGATGGGGAGGGAGCCGAGGAAGCCGAGTGCGCCGTCGTCAGCTCCAGTCCTGCCGGGCGACGCCGCTCGCTGACCGTCAGCTCCTGGTCTCCCGGCTGCAGGCCGGCGGAGTCGGCGATCTGTACCGGCCTGCCCTCGGCGTCCACCGGCCCCTGGGCCACCGCCAGCGCCTCGACCGCCGGGGCGTGGTCACGTCGAGACCCGAGCGCCAGCCCCGCTGCCGGCATGATGAGGACGCTGGCCGCCCCTGCCAGCACAAGGGTGGAGGCGAAGGACTGCGTCATCGCCCCTGCACTGACGGCCGCCTGGGTGACAGCCACGATGATGGGCAAGGCGGTGGTGGAGTAGACCGCGATCTGCACGGACTGCCTCAAGGAGTAGGCCCGCGAGCCGTCATGACGCCGCTCCGCCCACGAGGCCAACCACACCGGCACCCCGCGCACCGCGACCAGCAGCACGAGGAAGGCACCCAGGTCCACCAGCGCCGAGGCGGACAGATCCAGCTCGATCGCCATGCCCGAGGTGACGAAGAAGATCGGCACGAAGAAGCCGTAGGCCAGGCCGTCCAGCTTCTCCTCTAGCTCGCGAGAGCCGCCTGGCACGGCGTAGCGCAGGATGAATCCGGCAGCGAAGGAGCCCAGCACCACGTCCAGCTCAAAGATCGCCGCCAGCGTGCACAGCCCCACCAGCAGCAGGACGGTCAGACGGATCGTCGTCTGAGCCGTCGTCGTGCCACCGATATGGATCGCCTCCACCAGCCGGCGCCCGGCACGCTTGACGTTGTCCGTAAACCGGATGATGAGCAGCGTGATGGCCAGGAAGGCCAGCAGGATCGCCAGCGAGGCCCAGGTCGAGCGCGAGCCGAGCAGCAGGGCCATGAGGATGATCGGGCCAACCTCGCCCACCGCCCCGTGGTTCAGGATCGCCGCGCCCACCGCGGTGGACAGCAACCCGCGCTCACGCAGGATCGGCAGGATCGTGCCGATCGCCGTCGAGGTCATGGCGATGGCGATGGCGATCCCGTTCACGCTCAGCGCCCCGCCGCTGACTCCGATCACCCAGACCGCGGCAAAGGCCAGGGCCAGTGAGCCGAGCCAGGCGACCATGGCGTGACGCCCGCCTGAACCACGCAGCTCGTTGACGTCGATCTCGTAGCCGGCCATGAGGAAGAGGAAGGCCAGCCCCAGCTCACGCAGGAAGTCGATCGAGGCGGTCGCGGTCGCGATCCCGAGCACGGCCGGGCCGATGAGCATCCCGCCGGCGATGAGCAGCACCGTCTCCGGCACGATGCGCCTAGGCACGACCCAGGACAGCAGGGGTGCGAAGAAGGCGACCACCACGATGCACAACAGGGACAAGAACGTCGTTCCCATCCGGGCTCCTTCCTGACAGGTGCGCTGACCAAGGGCAGGTGCGTGCCTGAGCGTAGCGGCCCCGGCGCGTCAGGCTCCCACCCGCGGCCACCAGATTCGCCATACCCACGCCCGCGCCGGTCTAGATTCGCCCCATGGCAGCACTTCTTGCTCGTCAGGTCGCCACCAACGAGCCTCCCACCCAGATGCCTCCCCGATCCTGGTCACTGACCTTGAGCCTGACGATGCTCGGGCTCTTCTCCGCCTGGTTCGGCCCGATCCAGGTACTGCTCGGCCTGCAGGCCTCCCAGGTCGCGCCAGGCCACAAGGAGGCCACGCTCTCCCTGGTCACAGGCCTCGGCGCCCTGGTCTCCACGCTCGGCAACCCCGTCTTTGGGGCCTTGTCTGACCGCACCACCAGCCGCTTCGGACGTCGCCTGCCGTGGATCGCCGGTGGCCTGGCTCTCGGCGCCGTCGGGCTCATGGTGCTGGCCAGCGCCCGCGGCGTGGCCGGGATGGTGGTGGGATGGTGCCTGGTCCAGGCCTTCCTCAACGCCACCTTCGCCGCCCTCAACGCCTCGATCGCGGACCAGGTTCCTGTGGAGCGTCGGGGCCTGGTCTCCGGGCTTATCGGGGTGGCCCAGACCGCCGGGCTCGTGGCCGGAGCGGGGCTGGCGGCCGCCGCCGGCTCCACCCGCACCGGCTACCTCGTCCTTGCGGTGCTCGTGGTGGCCCTCGGCCTGCCGCACGTACTGGGCGCCCGCGACCTGCGGCTGCCCGACGGCGCCCCTCGCCCCACGCTGCGTCATGTCATGGCCGGCTTCGTCCCGCCGCTGCGGCGCTACCCCGACTTCGGCTGGGCCTGGCTCACGCGATTCCTGGTCAACCTCGGCAACTCCACCGGGACGCTCTACCTGCTGTACTACCTCATGGACGCCGTCGGCATGGAGGCAGACAAGGCGGCGACCGGGGTCTTCATCCTCACGGGCATCTACGCCCTGACCGTCTTCGGCTCCACGGTGATCGGCGGGGTGTGGTCAGACAAGGTGGGCCGGCGCAAGCCCTTCGTCATCGCCGCCTCGATCGTGACCGGCCAGGCCTCCCTGGACCTGGCCCTGACCCAGAACTGGGTGGGTGCCGTGGTTGGTGCGGTCATCCTCGGTATCGGCTTCGGGGCCTTCACCTCCGTGGACTTCGCCCTGGTCACCCAGGTGCTGCCGAGCTCGGGCGACGCCGCCCGCGACCTGGGCATCATCAACATCGCCTCCGCCGGAGCGCAGGTCCTGGCTCCCGTGCTCGCCGCCCCGGTGGTGACCCACCTGGGTGGTTACACGACCCTGTACGTCATGGCCGCCGTCGTCTGCCTGCTGGGAGCAACCTGCGTGCTGCGCATCCGGACCGTGGCCTGAGCGCGAGAATAAGGCCATGGCTCGTCTCATGCCCTACGCCCCCGAACCCGCTGCGCTGACCCAGCTGGCGGACGGGACCATCAAGCAGATCAGTCCCTTCACAGGAACCGAGGTGTGGACGGTTCCTGGACGCGGCAACCGCCCGATCTCCCACCCGGTCCAGCAGGTACGTCCCCTCACCGAGCACGACCGCACCTCCTCGTGCGCCTTCTGCTGCGACCGCTACCTGGAGACTCCTCCGGAGAAGGAACGCGTGGTGGCCCGCGGCGGCGAGGCAGCCAGCGGCGGGGCGGCGCCGTCGGCCTTTGAGAGGCTGGACGGCGTGCCAGCCAGCCGGCTGTTCGATACCGTGGCCGAGTTCCGCCGCGTCCCCAATCTCTTTGAGATCCTCACCTTCGACTACTGGCACGCCAACCACGGCTACGAGGTTCCCGACGCCGCCCGCGAGCGCATGGAGGCCTACCTGGCCGAGCCCGAGGGAGCCGCGCACGTGGCCGCCGTGGCCCGCACCAAGCTGCGCGCCTCCGGCCAGGACCCAGAGCTCTGGGAGTCCATGGGCCCGGCCGAGCAGCGCCGTTACCTCGCCGCCTTCTTTGCCGGCGGTCACGACGTCATCGTCGCCCGCCGTCACTTCACTGACTCCGCCACCGACACCTCCGCACTGGCCGGTTCGGGGACGCTGACCCCCGCTGAGCACCGCGCCTACACGCGCCTGGCGGTGCACTCGGCGCAGTCCTTGTACGAGGCCAACCGGTGGGTGCGCTACGTCGCCGTCTTCCAGAACTGGCTGCGGCCGGCCGGCGCCTCTTTCGATCACCTGCACAAGCAGCTGGTGGGGATTGACGAGCGCGGGGTAGTCAATGAGCTGGAGCTGGCGCGCGTGCGAGCCAACCCCAACCTTTACAACGAGATGGGCGTGGACTATGCGGCCTATCACGGGCTGCTCGTGGCCTCCAACGAGCACGCCGTGGCCTTCGCCGGCTTCGGCCACCGTTACCCGAGCCTGGAGGTCTACTCCACCTCGGCCACCTGCGAGCCCTGGCTCATGAGCCGCGAGGAGGTCGACGCCGTGTCCGACCTCCTCCACGCGCTGCACGCGGCCACGGGCGCGGACGTGCCGAGCAACGAGGAGTGGCACCACAAGCCGCTGGACGTGGACCAGCCAATGCCGTGGCACGTGACGCTGAAGTGGAGGGTCTCCACGCTGGCTGGGTTTGAGGGCGGGACGAAGATCTACCTCAACACCATTGACCCGTGGAGCCTGCGCGAGCGGGTGGTCGCACGCCTGGAGGACCTGCGGGCCGACCGTCTCATCGCACCGATGGCAGTGGGCGACGAGTGCCCGACCACGCCGAACCGGCTCCTGTACAACCCGGTGCTCTCCCGCTGAGGCAGCCGCCTCGCCCTATCGGCATCAGAACCGTGGTTTCGCGCTCAGGAACGGTGCTGGGACGCAGCCCCAGGGACGTTCCTGAGCGCGAAACCACGTTCGTAAGGATCTCAGGGAGGAAGTCAGGGCTCAGAGCCCGAGCGCGCTGCGTTCCTCGGTGCCGACCCAGCCTGAGCGGCTCTCCAGGGCCCGGAACCAGCGAGCCAGAGCCGGCCAGAAGGAGATCGACGGCGCCTCGCCGCCCGGATACTCCTGCCGCCCGCCGTACTCGTAGGCCTGGACGGTCGTGAACAGGCGGATGTCGCTGCCGGTGGGCTGGTCACCGCACAGGTACTGACCCACCGCGACGACGGCGGACAGCGCCGGCCCGTCCTGCATGGTCAGGGCCGCCTCGCGCGAGGCCTCCATGTGGGTGGCGCGGGCAAGCAGGGTGTCAATGACGTCAAAGGCGACGAGGACTCCGTGGGCAGCGGCCTCCGCCTTGTCCGGGTCCGTGGAGTGCGTGGCCACACCGTGGCCGCGGTTGACGTGGTAGCCGACCCACTCGTCCCAGGCGTCGGTGGAGTTACGGCGGTTGATCGGATAGAGGTCGGGGGCGCCGGGCCGGTGCAGCTGCCACCAGGAGGTCGCGAGGTCGAACAGGAGGTTGCCGGAGTCGTCACACACGACCTGGCCGGTCGTTATGTCCACGAGGGCCGGGACCGTGGGAGGCGGCGTGTAGCCCGGGGTCGTGGCGTAGACCTCGGCCAGGGAGCGGGCATGGAGGAAGGGATCCGTGCCAGGCTCGCCGTCGCCGTCGGTCAGCTCCCAGAAGCCGTCCTCGCCGCGCCCGTAAGACCATGAGACGGGGATGGCATCGCTCAGACCCAGCAGGCGGCGGACAATAAGGACGCGGCGGCACCAGGGACAGGCACCGGAGGCAACCAGCCGGTAGCGCCCGGCCTCAGGGCGCAGGGTGCCCTCAATTCCCTTGTCTGAGAAGCGGTACGAGGTAGCGATACCCATGATGGTCCTCTCCGGTCAGGTTCGGATCAGCTCACGCAGGCTTGCAGGTGCAGGTGCAGGTGCAGCCTGGCAGGCCCTGCGTTCCATGGTCCCTGACCAGTCTGCCCCTGACCCGCGATTTTCCCGGAGGCGAAAGCCCGCCACCGACCACCTATGCTCCCACGGACCACGTATGCCGCGACCGACCACGGGATTCGCGCGAATCCCGTGGTCGGTCGGGGCGTTGGTGGTCGGTCAGCACACACGTGGTCGGCCAACACGCACGCGGTCCGTCGGCGCTCAGGCGGCTCGCAGCTCGCGACGCCGTGCCTGCACGTCAGGGTCAGGCACCGGCACCGCCGACACCAGACGCTGGGTGTACTCCTCCTGCGGACGAGCCAGCACCTGCTCGGTCACGCCCTCCTCCACCACGCGCCCGGCAGACAGGACCACCGTGCGCCGGGCCACCGAATCGACGACGGCCAGGTCGTGGGAGACAAAGAGGCAGGCAAACCCCAGCTCGACCTGAAGATCACGCAGCAGGTCCAGGACCACCGCCTGGACACTGACGTCCAGGGCGCTGGTGGGCTCATCAGCGATCACCAGGCGCGGGTCCAGCGCGAGCGCCCGGGCGATCGCCACACGCTGACGCTGACCACCGCTCATCTCATGCGGGTAGCGGTCCGCCATCGAGGCAGGCAGCCGCACCGCATCGAGCAGCTCCGCCACCCGCGCCCGGCGAGCCGCGGAGTCATAGCCACCGTGGACCACCAGCGGCTCGGCAATCGAGGATCCCACCGTGCGCCGCGGGTTCAAGGACGAGGCCGGGTTCTGGTAGACGACGCCGGTCGCACGCCGAGCCGGCAGCAGGTCACGCCGCCGCGCCCCAGCCACCTCGACGCCGCACACACGCACCGAGCCCGACGCCACCGGCACCAGCCCGGTCAAGGTCCCGGCGATGGTGGACTTGCCCGAGCCGGACTCGCCCACGAGCCCGAGGACCTCACCAGCGCTGATGCTCAGGCTCACGCCGCGCACCGCGTGGACCGAGCGCCGGCCGTTGCGGTAGACGACGTCGAGGTCCTTGATGACCACGACGTCCTCCTGGTCCGGATCCGTGGGCACGCTCTCACGCACCACGGCCTCAAAGGGGTTCTCCTGGCGCAGGGAGTCCAGGCGAGGCACCGCCGCCAACAGCTCGCGGGTGTAGGGGTGAGTGGGGGCGTGGAAGATCTCGCGCACGGCTCCGCGCTCCACGATCCGCCCCTGACGCATGACGGCGACGTCGTCCGCCACGTCAGCCACCACCGCCATGTCATGGGTAATGAGCAGGATGGCGACGCCACGCTCGGTCAGGGAACGCAACAGGGCCAGGATCCCGGCCTGGACCGTGACGTCCAGGGCGGTTGTGGGCTCATCGGCGATGAGGACCGGCGGGTCGCAGGCCATCGCCAGAGCGATGCAGGCACGCTGGAGCTGTCCGCCGGAGAGCTGGTGGGGGTAGGAGCGAGCAATGCGCTCAGCCTGCTCACCCTCGCCCAGTCCCGCCAGGGCCAGCAGGTCCAGGACCCGCGCGTGAAGCTCACGCCGCGGCCGACGGCGGTGGCGGGATTCGTGGGCGCGCACAGCCTCACCCACCTGGGAGGCGATGGTCTCCAGCGGGTCCAGCGCCGTCGTCGGCTCCTGGAAGATCATGCCGGCCAGGCGACCTCGCACGTCATCCAGGACGCCGCGCGAGGCACCCACGAGCTCAACGGACTGGGAGCCGTCGCGTAGCAGTGCGCTGCCCGTGACGGTGGCGGTGGAGGGGAGGAGACCCAGGGCACCCATCGCCGTGACCGACTTGCCCGAGCCGGACTCACCCACCAGGGCGAGCACGCGTCCGGGCACGAGGTCGAGGTCGACCTCGGTACTGGCGGGCACTGGGCTGCCCGCAAAGGTCACGCCGAAGCCCCGTAGGGACAGGGCCGGCGCCGCCTGACCGGCCGTGGCCGATCCGGGCATCGACGCCGCAGCGGCGCCCTGGGTCTCCTCCGCGGTCATCAGGCGCTCACCCCGACGGTGAGGTAGCTCGGGTAGGCCGGGTAGGACTCCACGGAGAAGCCCGTCACGCCCGATCCGGCCAGGAAGGAGTTGCGACGGTTAGCCAGAGGAACGATCGGCACGTCAGCCGCGATCTTCTTGTCCAGCTCGACCCACTGGGCCTGGGCGTCAGCAGTGTCGAGGGTGCCCAGGGCCTTCTCGATCGCCGCGTCCACCTCAGCGTTGGAATAACGGCCGAGGTTGTAGCCGCCGTTGCCGATCTCCGAGGAGGCGAAGAGCGGCTGGATGTAGGCGCCGGCCGAGGGGAAGTCGGCGTTCCACGAGCCGATGACGAGGTCGTAGGTCGAGCCGTCACCGCGCGAGGCCCGCTCGGAGTAGGTCTCGGCCTCCACCGGGTCAATGGTGACCTTGAGACCGGCCTCGGTCAGGGACTGCGCCACTGCCTCGGCCACGGCCTGGTAGGCCGCCGAGTTGGCGGTGAGCAGGACCAGGCTCGGCACGTCCTTGGAGGCGAAGGTGGCCTTGGCCGCCTCGACGTCCGCGGCCACGCCCTCGTAGTCCTCGCGCCCGGGGATACCGGGGGCGATGATGGTCGTGGCCGCCTCGGCGCCAAGCTCGCCACCCAGGGCGGAGACTACGGTGGCCTTGTCAATGGCCTGGGCGATCGCCGTGCGCACCTCCAGGTCGCTCACGCGCTCGGTGTTGATCGCCAGGTACATCAGCGGGCCGCCCTCAGGGGTGGTGGCCAGGCGGGCCTTGGCGTCGGCGTTGCCGGAGACCTGAGCGAGCTGGGCCGCGGCCACCAGGTCCGCGCCGAAGGCGTTGGCGTCATCGCCCGAGGAAGCGATGAGGCGCTGGGTGGCCGTGGACTCGTCCTGGCTCAGCTCAAAGACGATGGTGTCAGGCAGGGCCAGGCGGATGTCGTCCGTGTCAGCCGACCACTTCTCGTTGCGCTCCAGTGTCGCCGAGACGCCGGTGGAGTACTCGGCCACGCGGTAGGGGCCGGAGGCCACAGGCGTGCGCGCGTAGGTGGAGGGGTCATCCTTGTCCTCGGGCACCGGGGAGAAGGCGGGCTGGGCCACGATCCAGGGCCAGTCGCCGTAGGCCTGCTTGAGGTGGAAGATGATCGTCTTGTCATCCGGGGTCTCGATGGAGTCCAGGTGGGATCCCTCGTAGGGGCCCTCGTAGCCCTCGGCGTCAGCCAGCAGTGCCTTGTGGTAGGTCAGGCCCCCGGCCAGCGAGGCCGCGAAGGTGCGCTCCAGGCCGTACTTGATGTGGGCGCTGGTGATCGCGGTGCCATCCTCGAAGGCCAGGCCGTCCTTGAGGGTGTAGGTCCAGGACAGGCCGTCCTCGCTCACGGTGCCGGTGTCGGTGGCCAGGTCAGGCACCACCTCGGCGTCCTTGCCCTCGGCCAGCTTCCAGGTGGTCAGGCGGCGGTGGACCAGGCCCAGGGAGGTCATCGGCATCGACTGGCTCTTGGCGGGGTCCCAGTTGATGTCAGTGGAGGAGGTGAGGATGCGCAGCGTGCCGCCGGCGGTGGCCGTGGCCGCACCGCTGGCGCCCGAGCCGGAGGCAGAACGCTCGTTGGCCCCGCAGGCGGCGAGCGTCAGGGCGAGGGCGGACATGCCCGCGCCGGCAAGGAGGTTGCGACGGCTGAGGGTGAAGGTTCGTGCCATGGTGATGCTCTTTTCCTACGGGGTGCGCAGCCCGCGGGCGCGGGCGCGTGTTCTCTGTGGTCCCGGCCCGCAGGCCGGGGGCTTGTGGTCCGACGGCGGGGCCCGCCGTCGGGAGCGGGCTCGGCTGAGCCCGCGGCCGGGCCCGGTCGGCCCGGCTGCGACGTCGTCGTCCTCAGACCCGAGGGTCGATGAGGGCGGCGAAGGCGTCGACGAGAAGGTTGGCGATGATGACGAAGGCGGCGGCCACGAGCGTGACCCCCATGACCACGGGCACGTCGACCGTGCCCACGGCGTCCATGAGCAGGGCGCCCAGGCCCTGCATGGAGAAGACCCGTTCGGTGATGACCGCCCCGCCCAGCATGGACCCCAGGTCCAAGGCGAAGTAGGTGACCACCGGCAGGGAGATGTTGCGCATGACGTGCCGACCGATGACCCGCTTCTCAGGCAGCCCCACTGCCCGGGCGGTGCGCACGTAGTCCTCGCCCATGTTCTCCAGCATCTCGCCACGCACCATGCGGGCGTAGATCGCGGCGGAGATCAGCGCCAGCACCGTCCAGGGCAGGATGAGGTGCCAGGCCCAGTCCACGGGGCTCTGGCTCAGCGGCACGTAGCCGGAGACCGGGACCATGTCCAGGGTGAAGCCGAACAGGAGGATCCCCAGCAGCCCCAGAAGGTAGGAGGGGGCCGAGACACCGAAGACCGTGCCCGTCATGATGAAGCGATCCAGGCGCGAGCCGCGGCGCAGCGCCGAGATCACTCCCGCGCCCACACCCACGATGAGCCACAGGATCGCGGCACCGACCGCGATCGAGGCGGTCACCGGGAGCCGGGAGACCACGAGGTCGGTCACGGGCGTGGACAGGCGGAAGGAGTAGCCCAGGCAGGGGGCCGAGCAGACCACGGCGCTGGCGCCCTGGCCGAAGGTACGGCCCTGAACGATGCCCACGAGGTAGTGCCAGAACTGGGTGTACCAGGGCTGGTCATAGCCCATGAACTCGCGCGCCCGCTGGAGGTTGTCCGGGGTGCAGGGCTTGCCGCAGGCCAGCCCCGCCGGGTCGGAGGGCCACAGGGAGAAGATCGCGAAGGTAATGAAGGCGATGATGATGAGGACCAGGAGCGTCTGGACCAGACGCGAGGCCAGGAAGCGCAGTCGGTTCATCGGTTCTCACCGGTCCTGGGGTCGAGGGCGTCGCGCAGCCCGTCACCAAAGAGGTTGAAAGCCAGGGTGACCAGGAACAGGGCGGCGCCGGGGAAGAGCAGGTACCACGGGTCCGTGCTCACCCAGGTCACGGCGTTGCCGATGGACCGTCCCCAGGACGGGGTCGGCGGGGCCACGCCCACGCCCAGGAAGGACAGGGCGGCCTCGGCGGTGATCTTGCCGGGGATCGCGATCGTGGTGAAGACGATGATGGTGGCCACGAGGTTGGGCAGGACCTGGGTGATCAGGACGTGGCCCTGGGAGGCTCCCATGGCGCGCGAGGCGCCCACGAAGGTGCGTCCTCGCAGGGCGAGCGTGCGGCTGCGCAGGACGCGCGCGGTCGAGGGCCACCCCAGGATCCCGATGATGAGGATCATGACAAGCACGCGCGGGGCGGTGGCCGGGATGATCGCCGAGATCGCGATCATGAAGACCAGGTGCGGGAAGCCCAGGGTCACGTCCGTCAGCCGGGAGACCAGCACGTCCCACCAGCCTCCGAAGTAGCCGGCGCTCAGCCCCAGCGCGATGGCAATGACCATGGACAGGACCGTGGCCCCCATGCCGATGGAGAAGGAGGTGCGGGTGCCCTCGATGACGACGGCGAACAGGTCGCGTCCGGTCTGGGGCTCCACGCCGAAGGGGTGTGCGGCACTGATACCGCCGAAGCTGCCCAGCGGCAGACCGGAGCCGTCCAGGGCGTCAAGGTCGTAGGTGTAGGGGTCCACGCCCACGACCTTGGTGATCAGGGGCGCGAAGACGGCGATCAGGGTGGTCAGTGCGACGATGACGGCGCCGAAGACGGCGCCCTTGTCCTTGCGCAGGCGACGCAGCACGTAGCGCCACCCTGTGGGGCGCTCACCCACCCGGTCCACGTCCGCGGCCGCGGGGGTCGCCAGTTCGCCAGCGGTGGTCTGCTCGCTGGGGGTGGCGTTGTTCTGGGTGTCCTGGGAGGACAGGGGCACGGGGGCACCTCACGGGGTCTTGCGAGCGCGGGAGCGCTCTGGCGAATGGGTGTGAAGCCGTCGTCAGCGACAGCAGCAACAACACATTCGCTTGGTCATGCGACCGCGACCTCTCCGTAGGCAGGCGACGCCGGTTGCGGCGCCGTGATGACTGGGCAAGACGCTAGCAGCGTCCACGGTGGTTGACGAGTCAGGTTCTTGTTTAGAGACGAGGCTCTCAGGCCGACTCGACCCCGAGGAAGCTGGCGACCTGCGCCGAGCCGGGGTGACGACGCAGCTCGTGCATCGGCCCGATGGCCAGCAGGTGGCCAGCATCCATGACTCCCACGCGGTCAGCCACCGTGGCCGCCTCAGCATGGTCGTGGGTGACATACAGGGCCGTGGTGCCCTGGTCGGCGAGGATCCGCCGCAGGTCCACGGCCAGCTGCTCGCGCATGGCACGGTCCAGGGCACTGAGCGGCTCGTCCAGGAGCAGCAGGCGCGGACGCGGCGCCAGGGCGCGGGCCAGGGCCACGCGCTGGGCCTGGCCGCCGGAGAGCGTGGTGATCTCGCGCCCTGCGTAGCCGGACAGCCCCACCAGCGTGAGCATCTCCTCGACCCGGGCGCGTCGGCGCGCCCGGGGCAGCCCAGTCAGCCCGTAGGCGACGTTGCCAGCCACGTCCCGGAAGGGGAAGAGCTGCCCGTCCTGGAACATGAGGCCGAAGCCGCGCCTGTGGACCGGCAGGGAGACGACGTCGTCGCCGTCCCAGCAGATCTCGCCACCGGCGAGGTCCTCCAGCCCGGCCACGGCACGCAGCAGGGAGGACTTCCCGCAGCCGGATGGCCCCAGGAGCGCCACGACCTCGCCCCGGCCCACGGTGAGGCTGACGCCGTCGACGGCGCGCACCGGGCCGGTGGCCGGCGCGCCTCGGCGCCGTGCGGGGGCCGCAGGGTAGGTGATCTCCAGATTGCGGATCTCTAGCCCCGTTGCCGCGGGCGCCGGCGCGCGGTCGCGGGCAGGGCTGGTCGTGACTGGTGTCATGGTCTCTCCTCCCTCGTCGCCGGCAGCCTGACCGGCTCGCGGCTGCGCCGCAGGTGCATGGTCTGGGCCCGCTCGCAGGCGAGCATGATGGCTGCCGTCCCGGCTGCCAGCACCACACCCGCGGCCAGCCCCATCCCCTGGTTCTGCGCACCAGGGGACCCGATGAGGCGGTACAGGACCACGGGCAGGGTCGGGGTCTGGGGGCGGGCGAGGAAGGACGTCGCCCCGAACTCCCCCAGGCTCGTGGCCAGGGCGAAGCCGGCCGCCAGCCCGCCGGCGCGCAGCAGATGCGGCCCGTCCACCGTGGCCAGCACCCGGCCGGGGCCTGCCCCCAGCGCCGCGGCGACCTCACGCTGACGCGGATCGATGGCCCGCAGCGCCGGCAGGAGAGTGCGCACCACCAGTGGCACCGCCACCACGGCCTGGGCCAGTGGCAGGATCCACCAGCTGCGAGTCAGCACCAGGGGAGGGCGGGTGAGCGTGATGAGGAAACCGAAGCCGACCGTCACGGCGGAGACTCCCAGCGGGAGCATGAAGACCGAGTCGAGCAGGACGACTCCGCGGCGCAGCCACGGCGAGCGGGGCCGGCGGGAGACCACGAGACTCACCGCCGTCCCGATAGCCAGCGCGATCACCGCCGCCGCAGCCGCCACCCGTAGCGAGTTGCCGGCGGCCTGCCACACCGTGACGAGCAGGGCATTGCGACCGCCAGTGGTGGATAGGTCCGTGTAGTTGGCCAGGGTCCACTGCCCCCCGCGGCGCAGCGAACGCGCCAGGAGGACCACGACGGGACCGATCAGCAGCCCGGCCACCACCATGAGGGTCAGGGCCAGGGCCGGCAGGTCGGCGCGGCGCAGGCGCGTGGGCGGTACGTCCAGGTGCAGGCGCAGCCAGGCCTGGGAGGCCCTGCGCGTGCGCTCGGTCAGCCACAGCACCGCAGCGATGCCCAGCAGCTGGAGGACGGAGAGCACGGCTGCCGCCCTCAGGTCGAGGTACTGGGCGGTGAGCACGTAGATCTCGGTCTCGATCGTCCCGATGCCGGTGCCTCCCAGGACCAGGACGACCCCGTAGGCAGTGGCGCAGAAAAGGAAGGTCAGGGAGGCGGCCGCCGCGATCGTGGGAGCGAGGCTGGGCAGGGTGACGGTGTAGAAGGCGCGCCAGGGTGAGGCTCCCAGGGTGCGTGCTGCCTCCACGGCGCGCGGGTCCAGCCGGGACCACATGGTGCCCACCATGCGCACGACCAGCCCGTAGTTGAAGAAGACCAGGGCGGCGACGACGGTGAGGACCGAGCCGTCCAGGGCGCCGTCGGCCACGCCGCCCAGCGGGCCGCCGCGGGTGACCAGGGCGTGGAAGGCGATACCGACGACGACGCTGGGCAGGACGAAGGGAACGGTCACCACGGCCCGCAGCAGGTCCCGTCCCGGAAAACGGCGCCGGTAGAGCACGCAGGCCCCCGGGAGGCCGAGCAGGACGCAGATCGCGGTGGCGGCGCTGGCCTGGAGCAGGGTCTGGCGGATGATGCGCCAGGTACGCGGGCGCGCCAGGACCTCCACGAAGCCAGACAGGTCGAGGGCTCCCTGCGGTGCCAGGCCACGAGCCAGCAGGCTGGCCACCGGCCAGGCGAAGAAGACTGCCAGGAAGACGACCGGCGCCGCCACGGCCAGGAACCAGCCCAGGCGCTCAGACGGCGTCGTGCTCGGACCTCGCCGGAGCGGGCGGGCGCGCCGCCCCCGCCCGGCCTGCGGCGCGCGGGCGGCAGGCCGGGGGGCGGGTCCAGGCACGGCGCTCACGCGCCGACAGCCTCCGTCCATGTGGCCAACCAGGCCTCACGGTTGGCCGCGATCGCGTCTGCCTCGACGGTGACCGGGGAGTCAGAGACCTTGCCAAAGGCCGTCATGGCCTCGCTCAGCGTGGCCTCGGGACTGACCGGGTACATGTACATGTTGTCCGGGATCGAGGTCTGGACATCGGTGGACAGCATCCACTCGATGAAGGCCTTGGCGCCCTCGGGGTTGGCGCCACCTGCCAGCGCGCCGGCGTACTCAACCTGGCGGAAGGCGGTGGCCAGCACCGAGGCGGTGGAGGAGGAGGCGCCGTCCTCACTCACCGTGGCGGCCGGGGAGGAGGAGTAGGAGACCACGATCGGGTAGGTGCCGCCCTCACCACCGCCGGAGAAGTCGGTGTAGTAGGCGTCGGTCCAGCCCTCGTCGATCTTGGTGCCGTTGGCGACCAGCTGCTTCCAGTAGTCAGCGAAGCCGTCCTCGCCGAAGTGGCCGATCGTGGCCAGCAGGAAGGCCAGGCCCGTGGAGGAGGTCGAGGGGTTGATGGTCACAAAGAGGTCCTTGTACTCCGCCTTGGTCAGGTCCTCAAAGGAGGTGGGCGGGGTCAGGCCCTTGTCCGCGAACCAGGAGGAGTCGATGTTGACGCACACCTCGCCGAAGTCGATCGGCGCGAGGGCCGGGGTGGAGTCGACGACGTACTGCTCGGCCCCGTCCGGCAAGGTGACGGTGACGGAGGTGTCGATGACGCCCTCGTCCAGGGCGCGAGAGGCGAAGGTGTTGTCGATGCCGAAGACGGCGTCGCCCAGCGGTGCGTCCTTGGTCAGGACCAGCTTGTTGACCAGCTCGCCGGCGTCGCCGCTGGGCACGATCTCCAGGGTGTAGCCGCTGTCCTTCTCAAAGGCCGCCACGAGCTCGTCCGGGACGTGGAAGGAGTCATGGGTGAGCACGGTGACCTTGGATCCTGATCCGGCCGCGGAGCCGGAGGCGGTCGAGGAGGCGGAGCCGGAGCCCTTCGAGCCGCAGGCGGCCAGGCTCGTGCCGACGGCGCCCAGGGCCAGGACGCCAAGAAGCTGACGGCGGGTGGGGGCAAGGACTCGGTGGGTGATGGGGTGGGTGGCCTGAGCCATGTGGTGGTCTCCTGGATCGATGTCAGGAGGGCTCGCGCACGCGGCCGATCCGCGGGCGCGGGGAGAAGCTCGACTTCCTTCGCCGGTATGAACCGGAGCAGGTTCGAGGGTCTGCGGTCTTCCGCACTCTCAGCGCCCGACGGCGCTCCCCTGTCGTGAGGCCGAGTCTATCCTGGAAAATATCGACGCTCGATGCAGTCTTTTTCTGCACAGGATGCAAGACAGTCACCGGAGGCGAGAGGAGCAGGACCGTGGAGGATGTCAGTATCTGGAGCGTGGCGTGGGACCTGGGCTTCGTCGTGCTCTGGTCCGTGCTACTCGTCTGGTCCCTGCGCCGCGACCACCGCCAGCTACGCTGCGGCTTCTTCGCGCTGCTGACGGCCTACAGCCTGCTGGGTCTGCTGGCGATGCTCACCTCGTACGTACCCGGCATGCGGATCCTGGTTCTCCTGGCAGCCTTCGCCTGGTTCCTGCTCATGGCCATGCTGCCGCTCATGCTCGTACTTAACGGTCTGCGGGTCCTGCGCCGGGAGGGTAGGCGGCCCGCTAACCTCCTCAGCCTGCTGCTGGGCATCGGGCTGGTCGCGGCCCCGGTATGCGCCGTCGTCCTGGTGTCCCTGACTCAGGCCTGGTCCATCGCCGCAGCAGCCGAGCTCTTCGCCGCCTGTCTCTACCTAGGTAGCTTCCTCATCATCCTCCTGGCCCAGACGCTGGTGCAGCGGGTGTGGGGCGGGCGTCGTGCGGTGCCCCATCCGGACGCCGTCGTCGTCCACGGCGCCGGACTGATCAACGGCGCCGTGACACCGCTGCTGGCCTCGCGCATCACCACCGGCGTGGAGATCTGGCAGGACGAGGCCGCCAGGCGCCAGAAGTCCTCCTCCGACGGCGAGGCCGCCAGCGGCAGGCCAGTCCTGGTGATGAGCGGCGGCCAGGGAGACGACGAGCCCACCAGCGAGGCCAGTGCGATGGCCGAGTACGCCGTGGGCCTCGGGGTGCCGCGCGAGGACATCGTGCTGGAGGACCGCTCCACCACCACGCGCGAGAACATCGCTTTCACCCGTGAGCTCCTAGCAGACCTGGGCGCTCGCCACAACGTCTCCTACGACCAGGTCCTGCTGGTCACTTCCTCCTACCACGCCGTGCGTACCGCGATCCTGGCCTCGGACATGGAGACGAGCTGGGCCGTCGCCCCGGCCCCGACCGCCCGTTACTACGTCATCAACGCCTGGCTGCGCGAGTACGTGGCCGTGCTGACCTACCGGCGTCGCGCGGCGGCGGTGTGGGCGGCCCTGATGGCCCTCATGGCGGTGGGCTTTGCCGCCCTGTACCTGCTGAGCCTGTAACCCCTTGTCCCTCGCAGCGGGCAGCGAGCACAGTAGGATCGCGACAGCGCCGCCGCGGGCGCATGAGATGACTTCGGGAGGACCTATGTCTCGCACCCCCTCCGCCGGCATCGCCTGGCAGGCGACCGCCGCCCTGACCACCCTGGCTGCCGGCTTCATGGCCGACCGCGCCATCCGTGCCGCCTGGCGCAAGGGCAGTGGCAAGCCGGTTCCTACGGACGAGGACCTGCTGGACACCCCGGTCCTCCAGATCGTGGCCTTCGCCGCGATCTCCGGCGCGATCGCCGGCGTCGTCCAGCAGCTGAGCCTGCGCAAGGCCGCGTCCTGGTACGGCGGTGCGGACTTCAACCCGCTGCGCCCGCAGACCATCACGGCGATCGAGGACTGAACTGGCGTCATCTCCAGCCGCACGTCCTTGCTGCGCGCGAGGATGTCGCACCCCCTGAGTAGGCTGGCCGCATGACCTCCTTGATGATCCTGCGCCTGGTGTGCTCGGTCGTCGTCTGCGCCTTCACGGGCGTCGGCGTCGCCCTGTTCGCACGCGCCTGCCTCGTCATCATCGCCCGGATGCGTCTGGGGCGCCCTGCTGAGGACCGCAGCCAGCGGCCGTGGCGCCGCACCACCCGGATGCTGGGGGAGATCCTCAGCCACCGGTCCTTCCGCGCACGCGTCTGGATCGCCGTGGCGCACTGGCTGGTCATGGTCAGCTTCCCGCTGCTCGCCCTCACCTTGGTCACCGGCAACGGGCAGGTCCTCGGCGGCCCGGGCTTCTCCCTGCCCTGGCTGGACCACCAGGCCTGGTGGAGCTGGATCGTGGAGGTGATCGCCTGGCTGAGCCTGGCAGGAATCGTCGGGCTCATCCTCGTGCGCCGTCGCCTGACTGCAGGCGGCAGGGCCAAGCCTCCTTTCGATTCCACGAGCGAGGGTGGGACACGCACCCGCTCACCTCGCTTCTCCGGCTCCTCGGCTGCTCAGGCCGTCTTCGTCGAGGCCGTGGTCCTCATCGTCGTCACCTGCGTCCTGGCACTGCGGATGCTGGAGGCCACACAGCTGCACCTGACCGAGCCCCACTCCCCCCTCGGCTCCTGGAGCCATTACCCGCTCACCTCCTGGGCCGTGCCGCTGCTCAGCCCGCTGGGCGTCACGGGGGTCGAGGCAGCGATCCTGGTCGTGGCCACGATCAAGGTCGTGGTCTCGATGAGCTGGATGGTCGTCATCGGGCTGCAGCCGTCCATGGGCGTGGCCTGGCACCGCTTCCTGGCCGTCGTCAACGTCTGGGCCCGGCGGGAGGTCTCCGCCGCGCCCACAACCTCGACCCAGCAGGACCGTCCCGCCGTGGGGTCCAAGGCCCTGGGACCGGCCAAGGAGCTGGTCTTTGACAACGCGCAGGGGCATCCCACGACTCTCACGGCCCAGACGCTGGACGATCTGGACACCGCCATGGAGGCAGCCGAGGAGCAGGATCGCGAGATCACCCTCGGCGTGGGCCGCATCGAGGACTTCACCTGGAAGGGACTGCTCGACTTCTCCACCTGCACCGAGTGCGGACGCTGCCAGGACCTGTGCCCGGCGTGGAACACCGGCAAGCCCCTGTCCCCCAAGCTCTTCACGCTCGCCCTGCGTGACCATCACGCTGCAGCCGCCCCCTTCCTCAAGGCCGCTGCGAGCCTGGGAACCTCGCCCCATGAGGTCACCGAGGAGCAGGCGGCGGCCCACGGTGGGATCCTGCGCGGTTCGCGGAGCGGACTGGCCGAGGGCTCGGCGCATACGCAGGACGTGCTCGGTGCCCTGCTGGCAGCCAAAGCCGCCCCGAGCGAGTCCGGCGTGTCCACCCGGCCCGCGCCCCTGGTCGGCGAGGTCATCCCGGCGGACGTCCTGTGGTCATGCACCACCTGCGGAGCCTGCGTGGACCAGTGCCCGGTGGATATCGAGCACGTTGACCACATCATCGACCTACGCCGTCAGCAGGTGCTCATGGAGTCTGCCTTCCCCAAGGAGCTGGGGCAGATGTTCCGCAAGATGGAGTCCAAGGGCAACCCCTGGGGCCTGGCACCACGCAAGCGCATGGAGTGGGCCAAGGACCTCAGCTTCGAGGTCCCCGTGGTCGGCGTGGACGTTGAGGACGCCAGCGAGGTGGACTACCTGTTCTGGGTCGGCTGCGCCGGCGCTTACGAGGACCGAGCCAAGAAGACCACGCGCGCGGTCGCTGAGCTGCTGCACACGGCGGGGGTCTCCTTCGCGGTGCTCGGTGACGCTGAGTCCTGCACCGGGGACCCGGCTCGGCGCGCCGGCAACGAGATCCTCTTCCAGATGCTGGCGGGCCAGAACGTCGAGACCCTCAACGAGGTCAAGGCGCAGAAGATCGTGGTCACCTGCGCCCACTGCTTCAACACCTTGGCCCGGGAGTATCCGCAAGTGGGCGGGCATTACGAGGTCCTCCACCACACCCAGCTGCTGTCCCGCCTCGTACGCGAGGGCCGTCTCAAGCCGGCGCCCGCCCCGGCCACGAGTCCTCAGACAGGTCCCGGTGGCCGCACCAGCCTGACCCTGGCTGCGCCCTCGCCCACCGTCACCGTCCACGACGCCTGCTACCTGGGCCGCCACAACCAGATCTACTCTCCTCCTCGCGAGCTGGTTGAGGCCACCGGCGCCCAGACCGTGGAAATGCCACGCAGCCAGGAGCGTTCCTTCTGCTGCGGCGGAGGAGGTGCCCGGGCTTTCATGGAGGAGTCGATCGGCACCCGGATCGCAGTCGAGCGCTCGCGTGAGGCCATCGGCACCGGAGCGCAGGTCATTGCCACCGCGTGCCCGTTCTGCACCACGATGCTCTCCGACGGCGTGGCCAGCCAGGGCGCGCAGGTGCAGGTCATGGACGTCGCCACCCTCATGCTGGAGGCGGTCCGGCGAGGGCAGGAGGCCTGATCCAGGCGCCGTCTGCGCGCGCCACGCCTGGGTCTCTCCCGGCGTGATCACCTTCATGCCCAGCAAGACTCCTGAGGGTACTGACACGGCTCACGCAGTGCCCTAGCGTTATCACTCGCCTACCGAAATCTTCCCTGCCACCTCGCAAGGAGTTCCCGTGACTGATCATGGTCACGACGGCGGTCTGCGCGTCTACGCCTCTCTTCTCCGCCTGCCCCACGCCTCCCGCTCTGTCATCACCGGTGTCATCGGTCAGTTCCCCTACCCCTTCCTCGGGATGGGGCTGCTTATCGGCATCCGCGACGGCTACGGCTCCTACACGCTGGCCGGCGTCGTCTCCTCCGTCATGGCGCTGACCTCTGCCTTCACCGGCCCGGTGGTCGGCCGCCTCATCGATACCTACGGCCAGCGCCGCGTCGGCCTGCCGCTCGCCGGGTTCTGGATCTTCTCGATCCTGTTCATGTCCGCCGCCCTCCACCTGCACTGGCCGGCGTGGGTCATTGTCATGGGAGGCGTGCTCCTGGGCACCTCGGTGCCCTACTCCTCCATGATCCGCGGCCGGTGGACCTACGTGCTGCGCCAGCGACCCGGCCAGCTCAACTCCGCCTTGTCCCTGACCAGCACGCTCGAAGAGATGATGTGGGTCATCGGCAACCCCACGGCCACGGTGCTGGCTACCTCGGTGGCGCTTCTGTCCCCGATGGCCGCGGCCATCATCGCCATCCTCATCTCCATCTGGGGCTTCCTGCTCGACGACGCGATCGAGCCTCCCCCAACCGGTCCTCGTCACCGCAGCGCCGCCCCGGCCGCCGCAGGCGAGGCCGAGCCGGTCACAGGAGGCAAGGAGCAGCTCTTCACCATCGGATTCGTCGCCCTCCTGGCGATCCAGGTGGCCTACGGCGCCTTTATCGCCTCCACCAACGTCTCGGTGGTGGCGCTGTCAGAGGAGCTGGGGATGCCAGGCAGCGCGGGACTGGTCATCGCCTGCTTCTCCGGGGCCTCGATGCTGGGAGCCATCGGATACGGAGCGAGGGCCTGGACGTCCCCGCTGTGGATCCGCTTCTACGTGGGGATGACCATCGTGGCCGCAGGATCGGCGCTCCTGCTCTTCACCCACTCGCTCGTCTCGGCTGCAGCCGTGCTCTTCGTGGCCGGCCTGGCTCAGGCGCCCACGGTCGTCAACGTCAACCAGCTCCTCATCTCCATGACGCCCTCCTCGCGCTTCACCGAGGCGATGGCCATGCTGGGAGCCATGTTCGTCGTGGGCATGGCGGTGTCCAACCTGGTGTCCGGGCGCATGGTGGACCTGCTCGGCTCGCACGGCGGCATGCTCAGCCTGGTCGGCTTCGCGATCTCGGCGCTCATCATCGGCCTGATCGCCATGCGCCCGATCCGGCGGGCCACCACCGCACCGTCCATCCCCAAGGAGATTCTCGACGGCGATCAGTAGCCGGCAGGTCCTCTAGGGCAGTCCTCCCAGCGCCTTCGCCCGCGCCAGAACCTGGTCCAGCATCTCCTCGGTCAGCCGTCCGGTGAAGGTGTTCTGCTGGCTGGGGTGATAGCTACCCAGCAGGGTGACCTGACCGCCGTCGGGCCGGGTGAGCAGCGCCTGCGCGCCGTGACCGAAGTGCGGGGCCGGCCGTGGCACCTGCCACCCGGCGTCGCGGGCCAGGCGCAGCACCGTGCGCCAGGCGATGCCACCCAGCGCCAGCAGCACACGCGGACGCACCAGGTCCAGCTCCCGGGCGATCCAGGGCAGGCAGGCGGCCTGCTCCGCCGTCGTCGGTTTGTTGGCGGGAGGGGCGCAGCGCACGGCGGCCCCCATCCGCACACCCCGCAGCCCCTGGCCGTCACCGGCGTGGAGGGAGGTGGGCTGCATGGCCAGTCCAGCGCGGTACAGCGCCGCCCACAGCCAGTCCCCGGAGCGGTCTCCGGTGAACATGCGGCCGGTGCGGTTGGCTCCGTTGGCCGCTGGCGCCAGCCCGACGACGTAGATCGGCGCGTCCGCAGGCCCGAGCGACGCCACTGGCCTGCCCCAGTATGGCTGCCGGGCGAAGGAAGCCCGGCGCCCCGTGGTCGCGACCTCCTCGCGCCAGGCGACCAGCCGTGGGCAGGCCCGGCACACCGAGACCCGGGCGTCGAGCTCAGCCAGGGTGGCCTCCAGAGCGAGCTCGCGCACCTGTCGCGCGTCGTGGGCGACGGCGGTGGTCGGCTGCGCGGGATCGCCGGGCCAGCCCGTGCCCGGTGGCACGGGAGAGTCAAAGAGCTGACCGGTGACGGGATGTGCCTCAGCCATCGAGGGGCTTCTCCTGCTTCGTGACGGTGCTGCCCGGAGCCTTGACGCCGGGCCTCGGCAGCCGGATGATGCAGCGCTCCAGGAAGAACTGCGTCAGTGGGCCGATCGCCAGGGCGTAGACCACCGTCCCGAGCCCGATAGTCCCGCCGAGCGCCCACCCCACGAGCACCACGGTGACCTCGATCCCGGTGCGGACAAGCCGGATCGAGGCTCCGGTACGGGCGTGGAGCCCGGTCATGAGGCCGTCACGCGGGCCAGGGCCGAGCTGGGCGCCGATGTACATGCCTGCCGCCAAGCCGTTGAGGACCACACCCGCGATCATGAGGGCGATTCGCACCTCCGGGTGGTTCCAGGTCGGCAGGACGGCCAGACTCCAGTCCAGGGAGAGACCAATGAGGACGGCGTTAAGCACCGTGCCCAGACCCGGCCAGGTGCGCAGCGGGATCCACGCCGCCAGTACCAGGACACCCACGGCAATCGTGACCACCCCGATGCTCGCACCGCTCCTGAGGGACAGGCCCTGGTGAAAGACGTCCCAGGGGGCGTTACCCAGGCGCGAGCGCACCATCATGCCCTGGGAGGCGCCGAGGAGGACCAGGCCCACGAGCAGCTGGACCAGCCGGCGTGGCAGGCGCCCGGCGCGCAGCTGTGCGAGCGGGCCTCGGTCATCAAGGAGCACAGGAGGATCCTAGTGAGCCTCCGCCGGCGCCGGTGGCCGCAGGGCCCGCAGGACACCTGCCGATGTCGCTACCCACCTCTAGGCTCGTGCCATGACCAGCTCTCCCAGTCTCTTCGATGCCGCTGCCTTGGCGGGAGCCGAGGTTGATGACCCCACGCGCCCGCTGGCGGACCGGCTCCGTCCGCGTTCGCTGGCCGAGGTCGTCGGTCAGGACCACCTCCTGGCTCCTGAGGCACCGCTCGGGCGCATGGTGGAGGCCGGGCGGCTGTCCTCAATCATCCTGTGGGGACCGCCTGGATGCGGCAAGACGACCATCGCCCGCCTGCTGGCCTCCGGCACGGGCCTGGTCTTCGAGCAGGTCTCCGCCACCTTCTCGGGGGTGGCCGAGCTGCGCAAGGTCTTCAGTGCTGCTGCCCAGCGGCGTCAGATCGGCCAGAGGACTCTGCTCTTCGTTGACGAGATCCACCGGTTCAACCGCGCCCAGCAGGACTCCTTCCTGCCCTACGTCGAGGACGGCACGGTGGTGCTGGTCGGCGCCACCACCGAGAACCCCTCCTTCGAGCTCAACGGCGCTCTCCTGTCCCGCTGCCAGGTGCTGGTGCTGCACCGTCTGTCTGACCAGGCCCAGGCCGAGCTCATCGAGCGGGCCGAGAAGCTCAGTGGCCGCCGCCTGCCGCTGACGCAGCAGGCACGTCAGGCTCTGGTCGCGATGGCCGACGGCGACGGCCGCTACCTGCTGGGGATGGTCGAGCAGCTCTTGGGGCTGGCACCTCACCCCGGGCAGGATCGCGACGAGCCCTTGGACGTCGCCGGTCTGTCCGCCGTCGTCTCTGCCCGTGCTCCCCTGTATGACAAGTCCCATGAGGAGCACTACAACCTCATCTCCGCCCTGCACAAGTCGATGCGCGGATCGGATCCGGACGCCGCCCTGTACTGGCTGGCTCGCATGCTCGGCGGCGGTGAGGACCCGTTGTACGTGGCCAGGCGCCTGGTGCGCTTTGCCAGCGAGGACGTGGGCATGGCGGATCCAGGGGCGCTGCAGATGACCCTGGCCGCCTGGGACACCTACGAGCGGCTGGGCTCGCCTGAGGGCGAGCTCGCGATCGCCCAGGCGGTGGTCTACCTGGCCACGGCACCCAAGTCGATCGCCGTCTACCGCGCCCTCGGCCGCGCACGCAAGGCGGCCGCAGCCACCGGCTCGCTTATGCCTCCCGCGCACATCCTCAATGCTCCGACCTCTCTGATGAAGGAGCTGGGCTACGGGGAGGGCTACCAGTACGATCCGGACACTGCCGAGGGCTTCTCAGGAGCTGACTACATGCCTGAGGGGTACCCGCCGCGCGAGGAGCGCGAGGCCTTCTACGAGCCCACCGACCGCGGTCACGAGCGCCGTATCCGCGAGCGCCTGGAGTACTGGCAGGCGCTGCGCGAGCAGATCCGCGGCCGGCTGGCACCGTAACGCTCCGCACTAGCCTGGCCTCATGACGGACACGGACCAGGTCGCCAGGCACGCGCCCACCCACATCCAGGTGCGCGGCGCGCGCGTGCACAACCTGCGCGATCTCGACGTCGATGTCCCCCTGGGCCAGATGGTGGCGGTGGCGGGAGTCTCTGGCTCAGGCAAGTCCTCCCTCGCGCTGGGCGTGCTCTACGCCGAGGGCGCCCGGCGCTACCTAGAGTCCCTGTCCACCTACACCCGCCGTCGCATGACGCAGGCGGCCCGCCCCGACGTCGAGGAGGTGCGCCACGTTCCGGCCGCTCTTGCCCTGCACCAGCGCCCGGCAGTGCCCGGCATCCGTTCCACCTTCGGCACCTCCTCAGAGGTTCTCAACCCGCTGCGCCTGGCCTACTCCCGCCTGGGGCGTCACCTGTGCCCGAACGGCCACCGCTGCGAGCCGACGACGCTCGTGGCCCTGGAGAAGCCACTGACCTGTCCCGTGTGCTCGGTCAGCTTCATGGGCCCGGGGGCGGAGTCCTTCGCCTTCAACTCCACCGGCGCCTGTCCTCAGTGCGACGGCACCGGCGAGGTCCGCCAGATCGACGAGGACAGCCTGGTCCCCGACCAGAGCCTGACCCTGCGCGAGGGCGCGGTGCGCTCGTGGGGCATCTTCGGCATCTCGTGGATGTGGCACGTTGCCGAGGCGCTGGGGGTGCGCGTGGACGTTCCCTTCCGTGAGCTGAGCGAGGACGAGCGTGAGACTGTCCTGCACGGGCCGCAGGTCACGCGCCAGATCGCGATCCCCTCCAAGAACGGCAAGCTGTTCGACCTCAACGCCACCTACCGCAACGCCGTGCGAGCGGTGGAGGAGGCCATGAGCGGGGCCACGAGCGCCAAGGGGCTGGAGCGGCTCAACCGCTTCCTGCACGTGCGCACCTGCCCGGCCTGCCACGGCTCACGGCTGTCCCAGGCAGCACGCTCGACCACGCTCGCAGCCGCCGGCCGTGAGCTGAGCCTGGACCAGGCCTGCGCCCTGCCTCTGAGCGAGCTGCTGGAGTGGGTGCGTCACGTGCCCTCGGCGGTTCCTGAGGACCTGACGGCCATGGCGCACCAGATCATCGAGGAGCTGGAGGTCATCGCCCGCCGTCTGGTGGAGCTCGGCCTGAGCTATCTCAGCCTGGACCGGGCCGGGGCCACCCTGTCCACGGGTGAGCGTCAACGGGTCCAGCTCGCCCGCGCCGTACGCAACCACACCACCGGCGCGCTCTACGTCCTGGACGAGCCGAGCATCGGGTTGCACCCGGCCAATATCGAGGGGCTGCTCGGCGTCATGGAGGACCTGCTCGCAGACGGCAACTCCGTGGTCCTGGTGGATCACGACGCCGCGCTGCTGCGCCGGGCGGACTGGCTGCTCGAGATCGGCCCAGGCTCGGGAACCGGGGGAGGGCTGCTGGTTGCCAGCGGACCACTGCCTGACGTCACCCAGTCCCCTGACAGCCTCATCGCCCCGTTCATCACCGGCCAGGCACCGATCGTCGTCCGCCGCCAGGCCACGGAGGACGAGGTCTTCACCGACGGCGCCATCCACCTGGAGACCGCGGCCATCCACACCGTCCGCGCCTTGGACGTCACCATCCCTGAGCACCGGCTGACCGCTGTCACCGGGGTATCCGGATCCGGCAAGACCACCTTGGTCCTGGACTCCCTGGTCCCTGCCCTGCGCTCCCTGGAGGCCGACGCCCCGCTGCCGGCCCCCGCAACCTCGATCCAGGCCACCAGCACCCGCCGGGTCGTCGTCGTGGACGCCACCCCGATCGGTTCCAACGTGCGCTCTACCGTGGCCACCTACTCCGGTGTCCTGGACATCCTGCGCCGGGCCTACGCCAGGCTGCCCGAGGCACAGGCCGCCGGGCTCAAGCCGGGGGACTTCTCCTACAACACCGGATCCTTGCGGTGCTCGGAGTGCGACGGCACCGGTCAGGTCTGCCTGGATGTGCAGTTCCTTCCCGACGTCGACATCGTCTGTCCCCAGTGCCACGGCAGCCGCTACGGCACCCAGGCCTGGCAGATCCGCCGGCAGGCTGACTCAGCGCTGTCCCTTCCCGAGCTCCTGGGCCTGACGGTCCGCCAGGCCCTCCAGGCCTGCGCGGACCTGCCGCAGGTACGCCGTCGGCTGCGGCTGCTCACGGATCTCGGACTGGGTTACCTCACGCTCGGGGAGGCGACGACGGCGCTGTCGGGCGGTGAGGCCCAGCGGCTCAAGCTGTCCACCTACCTCGGCTCCTCCCAGGAGGGCACGATGTTCGTCCTGGACGAGCCGAGCATCGGGCTGCACCCCCTGGACGTCCAGGTCCTGCTCTCGGTCCTGGACCGGCTCATCGAGGACGGCGCCAGCGTGCTCGTCATCGAGCACGACCTGGACATGATCGCCAACGCAGACTGGGTGATCGACCTGGGCCCGGGTGGGGGTCAGGAGGGCGGCCGCGTCGTCGCGGCCGCCACGCCGCAGCAGCTTGCCCAGGCTCCTGGCAGCGTGACAGGCCGTTACCTGGCCCGGCACCTGGCCTCGCAGAAGGAGCGGTAAGCCCGTGCCCTAGCGCTCCACCAGGACGGCGGCGGTGAGTGCCGGCACTCGCAGCAGCCCGGTTGCTGGGTCGAAGACGGTCGACTTCACCCGCTCGTCTGCGCCCTCAGCCTGGATGTCGCTGAGCTCGAAGAACCGTCCCACTAGCGGCTCGACCCGCTGCTCGACCTCCTGGTTGGTGGCGTTGATCGCCACCATGACCCCGTCCAGCGCCGGGTCGAGATCGCCCTGGCCAGCGCCGTCGTCGACCACCATGATGATAACGCCGTCGCGAGCCTCCCTGCCGCTGACGGGGAAGGAAACCCGCTCATGAATGAGCTCGGCCGATCCGAGGGTGAGGAGCGGAGTCGAGCGACGCAGGCGCAGCAGATCCAGGGCTCCGGCCCGTGCCGCAGCGATATGCGCCGGGCTGGGGCGCAGGTCAGCGCGGGACAGGAGCTCGGCCTGGATGATCCACCGCTCGAAGTTGCGCCCGGCTGGGGGCAGCCCTCGCCCCCACCCGTTGTCCTGACCAGACCAGTCGATGGCGTTGAAGTGGTCTCCTGAGTTGTAGGAGTCACGGTCCAGGGACTTGCTGCGCAGCATCTCGGTGCCCGCGGCCCAGAAGCAGGGGGACTGGCCCAGGGTGATGGCCGCCAGGCACACCGTGCTCAGCCGCACTCGGTCCTCCATCGAGGTACCTGGGGGAAGCTTGTAGGCCAGGCGGTCGAAGAGCGTCTCGTCGTCATGGGCGTCGACGTAGGCGATGGAGTCCACCGGCTCGTCCCCGTATCCCGCCGGCGCCAGCCCGTAGCGCAGGTCCTGCCCGCGTCGCCAAGTCCCGTCCGCACTCAGCAGCTCCATCTCGCGCAGGTTCCCGGCCAGGGACAGGCGAACGAGGTCCGTGCGCCACCGCAGGTCCTCCCGGTCAGCCTGCTCGCCCCGGCTTCCCCACCCCGAGGGGTGCGAGGCCGCGCCAGTACCCAGGCCCTGACCCTGGCGTGGGTCGGGACCGAAGTGGTTCCCCCCGTAGAGGGCGTCACGAACGCGGTCGTTGAAGGTGCCGATGTGAAGACCGTCCTGCGCCCCGACCTGGCCCTGGACCGCCTGGCGGAACAGGGCGTTGTCCGCGACCTCGCCCATGTTCCAGCCCTCGCCGTAGAGGTAGATCTCGTGCCCGACGGCGTCCTCGCTCACCTGCGCCAGGGCCTGGCGCAGCCGCTTCATGGTGGTGGTGGAGTGGTAGCCCATGAGGTCGAACCGGAAGCCGTCCACCCGGTAGTCACGCACCCAGGACACGCAGGCGTCGATCATGAGGCGCTCGGCCATCGCCCGCTCGGTCGCCACGTTGTTGCAGCAGGTGGAGCTCTCCACCTGCCCAGTAGCATCCAGACGGTGGTAGTAACCGGGCACGATGCGATCCAGGACGCTCGTGGGCTCCTGCCCGCTTCCGGCGGTGTGGTTAAAGACCTGGTCAAGGACCACCTGGAGCCCCATGCCGTGCAGGGCGCCGATCATCTCGCGCACCTGGACCGTGCGCGCGCCCCCGTCCTGGTGCCCGTCGGTGGCGTAGGAGCCCTCGGGAGCCATCCAGTGGAAGGGGTCGTAGCCCCAGTTGTAGGCGTCGAGGTCAGCCACAGCCCCGACGGCGGCCTGGGGGCGGCGGGAGGCGGCCGAGGTCCCCTCTGGGACCTGCGGCACCCGCTGGCGCCTGCGGTCCTCCGGGACGGTGGAGAAGTCGAACACGGGCAGCAGGTGCACCGTGTCAATGCCCGCCTGGGCCAGCTCGCGCAGGTGCCTGGTCCCGGCCGAGTCGATGGTGAAGGCCTCGTAGGTACCACGCAGCTCGGGCGGCACGGTGGGGTCCGCGGCCGAGAAGTCGCGCAGGTGGAGCTCATAGATCGCTCGCGCGGCATCGACGGCGACCGTCGGGTTGAGGTTCTCGCACCACGCGCTGGGCTTGAGCTCCTTGCACCCCAGGTCCACGGCCACCGAGCGCCGCGAGTCCACCGTCAGGGCACGCGAGTAGGGGTCCGTGACGAAGTTGGTCTCAACCTTGCCGGTAGCAGGCACGTAGACGCGGACTTCCCACAGGTACTGGCAGCCTGCGCGCACTCCCGCCTCGGCGGTGCGCCTGGAGGTGACCTCCCAGCGCCCGTCCTGGCAGCGCCGCGCCTCAAGCCTGACCGGGTCCCCCGCCGCCAGTGGGACCGATCCTGTCCGCACCGGAGCCGGCCAGGTGAGCAGGTCCACGTGCACGGCGGTGGGAGCCCACAGGGCGAAGGAGGGGGCGGCGTCGCCGCTGGGTGAGAAGCTGACGCCCAGCGGTGCGCTGCCGTCGCGAGCGCTGGCGACCTGGCCCCACAGTCGGTCGATGACCGGCCAGGTCTGCACACCGGTGTAGGCCGTGACCCAGCCACCCACGGATGCTGAGGTGCGTTGGACGACGGCGAGCTGGCCCGTGAGCAGGAGCGCGACGTCGTCGCCGATCAGTCGTGGGGCGCCGAACTCGTCCTGGGTGGTCAGCGCCAGGTAACCGTCAAGCTGGGGGTGGGCCTCCACGAGGCGGCTGTCCAGGCGGCCGATGAGCCCGAGAGGGATCTCGCTGCCGCGCTCGCCACGCTGGAGCAGCCCGTCGGTGAGGCCGACGCTGCCGTCAGGCGAGCTGACCAGGCCGAAGCTCAGCGGTGGTGAGGTGGGGCGGCCGCCGTCGGCGCCCAGGCAGTCCTCCAGGCGAACGCCCGGTGGCAGGAGGTCAGCAGGCCAGGCGAGGGTGGACTCATCGACCCAGTAGGCACGCATCTGCCCGGTGCCCGGAACCGCGTGGTGCACCGCCGCCTCATGGTGCGTGTGAGCGCTGGCCATGACGACCGCCTTTCCTCCCTGCTCACCGAGCCTGCTGCCCTCCGACGGCGCCCTGGCCAGGCACCCGCAGCACCGGAAACAGTCACCTCACAACGATGACGCTACTCACTCTTTCACGACCTGCACGCACAGACCAGGGACGAGCGGGTCCATCTCAGCTCTCGCGCGGACGACTCATGTGGGTGAGCATCACCGGCAGGCTGCGATCCAGCAGAGCAGTGAGCTGATCCTCGCGCCCCACCATGAGCGCCGTACGCATCGAGCGCTCGGCAGCGGCAAACAGGAGCTCAGTCATGTCATCCGCACTGAGCATGCACTCGCGACCGATGGCACCCAGCCCGGTCACCACCACCTCGCGCAGCGAGGCCTTGAAGGCCTCATAGCTGCGCCGCAGCCCCTGCGCGTGCTCCTGGTTGCGCAGGATGTAGCTGACGAACTCGTTCTGGAGCATGTAGAACTCGCGCGAGACCGGCATGGCCAGCAGGAGACGGTCTGCCAGGATCTCCAGGGCGTGCTGCACCTCGTCGTCACTGGACGCTGGCGAGCGCTCCGCGGAGTCAGGAAGCGCCTCGTCCACCGCCTGGCGCACAAAGTCGGTCATCTGCTCCCACTCGCGCTCAGCCAGCTGGCGCACAAAGTGGTCCATGTCAGCGAAGTTGGAGTAGAAGGCCCCCCGCGTGAAGCCTGCCCGGGAGCACAGGTCACCCACACTGGTAGCCCCGATCCCCTGCTCGGCAAAGAGCTCTCGACCCGCCTCAAGCAACAGCGCCTGGGTCTGCGCCCGCTTGCCTGAGGCACCGGCAGAAACGGCTCGCCGCGCCGCCGCGTGACGCGCCGCCCGGCCCGCGACGTCTCGGAGCCGGGCACCCTTCTCCATCGCGACACCCATGGACCTTCTCCCCCTCTGGCTTACACCGCACACGATGGCAGCCCAGGGCGAGCCTTGTCCTGTCATCTCAACCACACAATACACATCTGTATTGCGCCTGTCGATACAGGTCTGTATCGTCACGGTCCGGAACACGTCCCGGAAGGTCCTGACATGAAGAAGCTCACCGGCTCACGCATCGGCAACCTCGTTGTCGTCGTCGCAGTCGTCATCATCCCGCTGCTGTATGCGGGACTACTCACCCTCACCTACCAGAACCCCACCAACCGCCTGGGTGACATGACCGCCGCCGTGGTCAACGAGGACAGCGCTTACACCACGACCCTGGCCTCCGGCGAGAAGAAGACCCTCAGCCTCGGTGCCGAGCTGGAGAAGGCGCTGACTGAGCCGGACGGCTCCCAGGACGTCGGCTTCACCTGGACCTCGATGAGCGAGGCCCAGGCCCGCGCCGAGATGGGCCAGGAGAAGGTCCGCGCCATTCTCTACATCCCCGCAGACTTCTCCCAGAAGGTCTCCCTGGTCGGCTCCAAGGACCCCTCGCAGGCAGCCACCCAGAGGCTGCGCCTGGTCACGGACGACGGCATCAACTACCTCGCCGGCACCATGGCCCGCACCGTTGCCTCCGAGCTCACCAACACCCTCGACAGCCAAGGCTCCGCCCAGGTGGTGGACACCCTCCTGCTCAGCGTCTCCACGATCCGCGACGGCATGGTGACCGCCTCCGACGGCGCCGCGACCTTGGCCGACGGCACCACCACCCTGGCCGATGGCACCACGACGCTGTCCGACGGAGCTGACTCGCTGAGCTCCGGCGCCTCCTCCCTCACGGTCGGCGTGCGTCAGCTGGCTGACGGCTCGGTCACCCTCACCAGCGGCCTGACGACCCTGTCTGACGGCACCGCGACCGCCGCCAGCGGTTCCCAGCAGCTGGCCGACGGCGTCGCCAGCCTGTCCGCCGGCACCTCCAGCGCCTCCGCTGGCGCCTCAACCCTGGCCGACGGCGCGAAGACCCTGAGCCAGGGCACCTCCACCCTGGTCAGCAGCGCCGGCACCCTGGCCGACGGCGTGGGCCAGCTGTCCTCCGGCTCCGGCACCCTGGCCGACGGCGTCTCCCGTTACACCCAGGGCGTGGACCAGGTCGCGGCCGGCGCGGCCGCTCTCCAGGCCAAGGCCACCGACCCCACCAGCGGTCTGGCCGCCGGTATCGCCCAGCTCCAGGCAGGAATCGGCGAGTCCGGCTCCACTGACACCTCCACCCTGACCGGCGGCGTCACCGCTCTCGACGCCGGGGCCGCACAGGTGTCGGCCGGGCTCAACAGCCCGCAGGCCAACGGCGTCTCCCTCAAGGACGGCGCTGCCGGGCTGGCCTCAGGCGTGACCACCGCCCAGCAGGGAGTTGCCAGCTACACCGCCGCCGTCGACCAGCTCGCCACCCAGTGCGCAGCCACCGGGGCATCCGCTGAGTTCTGCGCCGCACTGCAGCAGGTCTCCTCCCAGTCCGCAGCCCTCAACACGGGCATGTCCCAGGCATCGGCGGCCGCGGCTCAGGTCTCCACCGGCGTCTCGCAGGTCGCCGACGGCGCCGCCCAGCTCGCCGGCTCCACCTCCGCCCTGTCCCAGGGCACCACCACGCTGCGCGAGGGTGTGGACCGCCTGGCCTCCGCCGTCGGCAGCCCGAGTGACGTCACCGTCCCCGGCAACGCCTCCAGCCCCCAGACGCTGCTGGGCGGCATCAACGCCGTCGCCGGCGGGCTGAGCCAGGTCACCACCTCCACGGTCGGCGGCCAGAGCGTGGACAACTCCGCCGCCCTGCGCCAGGGAGCCACCCAGGTCGCCGGAGGCCTGGCCACCATGAATGACCAGGTCCCCGCCCTCACCTCCGGTATCAGCCAGCTGGACAACGGTGCGGCCTCACTGTCCGACGGCGCCACAAGCCTGGCCTCTGGCCTGGTCACCCTCGACCAGGGCGCCGGGACCGCCGCCTCCTCCGCCCAGACTCTCGCCGACGGCGTCGCCCGCCTGGCCTCCGGCGCCGCCAGCGCGCAGACCGGCTCGCAGACCCTGTCCAGCGGTCTGGCCACCGCCCGGTCCGGCTCGCAGACCCTGGCCGACGGCGCCGCGCAGCTGGCCTCCGGCGCGCAGGACCTTGAAGACGGCGCAGGCAAGCTCAATGACGGGGCGACGACGCTGGCCGACGGCCTGGGCGACGGGGTCGACCAGATCCCGAGCTACACCCAGGACCAGCGCGAGACCATGTCCTCGGTCGCCTCGGACGTAGCCGGCGTCGACACCGTGCGTGAGCACGCCGTCGCCAACAACGGCGCCGGCTTCACCCCGATGTTCATGAGCCTGGCCCTGTGGGTCGGAGCGATCGCCCTGTTCCTGGTGCTGCCCGCACTGGACAAGCGCGACCACGGCGAGCGCTGGTGGGCCTCGGCGATCCGCCCGGCAACCACCGCCCTGCTCCTGGCCATGGCTCAGGCAGTCATCATGATGGTGGCGGTCAACGCTGCCGGCGAGCTGCACGCGGCCAACCTGCTGGGCCTGGCACTCATGGCTATCGCCTCCTCGGTGTGCTTCATGGCGATCAATCAGGCCTGCGTGGCCTCGCTGGCCTTCCGCGGGCGCTTCGTGTCCATCGTCCTGCTGAGCCTGCAGATCACCTCGATGGGCGCAACCTTCCCGATCGAGACGGCTCCGCGCTTCTTCCAGTGGATCCACCCGTTCTTGCCGATGAGCTACACCCAGCTGTCCTTCCGCCGCCTCATCGCCGGCGGCGGTCTGGACGGGATCTACCTGCAGACCCTCGGCGTCCTGCTCATCTGGACCGCGATCGCCGTCTGCGTGACGCTGCTGGGCGCCAGGCTGCGCCGCGGCCGCACGCCCCTGCCCGCGGACAACGCGCTGGCCCCCACGGCCGCCTAGGACGCAGGCGCAGCGACGACGACGGGGCGGTGTGGGACTGGACAGTCTCACACCGCCCCGTCGTCTGAGTGCCTGGCGCAGGCAGCAAGCAGGGCTAGGCGCTGGTCCAGGCCTCCCACAGCCGCGTGTACTCCCCGCCGGCAGCCACGAGCTCGTCATGGCTGCCCAGCTCGACGATCCGTCCGTCAATGACGACGGCGACCCTGTCCGCCGCCGCGGCCGTGTCCAGGCGGTGGGCGATGGCGATGACGGTGCGCCCAGCCAGGACCGCGTCCAGGGCGCGCTCGGCTGAGCGCGCCGAGCCTGGGTCCAGCAGGCTGGTGGCCTCGTCCAGGATGAGCGTGGCCGGGTCCATGAGGACGATGCGCGCCAGCGCCACCTGCTGGGCCTGTCCCGGGTCCAGCACCACACCGCCGTTACCCACCAGGGTGTCCAGGCCGTTGCTCAGTGCCTGGGCCCACACGCTCGCCCCGACGACGTCGAGGGCGTGAGCAATCTCGGCGTCCGTGGCGTCAGCCCGGGCGATACGCAGGTTGTCAGCAAGGGTGCATGCAAAGACGTGGTGCTCCTGGGTCACCAGGGCCACCTCGCGGTGCAGGGCCTGCTCGGTCAGGGCGGTCAGGTCCGTTCCCTGGCCGTCAGGCCCGCCCGAGCCCACTGTGACCCGCCCGCGGGTAGGCGGGTGGATGCCAGCGAGCATGCGTCCCAAGGTGGACTTGCCCGATCCAGACGGTCCGACGACGACCAGCCGCTCGCCCGGGATGATCTCCAGGTCGACGTCGTGGAGCACGTCATGACCCGGCCGGTAGGCGTAGGAGACCCCGCGCACGCGCGGAGGCTCGGGGACCACCACGTCACTGGTGGCCTGACGATCCGGCTTGACGAGCTCAACCCCGACGATGCGAGCCAGGGCGGCCGAGGCAGACTGCACCGTGTCCAGCCAGAAGGTGATCTCATGGACCGGCCCCCGCACCTGGACGGCATACAGAGCCACCGTCGTCACCGCTCCCAGAGTGACCATCCCGTGACCCAGCAGCCAGGCACCCCAGGCCAGGACCGCCAGCAGCGGCAGCATGACGGCGATACCCAGGCCCGTAATGAGCACGATGCGCAGCCACAGCGTGTACTGCTCGGTCTGCCACACCTCCCGCAGCGCCCGGTCCAGGACCCGGTTGCGGCGCTGACCCAGGTACTGGGCGTCCACGGTCTCCGCCTGGTCAGCGGTCTCAGCGATCACGCCGTCGACCTCAGCCCACAGCGCGTTCATCGTCTGATAGCCAGGCACCACGTGGCGCAGGTACCAACGTCCCAGGGGAACCGCGATGACCGCCGAGGCGAGCATGCACACCCCCAGCAGCGGCGAGGCCAGCAGAGCAGCAAGGACCACGCTGAGGATGGTGAGCACGATGACGAGGATCTGGGAGACCCCACGCTGGACCACGAAGCGAATGTTCTCCAGGTCGTGGCTCGTGCGCCCCAATAGGTCGCCGGTGCCCGCAGACTCCACCACGCTCAGCGGCAGGTGCATGGCGGCGCTGACCAGACGCTCGCGCAGCGCGGCGAAGATCCTCTCGCCCAGGATCCGGGCAAGGTACTCCCCGATCCCGGTCAGCACCGCGTTGACGACCGCCAGAACCACCACGATGGCGATCAGCGTGTGCAGACGCTGCGCCCCGGCGTCGGCCTGCACGGCGTCAACCATGAGACCGAGGACCTTGGGGATGCCCACGCTTGCCACCGCGGCGGCGAGCTGGGCGAGGGTGACCACGGTGAAGGCACGCTTGTGCTCCCCCAGCAGGGAGAGGAAACGACGGCGAACGGTGCGCCCGTCCGCAACAGGAAGCCGCATCGCGCTCATGCTCCCGCTCCTCTCTCAACAACGTCGGTGTAGGCATCCAGCTGGCTCAGCTCGTGATGAGTGCCGCGCGCACGCTCACCCACCCGGGCGCTCGCTGCGGGCTCGGCGTCCACCGCCTCCAACAGGATCACCTCGTCACAGCGGCTGAGCAGCAGCGGCGAGGAGGTGACCACGACGGTCGTCAGCCCGGCGCGAGCCTCACGCAGGCGCTGGGCCACCAGGTCCTCGGTGTGGGAGTCCAGTGCGCTGGTGGGCTCGATGAGCACAAGAACCGGCGCCTGGCGCGCCACGGCCCGGGCCAGGGCCAGGCGCTGACGCTGGCCACCGGAGAGGTTGCGGGCCTTCTCAGTCAGCTGGCCTTCCAGCCCGCCCAGGGAGTCCAGCACGTCACCAGCCACGGCGACCTCCAGCGCGCGATACGCAGACTCGGCCTGCGCCGTCGTGAGAGGGACGTCCGCGCGGGTGGCGTCCGGCCGGTCCGTACCGGCGTGCAGGGTCATGAGCTCGACCAGTCTGCGCTGGGCAGCGAGCTCCACCTGCTCGCCGAGCACCTCCCCGGCCAGCGGGCCGGCGAAGGCCTCCGCATGAGCGCCGGAGACGACGACGGCGCGGCGCACCTGCTCAATCGGCAGGCGGCGCAGGTCCGTCCCGGACAGGGTGACGGCTGCCTCGTCGTCCGGACGGCCCAGGCGCTCAGCCAGGGCAGCGCTGAGAGCCGGACGCGCACACACCAGCGCGGTCATGCGGCCTCCAGCCAGGCGGACCCCGCTGGCCTCGTCCACCAGGTCCCCGGTGGGATCCAGGACGGCGGCGGGGTCGACGTCGTCGTCCCTGACCAGGGGCTCGACGGCGGCCACACGCGCCACCTTCTTCGCCCCCACCCACGCACGCGTCATGAACTGCATGAGATCAGCCAGCGCTCCCAGCGGCCAGATGAGGAAGGTCGTGTAACCGTAGAAGGTGACGAACTCACCGGCCGTGATCCGTCCCTCCAGCGCGGCGGTGGCGCTGGCGCCCACGACCAGCGCGGTCAGGATCATGGGGGCGCCGGCACGGATGGCGGCGAGCATGGCCTGGGTGGAGGCGACCTTGATTCCCGCAGCACGTACCTTGGCCGACTGCTCGGCGTAACGGGCGGCGTAGACGTCCTCGCCGCTGATGCCGCGCAGGACCCGCAGCCCGGCGACGACGTCGGTGGTCACCGTGGTCAGCCGCCCCTGCTCCTCACGCTGGACGGACATGCGCCTGTTCAGAGGCCTGAGCAGTGTGCCGACGCCCAGCAGGACCACCGGCAGCCCGAGCAGGACCAGCAGCCCCAGGCCGGTGTCCATCCGCAGCATGAGGATCGCAACGACCACGGTGGAGATCAGCGACCCGATCACGGTCACGATGAAGTACATGAGCGCGCCGATGGAGTCCGCGTCCGAGGTCGCGGTGGACACGACGTCACCGGAGGAGACCTCGCGGGTCACCGCGCGCGACCTCAGCCCCAGGCGGTAGCCCACACCGCGGACCGAGGGCTGCCAGCCGCTGACCCACGAGCCGAAGGCGAAGAGCTCGGTCACGCCGCCCACGAGCCCGCCGGCCACACCCAGCGCCGCGAGCGCGATGAGCCCGGGAACGAGCTGGGCGGACAGTCCGTGAGACATGCCGTGGTCGACCACCCGACCCAGAACGGTCGGGATAAGCCCTGAGGAGAGGTAGGTCAGGGCCGTCAGCACCGCTCCGACCAGCAGGGGGAGCCAGGCGTCGCGCAGGACGCTGGCGAGGTAGCGCCCCGGGCGGTCAGCAAGGGGTGTACGCGGCTGCGGGGCGATGGTGAGGAAGGCTGGCCAGCGCCGCGGAGCCCAGGTCACGGGCACCGTCGTGGCAGGGCTGGAGGCAGACGTCGAGGCGTCAGGAGGCACAGGGGTGGTGTTCATGAGGATCTCGTCAAGCTCGTCGCGGGTCACGGCGCGAGAAGGGCTCAGCAGGCCGTGAATGACTTTTCAGGACAGTGAGGGCGCTCCACGCGGCCGGCCGTCGTCGGCCACCAAGCGTGAGCGTCAGGACTCCGGCAAGGCCGGAGTCACGGTCACTTAAAGAGAACGCGTGTCACAAACATGGGGGTGAGCCTACGTGCGTCCCAGCCGCGGGCGCAAGGGGGGGTGCCCCTATGTGGTGTGTCAAGCGGCGGCGGGGAGTTGGTGGGTGGGTTGGGGGTCGTAGAGGGTGCCGTTTCGGATCATGGCGTGCAGGGTGAGGATGCGGCGG